>NZ_JBITER010000015.1:0-176463 GCF_044455345.1 Streptomyces sp. NPDC051286 | reverse complement strand
GGGGGGGGGGGGGGGGGGGGGGGGGGGGGGGGGGGGGGGCGGGGGGGGGGGGGGGCGGCGGCGGGGGGGGGGGGGGGGGGCGGGGGGGGGGGGGGGGCGGGGCCCCCCCGGGGGGGGGGGGCCCCCCCGGGGCCGTGGGTGAGCTGGTTGGCGTGGACCCGGGGGTGCAGGCCCTTGGCCATGCCCGCGGTCAGGATCGCGCGGGCCTGGTCGCCGTCGAACGCGCCCTTCTCGCAGAACACGTCGACCCAACGGGCGTGCGGGGCACAGGCGTCGAGCATCGGCCCGGTGACCAGCTCGACGTACCCGGCGGGATCGTCGGCGTAGTCCGGGGGGACGACGTGGGCGCCGAGGTAGGTGACCTCGTCGGTGTGGCGGGCGGCGATGCGCAGGGCGCGGGCCTCGTCCTCGACGGTGAGCCCGTAGCCGGACTTGGTCTCGAACGTGGTGGTGCCCTGGCGGAGCGCCTCGGCGAGATAGCGGACGACGTTGGCGTCCAGCTCGTCGTCGGTGGCGGCACGGGTGGCGGCGACCGTGGTCCGGATACCGCCCGCGGTGTAGGGGCGGCCGGACATCCGGGCGTTGAACTCCTCGGTGCGGTCGCCCGCGAAGAGGAGATGGGAGTGGGAGTCGACGAATCCCGGGATCACCGCGCGGCCGCCCGCGTCGACGGCGTTGTCAGTGGCGGGTGCTTTGCTTGATTCACCGGTCCAGACGACCCGGTCGCCCTCGATGACGACGGCCGCGTCCAGGATCAGGCCCAGGGGGGAACCGTCACCGAGGGAGGGGTCGTTGGTGACCAGACTGGCGATGTTGGTGATGGTGGTCGTCGTCATCGGGGGAATGCTCTCCTTGCGAGGGTCCGGGGTCAGCCGTGCAGGACGGCGATGGCTGAGGCGAGTGCTGCGGGGACGTCCTCGACGAGCGTGTGCTGCCCGTCGCGGACGATGTGCCGGCCTGCCACGACCGTATGACGCACATCGGCCGCGGAGGCGGCGAATACGACTGCTTCGGCGGCCAGTCGGGGCACCGGTCCCGCTGTTCTGACGGAGTCCAGGGCGACGGTGGTGAAGTCGGCGAGCGCGCCCGGTTCCAGGGTGCCCGCGTCGGACCGGCCGAGGGCGGCGTGCCCGTCGACGGTGGCGGCGCGCAGCAGTGCGGCGGCCGTCCAGTGGCCGCGGGTATGGGTGCGCAGACGCTCGTTGAGCTCCATCGCGCGGGCCTCTTCGAAGAGGTCGATCACGGCGTGGCTGTCGCTCCCGAGGGAGAGCGGCGAGCCGGCGCGCTGCAGGGCGACGGCGGGTCCGATGCCGTCGGCGAGGTCACGTTCGGTCGTGGGGCACATGCAGGTGCCGGTGGCCGAGACGCCGAGCAGCGCGATGTCCTCACTGCTGAGGTGGGTGTTGTGGATGCCGGTGGTGCGCGGGCCGAGGACCCCGTGGTCGGCGAGGAGCCGGGTGGGCGAACAGCCGTGGGTGGCCTGGCAGGCGTCGTTCTCCGCGGTCTGTTCGGAGAGATGGACATGGAGGGGCGCCTGCCGCTCCTCGGCCCACTCCGCCACGGTCGCGAGCTGCCCGGCGGGCACCGCGCGTACGGAGTGGACGGCCGCGCCGATCAGGGCGTGGTCGCTGCCCTTGAGCAGGGAGGCGCGTTCGGCCCAGGCGTCCGCGGTGGTGTCGGAGAAGCGCAGCTGGTGCTGGTCGGGCTCCCGGTACTGGCCGGCCCGCTGCCCGAATCCCGCGGCGAGATAGGCCGTGTCCAGCAGGGTGATCCGGATCCCGGCCGCGCCGGCGGCGGCGATCAGGGCTTCGCCCATCGCGTTGGGGTTGGTGTACGGGGCTCCGCCGGGCGCGTGGTGCAGATAGTGGAACTCGCCCACCGCGGTGATGCCTGCCAGCGCCATCTCGGCGTACACGGCACGGGCCAGGTCGTAGTACGTATCGGGGGTGAGCCGGGACGCGACCTGGTACATGAGCTCGCGCCAGGTCCAGAAGGTGCCGGAGCCCACCTGGACGGTGGAGCGCAGGGCGCGGTGGAAGGCGTGCGAGTGGGTGTTGGCGAGACCGGGCACCGTGAGCCCCCGCAGCACGGTGGCGCCCGGCGGCGGGGCGTCGACGCCGGTGCGGATCCCGGCGATCCGCCCGTCGGCGACGTCCAGGGCGACGCCCGGCTCGACATGGGTGCCGAGCCAGGCGTGGGACATCCAGAACGTCGCGGTGCGGCGCGCGCCCGTCGGTGTCGTTGTCAGCTGCACGCGAGACCTTCCAGTACATCGGCGAGTGCGATCACCCCGGCGGTGCAGTCGTCCTCGGCGGCGTACTCGGCCGGCGAGTGCGAGATCCCGGTGGGGTTCCGTACGAACAGCATGGCGGTAGGGACCGAAGCGGACAAAATACCCGCGTCATGTCCGGCGCCGGTGCCCAGGACGGGCACGGCGCGGCCCGCGTCGCCGCCGCCCCGGCAGGTCAGGATCTTGCCGAGTTCGTCACGCAGGGCGTGCTGGAACTCCACGACGGGCGTGAAGGACTCCCGTACGACATCGAGATCGATGCCCGCACGCTCGGCGTGCTCCCGGGCGACCCGCTCGATGCCGGTGACGACGGCGTCGAGGGTGTCCTGGTCGGCGGCGCGCGAATCGAGCCAGCCACGGACGAGGGAGGGGATGGCGTTGACACCGTTCGGCTCGACGGCGATCTTCCCGAAGGTGGCGAGAGCGCCGGTGAGCTCCGCCTCGCGGCGGGCGGCCAGCACGGTCTCCGCGTAGGTGAGCATCGGGTCGCGCCGGTCGACGAGCCGGGTGGTCCCCGCGTGGTTGGCCTCGCCCCGGAAGTCGAACCGCCAGCGGCCGTGCGGCCAGATCGCGGAAGCGATACCGACCGGGTCGCCGGTGAGGTCGAGGGAGCGCCCCTGCTCGACATGGAGCTCGACGAACGCGCCGATGCGGGCCAGCCGTTCGGGGTCCGGGCCGATGGCGTCGGGGTCGTACCCGGCCGCCTCCATGGCCTGCGGCAGTGTGATGCCGTCGCCGTCGCTGAGCTGGTGCGCCTTCTCGACGGTCAACTGCCCGGCGGCGAGCCGGGACCCGACACAGGCGAGCCCGAACCGGGCCCCTTCCTCGTCACCGAAGTTGGCGATGGCGAACGGTCGGGTGAACTGGGCTCCTCTGCAGCGGAGTTCGTCGAGCGCCGCGAAGGAGGAGACCACGCCGAGCGGCCCGTCGAACGCACCGCCGTCGGGCACGGAGTCGAGGTGCGACCCGGTGACGACGGCGTCGTCACCGAGCGGATCCCCGAGCCAGGCCCACTGATTCCCGTTCCGGTCGACCTCGTACCCGAGCCCACGCGCTTCGGCCTGCTCCCGGAACCAGACCCGGCAGTCGGCGTCGGCGCCGGTCCAGGCGTACCGCCGGTACCCACCGCTCTCG
This sequence comes from Streptomyces sp. NPDC051286, assembly GCF_044455345.1. NCBI lineage: Bacteria > Bacillati > Actinomycetota > Actinomycetes > Kitasatosporales > Streptomycetaceae > Streptomyces > Streptomyces sp. NPDC051286. The sequence continues at coordinate 173,039 of NZ_JBITER010000015.1, read as the reverse complement.
GGGTGGCGCCCGATGGGGGCAAGTTCCTTCCACATGGCCTGGAAGGACGGCTGCCCGTCCCCTCCCGGTCCCTGCGGGCCATGGGGGAGGGCGGGCGCCGGGAAACCCTCGGCGCCCACGGAACCGCTTCCGCCCGGCAGGCTCACTGCCCCTCCGTCATGGGAATCCGCACGCCCTTGTCCGCGGCAACGGACTCCGCAATGTCGTACCCCGCGTCGACGTGCCGGATGACCCCCATCCCCGGGTCGTTCGTCAGCACCCGGCGGATCTTCTCGCCCGCCAGCTTCGTACCGTCGGCCACGGTCACCTGACCGGCGTGGATGGAGCGCCCCATCCCGACGCCGCCGCCGTGGTGGATGGAGACCCAGGAGGCGCCGGACGCCACGTTGACCATGGCGTTCAGCAGCGGCCAGTCCGCGATCGCGTCGGACCCGTCGAGCATCGCCTCGGTCTCGCGGTACGGGGACGCCACCGATCCGCAGTCCAGGTGGTCGCGGCCGATCGCCAGCGGTGCGGCCAGTTCGCCGGAGGCCACCATGTCGTTGAACCGCTCACCGGCGCGGTCGCGCTCGCCGTAGCCGAGCCAGCAGATCCGGGCGGGCAGCCCCTGGAAGTGGACGCGCTCGCCGGCCATCTTGATCCACCGGTGCAGCGACTCGTTCTCCGGGAAGAGTTCGAGCATCGCCTTGTCGGTCTTGTGGATGTCCGACGCCTCGCCGGACAGCGCGGCCCAGCGGAACGGGCCCTTGCCCTCGCAGAACAGCGGCCGGATGTACGCGGGGACGAACCCGGGGAAGTCGAATGCCCGGTCGTAGCCCGCGAGCTGGGCCTCGCCGCGGATCGAGTTGCCGTAGTCGAAGACCTCGGCCCCGGCGTCCATGAAGCCGACCATCGCCTCGACGTGCTTGGCCATCGCCTCGCGCGCCCGCTGCGTGAAGTCGGCGGGCTTCTCGGCGGCGTACGAGGCCATGTCGTCGAAGTCGACGCCGATCGGGAGGTACGCGAGCGGGTCGTGCGCGCTGGTCTGGTCGGTGACGATGTCGATCGGGGCGCCCTCGGCGAGCATCCGGGGCAGCAGCTCCGCCGCGTTGCCGAGCAGCCCGATGGAGAGCGGCTTGCGCGCGTCGCGCGCTTCGGTGGCGAGCTGGAGCGCGTGCTCCAGGGAGTCGGCGCGCACATCGAGGTAGCGGTGCTCGATGCGGCGCTCGATGGCGCGCGGGTCGCAGTCGATACAGATCGCCACGCCGTCGTTCATGGTCACGGCGAGCGGCTGGGCGCCGCCCATGCCGCCGAGTCCGGCGGTCAGGGTGATCGTCCCGGCCAGCGTCCCATTGAACTTCTTGGCGGCGACGGCGGCGAACGTCTCGTACGTGCCCTGCAGGATGCCCTGCGTACCGATGTAGATCCACGACCCGGCCGTCATCTGGCCGTACATGGTGAGTCCGAGCGCCTCCAGGCGGCGGAACTCCTCCCAGTTCGCCCAGTCGCCCACCAGATTGGAGTTGGCGATCAGGACGCGCGGCGCCCACTCGTGGGTCTGCATGACACCGACCGGGCGCCCGGACTGGACGAGCATCGTCTCGTCCTGCTTGAGCGTCTGCAGCGTGCGCACCATCGCGTCGAACGAACGCCAGTCGCGGGCCGCCTTGCCCGTGCCGCCGTAGACGACGAGCTTGTCGGGGTGCTCGGCGACCTCGGGGTCGAGATTGTTCTGCAGCATGCGGAGGGCGGCTTCCTGCTGCCATCCCAGGGCGCTCAGTTCGGTACCGCGCGGTGCCCGTACGGGGCGGGGTCCTGACATGGCAATGCCTCCTCGCGACTGTGTTGCTTCTATTCACATCCTGCTGCTCTGAATACTTGTAGTCAACAGGCGCGCCCGAAAGACCTGCCCCGAAGGCGTGATACGGCGCCGAACGCCGACAGGACATGGCGCGGACAGAACACGACAAGGGCGACAGCGGGTCCGACCGTTTCCGATCGCCTTCCGCATGTACCAATGGAAAATGCCAGAACTCCCACCTGGGGCAGGCACGTTGCGTAGCCTCTCGGTCACAGCCGCACGTCAGATCGGGAGGGAGTCCGCGTGCCCGGAATCGACGAGTGCCTGCTCGAAGTCATGAGGCTGCCCGGTGCCCGCGGCGCCGCGGTGGTCGACTGGACGAGCGGTCTCGCCCTAGGCACCATCGGCGACTCGCCCAACGGCGATCACGAGGCGACCGCCGCCGAGACGGCCGAGGTGGCACGCATGGCGGCGGAGCAGCCCGTGTTCGCCCTCTCGGTCCCGGAGCCCTTAACAGGCCCGGGCGGAAACGACGTTACCGCGACGGGCGCCGCGCCGCCGGTGGAAGACGTCATCGTCACCACCCGCGCCGGCTACCACATCATCCGATTCGTCGAGACGGCCTTCGACAGCAGCGTCTTCCTGCATCTGTGGCTCGACCGCTCCGACGGCAACCTGGCGCACCGCACGTAGCACCAGTCACGCCGCACCAGGAACGCCAGAAAACGGAGCCGGTCACCTCGGCCGGCAAGGAAAGGAAACGAGCACTCATGGCCAACACCGAAGCGTCACTCAAGGAAGCAATGACGTCCATCGAGGGCACCATCGGTGTCGCACTCGTCGACTACACCAGCGGCATGGCGCTGGGCACCCTCGGCGGTGGCAAGGACTTCAACCTGGAGGTCGCTGCCGCGGGCAACACGGATGTCGTACGCGCCAAACTCCGCACCATGGAACATCTCGGCATCAAGGACGAGATCGAGGACATCCTGATCACCCTCGGCACCCAGTACCACCTGATCCGGCTGCTCAGGGCGCGCGGCAACAACGGTCTCTTCCTCTACCTGGTGCTGGACGGCGGCCGCGCCAACCTGGCGATGGCCCGCCACCAGCTGAAGCGGATCGAGGCCGAACTGGAGGTCTGACCTCCGCGGGACGCCCTCAGCGACGCCGCGCCCCGCCGGGCGCGGCGTCGCCCGCCGCCGGCCCGGTCGTCCGGTACGCCGCGACCCGCTTGCCCGCGGGCCGCCCCTTCTCCACCCAGTCGGTCCGCACCCAGTACAGGACGTCGTCCTTGCGCTCCCGCTGCCCGATCCGGACGGACTTGGCCCAGAGGCCGGCCCCTGCACCCGCAAGCATCAGCCCACCGGCGCCGGGTAGCAGGAACCCTCCGGCGATCGCCACGAGAAACCCGCCCAGCAGCCACCACCGGTGCCCGCGCCGCCAGTTGCGTACGGTCACGGCCCGGTCCTGGAGGAAGTCCGTCCGCCCGGCACGGGTGGCGGCTCTCGCCAGCTCCGCGTACCTGCGCCCCCGTGCGAGCGCCACCACAACCGCGGTGATCAGGAAGAGCGCGGCTCCGGCGAGCAGTCCGATCCGACGGCCGGTGAGCCCCGGGACGAGCGCACTGACGGCTGCGGCGAGCAGCCCCGACCACCACAGCGGTACGGCTCCGGCTCGTACGATCACCGCCACCCTCGCCAGCGACTGCGCTCCGCGCCCCACGTCCGTACCCCTCTCGACAGCCATCGATGCTGATTCTCGGGGCGCAGATTAACGGCCGTATCTGAGCGGTGTCTGAGAATCGGCGAGGAGTGCCGACCACCGGCCGGACTTCCCTCAGCACCGGACACCCGCCTGGCCGTCCCCGCCCCCGGTGCAGGCGGACTCGCCTCCGCGGCGCCGTTCCCGGCCGGTGAATTTCCGGGTCCGCCGACGCCGGAAGCGATCACGGTCCGGACGCCGACGACCGCCCGCCCGGCCGCAGCCCCGGCGTCGGCGTCGGCGTCGGCGTCGGCGTGACCGTCCGGTCCCCCGGGTGCCCTCGACAGCCCACGGGCGCTCACCCCGCCGGGCAGCCCGGCAGCCACATCCCGCGCGTCACGCCCTCATTCCACGAACAGCCCGCGCGCCGCCGCCCGCGCGTCGAACTCCTCCAGTCGCGCCTGCGCGTCCGGCAGGTCGTCGCACATCGCCTCCAGCAGCACTCGCCCCAGCAGCATCGGCGCGCACGCCGTGTCGAAGGCAAGTCCGGTGCCGACGGCCGCGGGAATCAGCAGGTCGCTGTGTTTGGCCACCGGGGCGAACGCTGAATCGGCGACCGACACCACGGCCAGTCCCTGCTCCTGGGCGTACGCGAGCGCGTCCACAACCTCCCTGGGATGGCGCGGCAGCGCGAAGCAGACCAGCGCGCTCGCCCCCGCCCGGCGCGCGGCGTCGATCCGGTCGTGCAGCATGGTGCCGCCCTCGTCGAGCACTCGCACGTCCGGGTGGACCTTGGCGGCGAAGTAGCCGAAGCCCCGCGCCTGCGAGGAGGAGGCGCGCAGCCCGAGCACCGGCAGCGGGCGCGACGCGGCAAGCAGCCGCCCCGCCCGCTCGACCGGAGTGGGGTCGGCGAGGAGTTCGGCGAGGTGCTGCAGGTTCTCGATCTCGGCGCGTACGGCCTGCTGGTACTCGTTGTACGTGTCGGCGGCGGTGCCCGCACCTCCCTCCGCGGGGCCGGGCGCGACCTCCCGCAGATACCTGCGCAGCGCCGGATACCCGTCGAACCCGAGCGCGACGGCGAACCGGGTGACGGACGGCTGGCTGACCCCGGCGAGCTCGGCCAGCTCCACACTCGACAGGAACGGGACGTCCCCGGCCCTGCGCACCATCGAGTGCGCGATCCGCCGCTGCGTGGGCGTGAGCCGGTGCCCCTCGAAGAGCTGCTGCAACCGCGCGGCCGGGCTGCTCCCGTTCATGCTGTCCCCCAAGTGCTGGTGCTGGTGCTGGTGAGATCGGTGTTCCACAGGTCCGTGCAGCGGTCGAGCAGCTCCCCGGCCGCCGCCTTCACATCATCGGTGAGCGGCCGGTCCGCAAACTCCCCTTCGAGCAGCGAATCGGCCAGCTCGAACGCCCGCCCGACCGGCAGGCCGGGATCCGGCCGCAGATCGCGCAGCCGCAACGCCCTTACGGCGGAGACGAGTTCACAGGCGACGACCTGCCGGTAGGCGCCGCACACGCGCAGCGTCTGGCGGGCCGCCAGCGAGGCGAAACTCGCCTGCTCCTCCACGCCCCGGGACAGCACGGCGTGGCCGAGCGAGGCGGGCGCGGCGAACGCCCGCAGATCGCCCAGGGCGGCTCCGGCCGCGTACTCCAGGATCATCACGCCCGAGGAAGCGGGTTCACCATCGGCGAGAAAGGGCCTCAGCCGGGTGAAGGACGGCTCGTTGAGCGCCGAGAGCCGGGAGGTCGAGAGCCGCGCGACCTGCACGACAGCGAGCCTGAAGTGGTCCAGTGCCAGGGCGAGTTGGGCCATGTAGAAACCGCCGTGGTGGTAGGCGGCGGGGCTGTCGTTGAGACCGGCGTCCGGGCAGATCAGCGGGTTCTCGGCGGCCGCGTTGATCTCGATGGCGAGGACCTGTTCGAGCGCGTCGGCGGCGTCCTGCGCGGGCCCGTGGATCTGCGGCAGACAGCGGAAGCCGTACGGGTCCTGAATCCGGCCGAGCGGGGGCCCCGGGCGGTCGGGGACACCGAGCAGCTGCCGCATCCGCGCAGCGACCCGGTAGGAGCCGGGGTGCGGACGGGCGGCGTGGACCGGTTCGGCGTACGCCTCGTACGAACCGTCGACCGCGAGCAGCGAGAGCGCGGCGACCACCTCGGTGACGGTGACGAGCCGGCGCAGCTCGTCGAGCGCGAGGGCGGCCTGACCGAGGGTGAGGGCGTTGCTGCTGATCAGGGCGAGGGCGTCGTTGTTGTCGAGCGGCTGGGGTTCGGGGGCGGCGCCGGGCCCCTGCCAGGGGTGCTCCCCGGCGAGCGCGAGGCCGGCCTGGGCGAGGGCGGCGATGTCCCCGGTGCCGACCGAACCGAACTCGTTGATCACCGGGTGCGCCCCCGCCTCCAGCGCCTCACAGAGCGCGGTGACGACGGTGGGCCGCAGCCCGGCGCCGCCCGCGAGCAGCTGATTGGCGCGCACGGCGAGCATCGCGCGGACCTCGCGGGCGGGCAGCGGCTCGCCGATGGCCCCGGCGTGGCTGCGCAGCAACCGAAGCCCGTGGTCGGCGGCGGCCTCGGTCGGGACCTCCTCGTTGCGGTTGGCGCCGACCCCGGTGGATCGCCCGTACACCCGCCCGGTCGCGGCGAGTTCCCGGGCGGCCGCCCAGGACCGGTCGACCCGCTTCATCGCCTCGGCGCCCGGCACGGGCCGGGCGGCGCCGCGGGCAATCCGGACGACATCGGCGACGGGGAGGGTCTCCCCGTCGAGCTCGACGATGGAGACGGCATGGTCCGCGGCCCAGCCACCGAAAGGCGAGGAGTCCATCATGTGGGACGACATCATGCGCGAACACTCCCAATCGGGACACTCGGTCCTGCCCTTCGGGATTCTGTCACCAGTGTTTTACCCCAAGGCATTGACAACCTATTCAGTCAACGAGAACTCTGCATGACTATATGCAGCCGGGGCAAGGGACGACTGATGATCAAATTCGACGCAGTGAACAAGCGCTTCCCGAACGGCACGACGGCAGTTCATGAGCTCAGCCTCACCATGCCGGAGGGCGGCATCACGGTCCTGGTCGGTTCGTCCGGCTGCGGCAAGACCACCACTCTCCGGATGATCAACCGGATGGTCGATCCGAGCTCCGGCACGATCACGCTCGGCGGCCGGAACATCCTCGAAGCGGACGCCGCCGAACTCCGGCGGGGCATCGGTTACGTCATCCAGCAGGCCGGACTCTTTCCGCACCGCACGATCCTCGACAACATCGCCACGGTCCCGCTGCTGCTGGGCCACGGACGCAAGCGCGCCCGGGCCCGCGCGGCCGAGCTGCTGGAGACGGTCGGGCTTCCGGCCGACGCCGCCAAGCGCTACCCGCACCAGCTCTCCGGGGGCCAGCAGCAGCGCGTCGGCGTGGCCCGCGCGCTCGCCGCCGATCCGCCGGTCCTGCTGATGGACGAGCCGTTCGGCGCGGTCGACCCCGTCGTGCGGACTCAGCTCCAGGACGAGCTGCTCCGCCTCCAGCAGGAGCTGAACAAGACCATCGTCTTCGTCACCCATGACATCGACGAGGCGGTGCGGCTCGGCGACCGGATCGCCGTCTTCCGTACCGGCGGCCATCTCGTGCAGTGCGCACCGCCCGCCGAACTCCTCGCCCGCCCGGCCGACGACTTCGTCGCCGACTTCCTGGGAGCCGAACGCGGCCTGAAACTGCTCTCGTTGAGCACGCTCGCGGACCTCCCCCGGCAACCGGCGACAACGGTGCGGGCCGACGAAACCGCGCCCGCCGGGCGCACCGACTGGCAACTGGTCGTCTCCGCCAAGGGCGAGCCCCTCGGCTGGCTCGACCCGGCAGCCACCGGGCCGGGCCGGGCGGGGGACGCCGCGCTCGTCCCCGTACGACCGCTGCGCGACACGGACTCGCTGCTCTCCGCGCTGAACGAATCGGTCGCCTCACCGGCCGGACTGATAGCCAGGATCGACGACGCCGGCGTCCTGACCGGGGTCACCGCACGCGAGGCCGTGCACGCCCGGGCGGGCGCCGCCCACTCCGCAGCGGCCGAGCCCCCTCGGCCCGCGACGGTCCCGGCCGGAAAGGGCAGCGCATGACCATCGACTGGTCGTGGATATCCGACCACGCGAGCGATCTCGCCACCCTGACCGTCTCCCACCTCCAGGCCGCCCTGACCGCCGTACTCCTCGGCCTGCTGATCTCGCTCCCGCTGGCCGTCCTCGCCCACCGGGTACGCCCCCTGCGCGGCTTCCTCCTGGGGCTGTCGAACATTCTCTTCACGATCCCGTCCATCGCGGTCTTCGTGCTCCTGCTGCCGGTCTCGGGCCTCACCCGCACCACCACGGTGATCGGCCTGACCGTCTACACACTGGTCGTCCTGCTCCGCAACACGGTCGAGGGCCTCGACTCCGTCCCGGCGCGCACCCGTGAGGCCGCCAAGGCGATGGGGACCCGCCCTCTGCGCATCCTGCTCACCATCGAGCTCCCCCTCGCCCTCCCCGTGATCATGGCGGGCGTACGGATCGCCACGGTCATGTCGATCTCGCTGGTCAGCGTGGCCACGTACATCGGCGACGGCGGTCTCGGCCAGCTCTTCACCGACGGGTTCCAGCGCAACTTCCCCACCCCGGTGATCGTCGGCATCGCCCTGACCCTGCTGCTCGCACTGATCGCGGACGCCCTGCTGGTCGCCGTGCAGTACGCGCTCACCCCCTGGAAGCGGAAGAGGGCCTGACATGTACGAACTCTTCGCGGACCTCGGCACCTGGCTGACCGGCGCCGAGCAGTGGCAGGGCCCGGAGGGCATCGCCCACCGCCTCACCGAGCATCTCCAGTACTCGCTCCTCGCCACCCTGATCGCGACGGTGATCGCCCTCCCGATCGGTCTGCTCATCGGCCACACGGGGCGCGGCGCCTTCCTCGCCATCAACCTCTCGTCATTCGGCCGGGCGCTGCCCACGGTCGGTCTGGTGGTGCTCGTCTTCCTGGCCAGCGGGCTGTCGATGACCCCGGTGTACGTGGCACTGGTCGCGCTCGCCGTCCCGTCGATCGTCACCAACACCTACGCCGGCATGACCGCCGTCGACCCGGAGGTCAAGGACGCCGCCCGCGGCCAGGGCATGCGCGGCCACCAGATCCTGTGGCAGGTGGAACTCCCCCTTGCCCTCCCCTTGATCATGACCGGCCTGCGCCTGGCCCTGATCCAGGTCGTCGCCACCGCCACGGTCGCCGCGTACGTCAGCTTCGGCGGCCTGGGCCGGTACGTCTTCGACGGCCTGGCCCAGCGCGACCTCGTCCAGGTCCTGGGCGGCGCGGTCCTGGTGGCGGTCGTGGCCGTCGTCCTGGACCTGGCCCTGTCCGGGCTGCAGCGCATCCTCTTCCGTCACCGCACCGCCTGAGGAGACCACCCATGACCCGCACTCCCCGCAGCACCACCCGCCGCTCCCTGCTGGGCGGCCTCCTCGCCGCGGCCGCAGTCCCCGCGCTCGCAGCCTGCAGCAGTGGCATCACCTCGCTGGACGGCCAGGGCGGCGGTGGCACCGGTGGCGGCTCCAGCGCCGGCGGCGTCACCATCGGCACGGCCAACTTCACCGAGAACCAGGTGCTCGGTTACCTGTACGCCGAAGCCCTGCAGGCCGCCGGAGTGAAGACAAAGGTCCGCGCCAACCTGGGCACCCGCGAGATCCTCATCCCCGCCCTCGAGGGTGGCGACATCGATCTGCTCCCCGAGTACCAGGGCGCCCTCCTGCACTACCTCGACCCGAAGGCGAAGGCCACCGAGGAGGGCGAGATGCAGAACGCCCTGGCCATCGCCCTCCCCAAGGGCCTCCAGATCCTCCCGTACGGCATGGCGGAGGACTCGGACGCCTTCGTCGTCACACCGGGCACCGCCAGGAAGTACGGCCTGACCTCCCTTGCCGACCTGGCGAAGCAGAACGGCAAGCTGGTCATCGGCGCGGCCCCCGAGGTGAAGAAGCGGACGGTCGGGGCGGTCGGTCTGAAGGACGTGTACGGAGTCGAGTTCAAGGAGTTCAAGTCGCTGGACTCCTCCGGCCCGCTGGTCAAGGGGGCCCTGAAGAAGGGCGATGTGGACGTCGCCAACCTCTTCACCACCGACACGGACATCACCGCCGAGGGCTGGGTGGTCCTCACCGACCCCAAGAACCTGATCCCCGGCCAGCACGTGGTCCCCCTGATCGCGGACCGCGCGGCGGACTCCACGGTCCGCAGGGCACTGGCCCGCCTGGGCGCCACCCTCACGACAAAGGACCTCACGGAGCTGAACCGTCTGGTGGACAAGGACAAGAAGGACCCGGAGGACGTGGCGCACGACTGGGCCGCGGCGCACGGCCTGGCAGAGAAGTAGGCCTGGCAGAAAAGTAAGAGAAAAGGAGCAATCCCCGATGGCCGACTCCCTCGTCGAGCGCCGCTCGATCGACGTCGTACCGGACGACGAACGGCACGGCACCGCGTTCTCCCAGTTCACCCTCTGGCTCGGAGCGAACCATCGCGCGAGCGCTACGACATCCCGGCTCTGTCCGACCCGGACGGCCGCTACGGCGCCTGACGCTGGGACGCACTGACGGTCTACGCCGTCGGCATCGTCGCCCAGCTTCCCTTCCTGGCGACGACCTTCTACACCGGCCCGCTGGTGGAGCCGCTGGGCGGCGCGGACATCTCCTGGATGGTCGGCCTGCTCGTACCGGCCCTGCTGTACTGGCTGCTCGCCCGCCGCGACACCACCTACGTCCCGGCCGCCACCATCATGCCGACGGACCGGGTCCCGGCGGCCTGAGAGCCTGTCGGGTGACCTTCGACCGCCCGATCAGGTGTCGCCCGACAGGCTCTCAGCCCGGCCGCTCGCCCGGCCACTGTGCCGTTGCTCGCGATCGTCGTCGCGTCGGCGATCGCCGCACACGACCCGCCCCGCATCCACACCGGCTGAGCGGCTCTGCGCTTCGAAGAGGGGGGTTAGCCCCACTGCCCCGGGCCCCTCCGCTTCGTACCGTAGATACATGGAAGCCCGCGACCCGGAGCTCAAGAGTGAGCTCAATGCCGCCCTGCAGGCCCGCAGTGAACTCGGGCCGGAGTACGAGTCCGCGCTCATCGACTCGTTCCTGGAGAAGGTGGACCAGCGCCTCGACGTCACGCTCGACCGGCGGGTGCGGCGGCATCTCGCCGAACAGCAGATTGTGGTCGCCCGGGGGGCCCGGGCGCCACAGCCGCCGGTGGGGAACTTCGGTGAGCGGTTCGGGTTCGGGGTCATCTCCTTGATCCTGGCCATCCCGCTGTCCGCGATCGGGGTCACGAACGCCGGGATCAACGGGCTCGTCGTGGCCTGGCTGGGGATCGTCGGGGTGAATGTCGCCCAGGCCGCCCGTAGCCAGCCGTTGTTCCGGCGCTCTGATGAGCGCACGAAGTCCGACTGGGAGGACTGAGCGGCCGGCGGCCACGCCTGGCGCGTGGGCAGCACGATCAGCCGGCTCAGGTTGACGTGACGCGGGCGGCCGGCGGTCCGGGCGACCTGATCGGCGATGTCGTCGCCGGACAGGGGAGCCCAGCGCGTCGAACAGGTGAACGCGCCGACAGGTATGTCGTGGGGACCGCCGCACCCCCGGTTTCCCGGGGGGCGGGACGACGGCGGTCCCCACGAGGGACGCGGGTCCGGGCCAGCGCCGGGTGCGCGCGTCCTGGCGACAGTGGAGGTCCGGGAGCCGCACCGTAGTCCGCGTCGCCGTCTTGGGTGCCGGCGGGTTTCCCTGCCGACACCCACCAATGTGCCGGAGCCGTGTTAAGCCGGTGCTGCGCGTACGTGTCGTGCTCGTACCGTTTTCGCGAAGCCCCGAATCGCTCCCTACTGCTTCGGGCCCGCGTCCTTCGCCAGGAACGCCAGCAGGTCCTGCCTGCTCACGACGCCCTTCGGCTTGCCCTCCACCAGCACGATCGCCGCGTCGGCACCGCCCGCGCCGCCGAGCACCGACATCAGGTCCTCGACCGGTTCGCCGGAGCCGACCTGCGGAAGCGGCGGCGACATGTGCTTCTCCAGCGGGTCGGTGAGCGAGGCGCGCTGCGCGAACAGTGCGTTCAGCAGCTCCCGCTCCACGACCGAACCGATGACCTCGGCGGCCATCACGTCCGGGTGGCCGGCGCCCGGCTTCACGATCGGCATCTGCGAGACGCCGTACTCGCGCAGGACGTCGATCGCCTCCCCGACGGTCTCCTCCGGGTGCATGTGGACGAGCGTCGGCAGCGGACCGTCCTTGTAGTCGAGCACATCGCCGACGCGGGCGGACGTACCCGTGTCGTCCAGGAAGCCGTAGTCGGCCATCCACTCGTCGTTGAAGATCTTGCTCAGGTAGCCGCGGCCGCTGTCCGGGAGAAGCACGACGACCACGTCGTCCGGTCCGAGGCGCTGCGCGACCTCCAGGGCCGCCACGACCGCCATGCCGCAGGAGCCGCCGACGAGCAGCCCCTCCTCCTTGGCGAGCCGCCGGGTCATCTGGAAGGAGTCCTTGTCGGACACGGCGACGATCTCGTCCGTGACCGTCCGGTCGTACGCGGTCGGCCAGAAGTCCTCGCCGACACCCTCGACCAGGTACGGACGACCGGAACCGCCGGAGTAGACCGAGCCCTCCGGGTCCGCGCCGACGATCTTGACCGAGCCGCCGCTGACCTCCTTCAGATAGCGGCCGGTACCGGTGATCGTGCCACCGGTTCCCACGCCCGCCACGAAGTGGGTGATCCTGCCGTCGGTCTGCTCCCACAGCTCGGGGCCGGTGGTCTCGTAGTGCGAGCGCGGGTTGTTCGGGTTCGAGTACTGGTCGGGCTTCCACGCACCCGGCGTCTCCCGGACCAGCCGGTCCGAGACGTTGTAGTACGAGTCCGGGTGCTCGGGGTCAACGGCCGTCGGGCAGACGACGACCTCCGCACCGTAGGCACGCAGCACATTGATCTTGTCCGTGGACACCTTGTCCGGGCAGACGAAGATGCACTTGTAGCCCTTCTGCTGAGCGACGATCGCCAGGCCGACGCCCGTGTTGCCGCTCGTCGGCTCGACGATCGTGCCGCCGGGCTTCAGCTCGCCGCTCTCCTCCGCGGCCTCGATCATGCGCAGGGCGATCCGGTCCTTCACCGAACCGCCGGGGTTGAAGTACTCGACCTTGGCCAGCACCGTCGCCTGGATGCCGGCCGTGACACTGCGCAGCCTCACCAGCGGGGTATTGCCAACGAGACTGATCAACGAATCGTGAAATTGCACCGTGTTACTCCGGGGTCTCCGAGATGGTGCGGCCAGGGTATGCGTACGGGCATGAGATTGGGCGAAGCGATTGGGCGACGGTCGCTACGGGGCAGTTAGCTGTAAGTACGGCGGTACGGCAACGAGGAGGTGGACCGGACTGTGTCAAGAGCAAGGGTGGCACGGCGGATCGCAGCGGGCGCGGCCTACGGCGGCGGCAGCATCGGACTGCTCGGCGCGGCAGCGGCAGGCGTGTTGGTGGCGGAGGTCCAGCTGGCGAAGCGGCACGTGGGAGGCGGTATCGCGCCGGTTCCGCCCAGTGCGGACGGGCGGTACGGGGTGGCGTTCACCGGGCCCGCGGAGCCGCTGCGACTCGGGCTGCTCGGTGACTCGACGGCGGCCGGCCAGGGGGTGCGCAGGGCCGGGCAGACGCCCGGGGCGCTGCTCGCCTCGGGGCTCGCGGCGGTGTCGGAGCGGCCGGTGGATCTGCGGAACGTCGCGCAGCCGGGGGCCCGGTCGGACGATCTGGAGCGGCAGGTCTCGCTCCTGCTGGCCGACACGTCCCGTCCGCCGGACGTCTGCGTGATCATGATCGGGGCGAACGATGTGACGCACCGGATGCCCGCCACCCAGTCGGTGCGGTACCTGACCACCGCCGTGCGCAGGCTGCGTACGACGGGTGCGGAGGTGGTCGTCGGAACCTGCCCGGATCTCGGCACGATCGAGCCGGTCTACCAGCCGCTGCGCTGGCTGGCCCGGCGGGCGAGCCGTCAGCTGGCGGCGGCGCAGACGATCGGTTCGGTGGAGCAGGGCGGGCGAACGGTGTCGCTGGGCGACCTGCTGGGGCCGGAGTTCGAGGCGAATCCGCGCGAGCTGTTCGGCCCGGACAACTACCACCCGTCGGCCGAGGGGTACGCGACGGCGGCGATGGCGCTGCTGCCGACCCTGTGCGCCGTGCTGGGCCTGTGGCCGGAGTCCGACAGTCTCGACGGGTCGCGGCGTGAGGACATGCTGCCGGTGGCCAAGGCGGCGTCCCAGGCGGTCCAAGAGGCCGGTACGGAGGTCACGGGGGCGCGGGCACCGTGGGCTCTCCTCAAGCACCGCAGGCGCCGGCGTCTGCCCGCGGCCACGGAGCCGCACCCGGAGCCGGCTGTACGAGACTCGGATACAGAGCACGTGGACGGCCGGCAGCCGGAGGTCCAGCCCCCGGAGATCCAGCACCTGGACGGGAAGCGCCCGGACGTACCGTTGGACAGGGACCCTCGCGCAGGCGGGGACGCGGGCACGGACCCCGCACCCCGGACCGCCTGAGCGGTCGCTTAGAAAAGAGGCCCGCATCACACAGCCTGCCGGGTGACCTCGGCGATACGTACGGGTAACTTCCCAGACAGTCCCACCTGCTCAGTCGGCCGAGCCTGCCGCTCGGCCCTGCTCAGCCCAGACAGCCTTCCAGCCCTCATGGAGCCGCGTGATGCCCGAAGCCGTGATCGTCTCTGCTGCCCGTTCCCCCATCGGCCGGGCCTTCAAGGGGTCGCTGAAGGACCTGCGGGCGGACGACCTGACCGCCACGATCATCCAGACCGCGCTGGCCAAGGTCCCCGAGCTGGACCCGAAGGACATCGACGACCTGATGCTCGGCTGCGGCCTCCCCGGCGGCGAGCAGGGCAACAACCTGGGCCGCATCATCGCCGTACAGATGGGCATGGACCACCTTCCCGGCTGTACGGTCACCCGCTACTGCTCGTCCTCGCTGCAGACCAGCCGCATGGCGCTGCACGCCATCAAGGCCGGCGAGGGCGATGTCTTCATCTCCGCCGGTGTCGAGATGGTGTCCCGCTTCGTGAAGGGGAACTCGGACAGCCTGCCGGACACGCACAACCCGCTCTTCGCCGAGGCCGAGGCCCGTACGGCGGCCCGTGCCGAGCAGGGCGGCGACGACTGGCACGACCCGCGCGAGGACGGCCTGGTCCCGGACGCGTACATCGCGATGGGGCAGACCGCCGAGAACCTGGCCCGGCTCAAGGGCGTCACCCGTCAGGACATGGACGAGTTCGGCGTCCGCTCACAGAACCTCGCCGAGGAGGCCATCAAGAACGGGTTCTGGGAGCGCGAGATCACCCCGGTCACCACTCCGGACGGCACGGTCGTCTCGAAGGACGACGGCCCGCGCGCGGGCGTCACCCTGGAGGGCGTGCAGGGCCTGAAGCCGGTCTTCCGCCCCGATGGCCGGGTCACCGCGGGCAACTGCTGCCCGCTCAACGACGGCGCCGCGGCACTCGTGATCATGTCGGACACCAAGGCGCGCGAGCTGGGCCTGACCCCGCTGGCCCGGATCGTCTCGACCGGTGTCTCGGGCCTCTCCCCCGAGATCATGGGGTACGGACCGGTGGAGGCGAGCAAGCAGGCGCTGAAGCGTGCCGGCCTCACCGTCGACGACATCGACCTGGCCGAGATCAACGAGGCGTTCGCCGCCCAGGTGATCCCCTCCTACCGCGACCTCGGCCTGCCGCTGGAGAAGGTCAACGTCAACGGTGGCGCCATCGCCGTCGGCCACCCCTTCGGCATGACCGGCGCCCGGATCACCGGCACGCTGATCAACAGCCTGCAGTTCCACGACAAGCAGTTCGGTCTGGAGACCATGTGCGTGGGCGGCGGCCAGGGCATGGCGATGGTCATCGAGCGGCTGAGCTGAGCTGCAACAAAGGATCGACAACTGCTCGCCAAGGAGGGCGCACGAGGTCGATCTGACTCGATCGTGTCATGGTCGGTTTCCGGGCTTGCGGGGGCCTGGGCTGTTCGGGCTACGGTGATCGTGCGATCTGGGACGCCGGGTACGGCGCCGGTGTGCGGGGCCCCCGCTCCACCGGAGTGATGGTTCGGGGCTCCCCGTCACTTTTGGCCGTACCCATCTGGCCAGGTCGTCTTTGGCCGTACCCATCTGGCCAGGTCGTCAGGGACTCCGCCCGCCCGGTTCGGACCACGGACAGGATCCGTGTCGCCGACCGGGACGCGAAAGCGGGCGGCCAGTGCGCCCAAGATCATTCGGGGCGTGCCAGTGCGCGGACTCACCCCCGCTCACTGTTGAGGAACGGTCGCCTGAGGTACACGAGCTCAGGCCCGACCGGCTGAGAGCCTGTCGCCGCCCGGAACCACCGAGCCGGCCTCTTCCGCCGGCTCCGAGCCCCGACCGTGACCGAATCTCTCCCAGGATGTGACCTATCTCCTAGGGGAGAGCCATTTCCGCAGGTCACACCCGCATCAGGACTAAACCTCAGGCACAAATACCTGTCCAATTCGTGACGTAATGCACTGACACCGGGCGCAAGCGGAGGACAAGCTGATGTAGGAAGTCGGGGGATCGCTTGAAACCGGGAGTATGTCAGTGAGCGCCATGCCTCTTGCCCTGTTGCTGACCGCCGCCGCTGCCACGGCCGTGGGTGCTGCTGCTCTGCACGCTGCTCACGGGCTGCGCAAGCAGGTCATGGCTCTGCGGATGGAGCTGGCCGCCGGCCGCGCCCGTACCGCCGCCGTGCCCCAGCAGGTCCGCAGCACCGCCACCCCCGCCGCCGAGATACGTGCGGCCGTGGCCGAGGCACTCGCCGAGGAGCGGGAGCGCGAGCTCGCCGAGGCGCGGGCGTTCTGGGCCTCCCAGGAGGCGCGCGACGCCGCGGACGCCCCGTCCCTGCTGGGCGGCCTGTCCGGGATCGGCGAGGACGCACCGTTCTTCCTACCGCGCCAGGCGGACTTCGCGGGCCTTGAGGCGATGGACCTCGACGCCACCGAGGCGCTCGAGGAGCTGACGGAACTGGCCGAGTCGGCCGACACAACCGAGTTTCCGGAGGCAGTGGAGTTCGCCGAGGACTCCCCCGAGCTGGCGGCGGCCCGTCGCCGTCACCCCTCGCACCCCGACTTCGTACCGGTACAGACCCCGGTCGTCACCGACCACGAGCGCACCGTGAGCCGGCTGGAGGAGCTCGCCGACAGCCGGACCGAGCTCGCCGACGTCCGCCCCGGCCCGCTCGGCACGCTCGATGTGTACGTCTTCGCGGACGGCACCACGCTCTGTATGACCCCCGGCCACCGCGAGACGGCCGAGCGGCTCGCCGAGGCGCTGCTGGCGGGTGAGCACCCGGTGCTGCTGGGCGGTTCCGGTGTCTCGGGCGCGTACGCCCTGACCTTCTCCTGCGGCAAGGAGAACGTCTACATTCTCGCCGACCGCGTCATCGCCTCGCTCTGACCTGCGGGAGCCCCCCGGTTCCCGCGCAGCGGCCGTCGTCGGCCGCTGCCACGACCTCCGTACGGGACGGCCGCTACGCGAAAGCCCGGGTGGTCGCTTCCTCGACGAATCGCACGGCCTCGTCCAGTTCGACGGACGGGGCCCTTTCCAATGCGACCGCCAGGTCCCGGCCCGCGACCGCGACCTGGTCACCGACCGCAAACATGCCCGCGTCCGGCATGATGCGGGGCTCGCGGCCCGGTGACTCGATGCGCTGGGCCCGTACGGCCAATTCCCTGGCCGCGGCCAGTCCTTCGGCGGCCGCTCCGTGCTGGAGCCTGCTCTGCGGGGCGGCGCGCAGCCGGTCGGCGAATCGGTCCACGACGGTGACCAGCGGGGTCGTATCGAGCATGCCGCGACCCTACGCGCCCTCCCGGGATGGTTGCCAACGGGCCGACGCTCAGGCACGGTGCCGGGAAGGACCAGCAACGCGCAATGCGTCGGAGGCGCCGATGACCCATGTCTTCTCCGAAGAGACCCATCGCAATCTGCTCTCCAGAATCCCTCAGTGCACCGGTCGTGAAGTCTCCGACTGGCTCCGCACCGTCGAAGACGGCCCTGCCCTCCGGTTCGACGAGAAGGTCAGCTGGCTGCGGAGCGAACACGACCTCGCCTACGGACACGCGAAGGCGCTCGTCCACGAGTACGACCTGAGGCGGGCGGCGCGGAAGCTGCTCTAGGCAGGCGGGACGTTCGAAACACGCTCTGGTACCCCTCCCGGCAGACATTGCCGGTCACAGCACTGGGCAAGCGGCACCCGGACCGACGGGAACGGCCCGCAGGCGGTGAGCCTGCGGGCCGTTTCGTTGCGCGGAGCGTGCGTACGGTCAGTCGTCGCCGCTCAGGATGGAGAGCAGGCGCAGCATCTCCAGGTAGATCCACACCAGGGTCATGGTGAGGCCGAAGGCCGCCAGCCACGACTCCTCGCGCGGGGCGCCGAACGCGATACCGTCCTCGACCTGCTTGAAGTCCAGGGCCAGGAAGCATGCGCCGAGGATGATCCCGATGACGCCGAAGAGGATGCCAAGACCGCCGCTGCGGAAGCCCAGGCCGTCACCTCCGCCGAAGACGGAGAACAGCAGGTTGACCACCATCAGGAGCATGAAGCCCACAGCAGCGGCCATCACGAAGCCGTAGAAGCGACGGGTGACGCGGATCCAGCGCATCTTGTACGCGAGGAGCACACCGGCGAAGACACACATGGTGCCCAGCACCGCCTGCATCACGACACCCGGCCCGATGTACGTGCTGACCGCGCTGGAGATCACTCCGAGGAAGACACCCTCGAAGGCCGCGTACGCGACGATCAGCGCCGGGACCGGCTTGCGCTTGAAGGACTGGACGAGCGACAGGACGAACGCCACCAGGGCGGCGCCGATCGCAATGCCGTAGGACTTGCCGAGATTGGCCTCGTCGACGGGCAGCAGGGCCCAGGCGAGCGCGGCGCCGAGCACCACGGTGCCGAGCGTGATCGCGGTGCGCGTGACGACATCGTCGATCGTCATCGCGCCGGTGCGCGCGGGCGCCTGCGGGGCGCCGTACTGGACGTCCGGCTGGGCGTAGGGATTGGTGGCGTACGGGTTGGTGGCGGTGCCCTGGGCGTACGGGTTGGCGCTCGCGGTAGCGGCCCCGGCCTGCGGCGCCGCGTTGAAGCCCGCGTAGCCGTTGTCGCGGCTGAACCCCCGTCGCGAGAAGACCGGGTTGCTGCTCCTCATCTCACTCCTTCATGGCCACCCTGCGTGGCCTTGCCACAAGAGTAATGGGTAGGCAAAGGGATCACCCTAGTGCCAGAGGAGGATCTTTATGGAGGTTGATCACTGAAGTAACGTCCGGCCGATCGGCACCGTCACTGAACGTCGCAGTGGTGCCCGGAGCCGGACTCGAACCGGCACGCCCCCGAGGGGCAGCGAGGTTTAAGCTCGCCGTGTCTGCATTCCACCATCCGGGCTTGGCGCGCGGCTCCGCGTTGGCACCTGACCCTATCCGGGGGTATCCCCCGATCAGCGGAACAGTGGCGCGATGTTGTCTTATTTTATTGACAGTTTGAGGGGCCGTCAGCACAGGATGTAAGGCATAGTCACATACCTGAGCGGGGCGGTGGGTACCCGGACCCGCAATCGGGAATGACGGAAACTCGCCTCCCCGGGACGGCCCTGGGCGCCATGGGCCCGCCACCCGCCGGGCGACGGCCTCACCGGCACTTCTCGCTCCCGGAGTGATCTCCGGCACCCGTGGGCCGCGGACACGCACGTGTCACCTGGATCACAGCGCCGGCCCCGGATCCGCGACGCACCTCCTGCCCCGTCCGCCCCGTCGGGCGGAATCAGCCGATCGAGCGACGCAGTCATGCGTCGGCACAGTCGTGCGAGGGGTGAGCGGAGCGCCGCGTCCGGCCAGCCCGACCCTCACTCTGTGTGACCTTGGATCCGAGTGTGCGCGCCTCCGAGGAACCGGGTGCGGGCGCCGCGAAGGAACCGGTTCGACGTACGACCGGCTCAGGGGCGGTGTCATACCCAAGGAGGACGAATCGCCCCTCCGGTGCGACTCAAGTGGCCCTCCGGAACGGGCACGGGGGCTGACGACCGGCAGCGGATCAGCGCCGACGATGGAGTAGTCCGCTTCCGGACCCCCGAACCGAAGCCCTGAACAGGAGTGTCCCCGTGACCATCACCTCCACCGCTCACCGCGCCACCGCGGTGGCTGCCCGCGCCACGGATCTGTCCAAGGTCTACGGACAGGGCGAGACCCAGGTGAAGGCCCTGGACCGGGTCACCGTGGACTTCCCGCAGGGCGAGTTCACCGCGATCATGGGCCCGTCCGGCTCCGGCAAGTCCACCCTCATGCACTGCGTGGCCGGTCTCGACAGCTTCAGCAGCGGTTCGGTACGGATCGGCGAGACGGAGCTCGGCTCCCTCAAGGACAAGCAGCTCACCCAGCTCCGCCGGGACAAGATCGGTTTCATCTTCCAGGCGTTCAACCTGCTGCCCACGCTGACCGCGGCGGAGAACATCACGCTGCCGATGGACATCGCGGGCCGCAAGCCCGACGCCGAGTGGCTGCGCAAGGTCATCGAGATGGTGGGGCTCTCCGACCGGCTGAAGCACCGGCCCACCGAGCTCTCCGGCGGCCAGCAGCAGCGTGTCGCGGTGGCCCGCGCCCTGGCCTCGCAGCCGGAGATCATCTTCGGTGACGAGCCCACCGGCAACCTGGACTCCCGCTCCGGCGCCGAGGTGCTGGGCTTCCTGCGCAACTCCGTGCGCGAGCTGGGGCAGACCGTGGTGATGGTGACTCACGACCCGGTCGCCGCCTCCTACGCGGACCGGGTGATCTTCCTGGCGGACGGGGCGATCGTCGACCAGATGATGCGCCCCACCGCGGACGGGGTCCTCGACCGGATGAAGGCGTTCGACGCCAAGGGCCGTACCAGCTGAGCCCGCCCGGCCGCCCCCGATCCCGCTTCCGGAACCCATCCCAGGACTGACAGACATGTTCCGTACCGCCCTGCGCAATGTGCTCGCGCACAAGGCCAGACTCCTGATGACCGTGCTCGCCGTCGTACTCGGCGTGGCCTTCGTCTCCGGCACCCTGGTGTTCACCGACACCCTCGGCAGCGCACTCCGCAACCAGTCGGCGAAGAGCTACGACAACGTCGCCGTCGCCGTCACCACGCACGCCGACCGGCGCGACGAGAAGGCGCCCGGCATCAATGCCGCCACACTGAAGAAGATCCAGGGCCTGGACGGGGTGGCCACCGCCACCGGCCGGGTCTCCGGCTTCGCCGGGGTCGCCGACCCGCACGGCAAGCTGATCGGCAACGGCTGGTCGAACACCGGCGCCAACTTCTTCCCCGGCCCGAACGGCAAGGACGCCTCGTACACCTTCGTCGACGGCACGGGTCCGGCCGGCGACGACCGGATCGCGCTCGACAAGGAGACGGCGAAGAAGGGCGAGTACAAGGTCGGCGACCGGGTACGGGTCGCCACGAACGGCCCGGTGAAGGAGTACACCCTCTCCGGTGTCTTCACCACCGAGGACGGCGCGGTGAACGCGGGCGGCAGCCTGGTCCTCTTCGACACGCCGGTCGCCCAGCAGCTCTACCTCAGGCCCGGCTGGTTCCAGGACGTCACCGTCACCGCGGCGGCCGGCGCTTCCGACCGGAAGCTGCTGGACGCGGTGGAACCGCTGCTGCCCAAGTACGCCACTGCCCAGACGGGCAAGGTTCTCGCCGACAAGCAGGCCAAGCAGATCGAGACCGGCCTGAGCAGCCTCAACACCATGCTGCTCGGCTTCGCGGGCATCGCCCTCTTCGTCGGGATCTTCCTGATCGCCAACACCTTCACCATGCTGGTCGCCCAGCGCACCAAGGAGCTGGCGCTGCTGCGCGCCGTCGGCGCGTCCCGCCGCCAGGTCAAGCGTTCCGTGCTCATCGAAGCCGCCGTGGTCGGCGTGATCGCGTCCGTCATCGGCTTCCTGCTCGGTATCGGTCTCGCCACCGGGCTGCGCTCCGCGATGAGCCTGATCGGCGGGAAGATCCCGGCCGGACCGCTGGTGGTCTCGCCCACCGCCGTCGTCGCCTCGTTCGGCGTCGGTGTACTGATCACCGTGCTGGCCGCCTGGCTGCCGGCCCGCCGGGCCGCGAAGATCCCGCCGGTTGCAGCGATGAGCAGTGTGCACGCGAGCGCGACCGTCAAGTCCCTCGTGCTGCGCAACTCCATCGGCGCAGTACTGACCCTGCTCGGTGGCGCGGCGATCGTGGGCGGTGCGGCGATGGCCGGGTCTGCCGGCCAGTCCGTCATCGGTCTCGGCGCCTTCCTCACGCTGATCGGTGTCATCGTGCTGATCCCGCTGCTGTCGCGGCCGGTGATCGCACTGATCCGCCCGCTGCTCGAGCGGCTGTTCGGCGTCTCCGGCAAGCTCGCCTCGCAGAACGCGGTCCGCAACCCGCGGCGTACCGGCGCCACCGCCTCCGCGCTGGCGATCGGTCTCACCCTGGTCACCGGCATCTCGGTGCTCGGCGTCACCCTCGGCCAGGCGATCGACCGGATGACGACGGACGACGTCAAGGCCGACTACATGGTGTCGATGGCCAGCCACGACACACTCGACAAGTCGGCACTCACTGCCCTGCAGAAGGCCGACGGGGTCTCCGCCATCTCGCCACAGCAGGAGGCCTCGCTCAAGGTCAAGGGCACATTCCACCCCGCCACCGCGGTCACCCCCGGCGATGTCGAGAAGATCTTCACGCTGAAGACGGTTTCCGGCTCGGTGGACTCGCTCGGCAACGGCGAGATCGCGATCTCCGAGAAGGCCGCGAAGCACTACGGCTGGAAGACCGGTGACACCCTCCCGGTGACCTACGACGACGGGAAGACGGACGATCTGAAGGTCGGCGCGGTCTTCGAGGACAACGGGTTCCTCTCGCAGATTCTGATCTCGACGAAGCTGGCGGAGCCGCACGAGGCCCACCCGTACATCCCCGGGGTCTGGCTGAAGATGGACGGGGGCACCAGCCAGGCCAACGAGCAGGCGCTGGTGGACGCGCTGGGTGACAACCCGGCGATGAGCATCATGGACCGCCAGGACATTCGGGACATGTTCGGCGGCACCATCAACCTCGCCATGAACATCATGTACGGGCTGCTGGCGATGGCCCTGATCATCGCGGTGCTCGGGGTCGTCAACACCCTGGCGATGTCGGTCTTCGAGCGTCAGCAGGAGATCGGCATGCTGCGAGCGATCGGCCTGGACCGGCGCAGGGTGAAGCGCATGATCCGGCTGGAGGCCGTGGTCATCTCGCTCTTCGGAGCGGTGATCGGTGTCGCCCTCGGTATGTTCCTCGGCTGGGCGATCGGTAAGTCACTGGCCACCTCCATCCCGGGCTACGCCCTCGTCATCCCGTGGGACCGGATCGCGCTCTTCCTGCTGCTGGCAGGACTGGTGGGTGTGCTGGCCGCACTCTGGCCGGCCCGCAGCGCCGCGAAGCTGAACATGCTGACGGCGATCAAGACCGAGTAGCGGTCGGCCGGCACCGGGACACAACGGCCGAGGGTCGGTACGCGCAGTCTGGAGCTGCGGGTACCGGCCCTCGGTCCGTTCCGGTGTCAGCCGGTCGCCGACGCCGTCCAGTCGCGGGCACGCAGCGGCATACGGGCGGCCCCGCCCTCTGCCGGGCGCACCGCGAGGATCTGGTTGACCCCGATCCTGTTGTGCTCGAAGGACAGGGCGGAGGCGGCCATGTAGAGGCGCCAGACCCTGGCCCGGCCGGGCGAGGTCATCGTGACCGCCTGGTCCCAGTGCTTCTCCAGATTGGCGACCCAGCAGCGCAGGGTCAGTGCGTAGTGCTCACGGATCGACTCGACGTCACGGGCCTCGAAGCCGGCCTCCTCGAGGGTGGCGACGGTCCGGCCCAACGGGGCGAGTTCGCCGTCGGGAAAGACGTACGCGTCGATGAACTCGTCCACGTGGTAAGCGGACTCGTCCCGTTCGGGGCGGCGGGCGATCTGGTGGTTGAGCAGCCGGCCGCCCGGCTTCAGAAGGGCGTAGAGGTCGTCGGCGTACTCGCGGTAGCGGACCAAGCCGACGTGCTCGGCCATGCCGATCGACGAGATGGCGTCGTACGGGCCGTCCCTGACGTCCCGGTAGTCCTGGACCCGGATCTCGATCCGGTCGGTCAGACCTTCCTCGGCGATGCGCTTGCGGGCGTATGCGGCCTGTTCGACGGAGAGGGTCACCCCGGTGACCTGGGCGCCGTACTCGCGGGCCGCGTGGATGGCCATGGAGCCCCAGCCGCAGCCGACATCGAGGAGGCGGTCGCCCTCCTTCAGCGCGAGCTTGCGGCAGACCAGGTCGAGCTTGTCGCGCTGGGCGTCCTCCAGGCTTCCGTCGTTCTCCCAGTAGGCGCAGGAGTAGACCATGGACGGGCCGAGGACCAGTTCGTAGAAGTCATTGCCCACGTCGTAGTGGTGGCTGATGGCCTCCTTGTCGCGGCGCTTGGTGTGAAGGGGGCCGGTGCGGCGGCGGACCTCCTCGGCGGGCGGGGGCGGCGGCGGCCAGGGTCCCGCCAGGTGCAGCAGGCTTCGGGCGGCGGCCCGGACCTGTGGGTTCCGGATCGGGTGGACGGTGTCCTTCGCGTCCACGCCGCGCTCCCAGAGCAGCCCGGCCATCAGATCCAGCATCTCGTAGAGATCGCCGTCGATGTCGAGTTCGCCGGCCACCCAGGCGCGGGCCAGGCCCAGTTCGCCCGGTTTCCAGAGCAGCCGGCGCAACGCGCGGCGGTTCCGGATGACGAGAACGGGGGCACCGGGCGGTCCGGATTCGCTGCCGTCCCAGGCCCGGATCCGGACCGGCAGGGGTTCTCCCAGCAACTCCTCGGCGAGAGCGGTCAGCCGCAACGCGGCGTCTGCCATGGCGTACACCTCCGTGATGGTGTTTCCCAACGAGCCCAAACATGCCCAAACATGCCTCGAACCACTCCGTGTACCCGTGGTGCCACGACGAGGTACACCGCCGTCAACACTCTCCGGCGCCAACGCCATCCCGCAGTGGCGCAACGGAACGGCACAATGCCTGCACACCACACATATGTGCCGGGCGGTCATTCCCGGGCCCCGGACACGCCGAAGGGGCCGCCCGCACCACGGATGGCGGACGGCCCCTTCGGGCGTCGTACGGAGAGGATCCGGCGGACCGGAGCCCGGGCTAGGAGGCCTTGGCCTTCTCACCCTCGGTCTTGGCGGCGGCCGGAGCCGGGGCCGGCTTGGCGGCCTCGTAGAACTCCTCGCGCGGCGTCTCCATGGCGCCGAGCGAGACGACCTCGCGCTTGAGGAACATCGCAAGGGTCCAGTCGGCGAAGATCCGGATCTTACGGTTCCAGGTCGGCATCGCCATGCCGTGGTAGCCACGGTGCATGTACCAGGCGAGACGGCCCTTGAGCTTGATCTTCATCTTGCCCATGACGATCATCGCGACGCCCTTGTGCAGGCCGAGACCGGCGACCGCACCCTTGTTGGCGTGGCTGTATTCCTTCTGCGGGAAGCCGCGCATCCCGGAGATGACGTTGTCGCCGAGGACCTTGGCCTGACGCAGCGCGTGCTGGGCGTTCGGCGGGCACCAGGCGTTCGGGTTACCGGCCCTGCGGCCGACCATGTCCGGAACCTGGGCGTTGTCGCCCGCGGCCCAGATGTAGTCGGTGCCCTGCACCTGGAGCTTCTCGGACGTGTCCACGTGACCGCGCGGACCGAGCGGCAGGCCGAAGCGGGCCAGCGCCGGGTTCGGCTTCACGCCGGCCGTCCACACAATGGTGTTGGAGTCGACCTCGAGGCCGTTCTTCAGGACGACGTGACCGTCGACGCAGGAGTCCATGGAGGTCGAGAGGAAGACCTCGACGCCACGGGACTCCAGGTGCTCCCGGCCCCAGGTGCCCAGCTTCGGGCCGACCTCGGGAAGGATCTTGTCGGCGGCGTCGACGAGGATGAAGCGCATGTCCTCGCGCTTCACGTTCGTGTAGTACTTCGCCGCGTCGCGGGCCATGTCCTCGACCTCGCCGATGGTCTCCGCACCGGCGAAGCCGCCGCCCACGAAGACGAACGTCAACGCCTTGCGGCGGACGTCCTCATCGGTCGTCGAGTCGGCCTTGTCCAGCTGCTCGAGAACGTGGTTGCGCAGGCCGATGGCCTCCTCGATGCCCTTCATGCCGATGCCCTGTTCGGCCAGGCCGGGGATCGGGAAGGTGCGGGAGACGGCGCCCATCGCGATGACGAGGTAGTCGAAGGGCAGCTCGTAGGCCTCGCCGACCAGCGGCGCGACCGTGGCGACCTTGCGGTCCTGGTCGATGGTCGTGACGCGGCCGGTGAGAACCTCGGCCTTCGGCAGTACGCGTCGCAGCGGGACGACGACATGCCGGGGCGAGATGCTGCCTGCGGCGGCTTCGGGGAGGAAGGGCTGGTAGGTCATGTACGACCGGGGGTCGACGACCGTGACGGTCGCCTCTCCGTAGCGCATCTTCTTCAGAATGCGCCGAGCTGCGTACAGGCCTACGTACCCACCGCCTACTACGAGGATCCTGGGACGCTCCGTGGTGCTCATGCCATCGAGTATCCACCCCCCTCAGGGGGCATGCTCGTGAGCCCCTTCACAAGGTATCGCCCACCCTCTGCTACACTGCGCCGCCCACGTGAGCGAGGTCATGGCGTCACAGGGGAACCACGGTGCGGCAGCGAACGTTGTTCACCGCTTGTGAGCTGGCCCTTGAGCCCCGCGAACGGGGTGAAGCACCCCTTCGGCCAGCACCGCAGCAACACGTCCGGAACCCTCCCGCATGCGCAGCGAGCGGGTCCGCGGACGGTCACGGGGCCCCGTACGGAGCAGAAGTGAACGTCGGGGGAACGAATTCCTTGTGAAGAAGTTCACGAACTTCGTCGCGGAGTGTCTCCCGAAGAGGTCCCCGAGGGGCTCCCGGCGACTCAAAGGTGCAGGCGGGAGTGCGCATGAGCGCCTATTCGGCGCCTCTTGCCGCACCCCCGTGAACAGCCTTTCGAGCGGGCTGCCGACGGCCTCCGGCTACGCGACGGACCAGGCGATCCCGTCGAGAATGTCGTGCTCGCTGACGACGATCTCGCGGGCCCCGGTCCGCTTCATCACGCCCAGCAGGACGAGCGCCCCGGCGGTGATCACGTCGACCCGCCCCGGATGCATCGCGGGGATCGCGGCCCGCTCGGCGTGGGTCGAGGTGACGAGCCGTCCGGTGATCTCCTGGACCTGCTCGAAGGAGATCCGGGAGTGATGGATCGCTTCGGAGTCGTACTCCTCCAGTCCCAGCGCGATCGCGGCCACGGTGGTGACGGTGCCGGCGAGGCCGACGAGCGTGGCGGCTTCGGTGAGCGGGACGGTCTCCTCGGCCAGATCGAGGGCAGCGTCGATGTCCGCGCGGATCGCGGTGATCTGACCCGGTGTGGGAGGGTCGGTGACGACACCGTCGCGTACGAGATGGCGCTCGGTCATCCGTACACAGCCGATGTCCACCGACCGCGCGGCCAGGACCCGGTCGTCGCCGACGACGAACTCGGTGGAACCGCCGCCGATGTCCACCACCAGGTAGGGCTTCGGCAGGTGTTCGGTCCCTGCGAGTTCCTTGGTGGCGCCGTCGAAGGAGAACTCGGCCTCCTGGTCGCCGCTGATCACCTCGGGCTCGACGCCGAGGATGTCCAGCACGCCGCGGACGAACTCGTCCCTGTTCTCCGCGTCGCGGGAGGCGGAGGTAGCGACGAAGCGGATCTTCTCCGTGCCGTACTCCTTGATGACGGCCGCGTACTGGCGGCAGGCGGCGAAGGTCCGCTCCAGCGCCTCGGGGGCGAGCCGGCCGGTGCGGTCGACGCCCTGGCCGAGCCGGACGATCTCCATCCGCCGGTCGAGCTCGACGAGCTCACCGGTGGACGGGTCCGCGTCGGCGACGAGCAGGCGGATGGAGTTCGTACCGCAGTCGATGGCGGCCACACGGGTCATGGGTGCTCCTAGAAATCAAGCCCCTCCGGCGATTGAGGAGCGGGGGTCGGGGGGCGGAGCCCCCGGGGGAACGGTCAGCCCTCGTCCGGCGCCCCGTCGGCCGGCCGGAACGCGAAGTGACCGCCCTCCGACGTCTCGACGGTCCGGCCGTCCTTCGCCTCCGGCGCGCCGCACGGCGTCACGCAGGGCCCCTTGCGCCACCACTCCGGCAGCATCGCAATCGCCTCGTCACCCAGCGGGTTCACGCCCGGCCCCGCCGCCAGCGAGTGCCCCACCAGCACGTGCAGACACTTCACCCGGTCCGGCATGCCGCCCGCGCTGGGAAAGCCCTCCAGCACCTCGATCGCGTCGCGCCGGGCGATGTAGTCCTCGTGCGCGGCACGGTAGGCAGCCGCCAGCTCCGGGTCCGTGGCCAGACGCTCCGTCATCTCCTTCATGACGCCGTTCGCCTCCAGCGTGCCGATCGCGGAAGCCGCGCGCGGGCACGTCAGGTAGTACGTCGTCGGGAACGGCGTACCGTCCTCCAGCCGCGGGGACGTCTCGACCACGTCCGGGTTGCCGCACGGGCAGCGGTGCGCGATCGCGCGCAGCCCGCGCGGCGGGCGGCCGAGCTGCTGCTGGAACGCGGCGATGTCCGCCTCGGTGGGTGGGGTGGACTCGGTCTGGGGAGGGGGCGTTTCCATGCCTGCCTTGGATCTACTCGGATGCGTGAACTGCGGCTCCGCACAGTGCTGCGGAGACGAGGTGAACAGGGGAATGAGAAGTCAGTTGCGGTCGGCGCTGTCCACGCCGTCCCACAGGTTGGAGTGCCACGGCCGGTCGGTCTCCTTCGCCCCTCCGCTGCGTTCCTTCGCCGCGTCGGCGTCGATCACCGTGTAGCTGGTCTCCCCGGGACTCACGTAGTGCAGGTGCTCCCGGGCCAGCCGCCGGACGTACGCGTCGTCCTGGAGGCGCGCCTTCTCGTCGCGCAGCTCCTCGGTGCGCTTCTCGGCCTCCTGCGCCAGCCGCTCCTGGTCGGCGATGTCGTCGCGCTGCGACACGTACTGCCGCATCGGGTACGCGAGCGCCACCACCAGGGAGCAGACGACCAGGGCGAGGAAAGCGGCCCGCCCGGTGAGCCGGGAGCGGCGGGCCTGGCGGCGGTTCTGGGACCGGTAGACGCGGGCGGCGGTCTGCTCACCGAGCAGTCGCAGCCGGGTCGCGGTGGAGAACCGGTCCCGGTCCTTCGCGGCCATGTCTCCGCCTCCCCACTACGCACGTCCGTCCCCGCACACGGTACGGGACCGAGTGGGGGGACGGACGGAGGCCATGGCCTTTGCCCGGCACCGGGCCTGCGATCAGCACTTACCGTGCTGATCCGTTCGCAGAGCGCTGTGCTGATCAGTTCGCAGAGCGAAACCGCGGGAACGCGGAGCGGCCCGCGTACACCGCCGCGTCGTCGAGGATCTCCTCGATGCGCAGCAGCTGGTTGTACTTGGCGACGCGGTCCGAGCGGGCCGGGGCGCCGGTCTTGATCTGGCCGCAGTTCACCGCGACGGCGAGGTCGGCGATGGTGACGTCCTCGGTCTCGCCGGAGCGGTGGGACATCATGCACTTGAAGCCGTTGCGCTGGGCCAGCTCGACGGCGTCCAGGGTCTCGGTCAGCGAACCGATCTGGTTGACCTTGACGAGCAGGGCGTTGGCGGAGCCCTCCTCGATGCCGCGGGCCAGGCGCTCCGGGTTGGTGACGAACAGGTCGTCGCCGACGATCTGCACCTTGGCGCCGAGCTTCTGGGTGATGACGTTCCAGCCGGCCCAGTCGTCCTCGTACAGCGGGTCCTCGATGGAGACCAGCGGGTACGCGGAGACGAGCTCCTCGTAGTACTCGGTCATCTCGGCGGCCGAGCGGGACTTGCCTTCGAACTCGTACTTGCCGTCCTTGTAGAACTCCGAGGCGGCGACGTCGAGCGCGAGCGCGATGTCCTTGCCCGGGGCGTAACCGGCTTCCTTGATGGCCTCGAGGATGAGGTCCAGGGCGGCGCGGTTCGACTCCAGGTTCGGCGCGAAGCCGCCCTCGTCGCCGAGACCGGTCGACAGGCCCTTGGTCTTCAGAACCTTCTTCAGCGTGTGGTAGACCTCGGCGCCCCAGCGCAGGGCCTCGGAGAAGGACTCCGCGCCGATCGGCGCGATCATGAACTCCTGGATGTCCACGTTGGAGTCGGCGTGCGACCCGCCGTTGAGGATGTTCATCATCGGGACGGGCAGCAGGTGCGCGTTCGGGCCACCGAGGTAGCGGAACAGCGGCAGGTCCGAGGCCTCGGACGCGGCGTGCGCAACGGCCAGCGAGACACCGAGGATGGCGTTGGCGCCGAGCGAGCCCTTGTTCTCGGTGGCGTCCAGGTCGAACATGGCCTGGTCGATCAGCCGCTGCTCGGTGGCGTCGTAGCCGACGAGCTCCGGGCCGATCTGCTCGATCACGGCGAGGACGGCCTTCTCGACGCCCTTGCCCTGGTAGCGGTTGGGGTCACCGTCGCGAAGCTCAATGGCCTCGAACGCACCGGTGGAGGCGCCGGACGGCACGGCAGCACGGCCCGTGCTGCCGTCGTCGAGGCCAACCTCGACCTCGACCGTGGGGTTTCCGCGGGAGTCGAGGATTTCCCGGGCTACGACGACGTCGATGGACGGCACGAGGCATCTCCTTCTGGGATATGACGCTGGTTGTGCAGGGTCGCTTTGGCCTTGCGACAAGAGCCTAACCGGCTGGGCCGCCTCGGTCCGCCGACCGCCCGCCCCCTGGGACGAAAAAGGACCCAAGGGCACTCGTAGCAGGGCAAAGGTCCAGATTTCTACTGGACGGTAACGACAACAGTTGAACAGTGAGTACCAAAAACCCCGACCCGGCGCGTACGGGGGAATCCGCGCCAGGTCGGGGGGCTCGGGGAGGAGAGAGCCCGTATCTACGGGGAGCCCGTCCTACTTCGTCAGGTGGAGCTGCTGACCCGGGTAGATCAGGTCGGCGTCCTCGACGATGTCCTTGTTCAGCTTGAAGAGCTGCTGCCAGCCGCCCTTCACCTGGTGCTGCGCGGCGATCTCGCTGAGCGAGTCGCCGGACTTCACCGTGTACTCGCCGTCACCCTTGGCGACCTTCTCACCGGTCGGCGTGGTGACGGTCTTCTTGGGGGCGGTGCCGCGGTCCGCGCGGGAGGCGGCGGGAGCCTCGGTGCGCTCGGCCGGCTTCGGCGCGGCCTGCTTCGACACGGCCTGCTTCGACTCCTGCGCCGGGGCGCTCTGCTGCGCGGTGGAGCCGGTGTCGACACCCGGGTCGACACCGTCGTTGGTGAGGCCACCGGCGCGGGCACAGCCCCAGGCGCCCGGGCCCTGCATGGCGAGGAGCTTCTCGGCGGTGGCGATCTGCTGAGCCTTGGTGGCGAGGTCGGCACGCGGGGCGTACTGCGTACCACCGGCGGCGGCCCAGCTGGACTGCGAGAACTGCAGGCCGCCGTAGTAGCCGTTGCCGGTGTTGATGGACCAGTTGCCACCGGACTCGCACTGGGCGACGGCGTCCCACGTGGCGACGGAGGCGGCGGAGGCGCTGGTCGCACCCATCAGGGGAGCGGCGATGGCGGCACCGGTGACACCGGCGAGCGTGGCGACGCGGACGGCCTTGGACGGGCGGCGGTGCTTGCCCTTGCTGTTCAGCAGCATGGAACTTCTCCTCACCGACGCCTACGAGGTGAGCTGTCGGGTTCGGGCCAAGTGAGTTGCCCGGTCGCGTGTCCTAGCACGCGGCTTCACCCCGAGCCGGTCCTGACGGCCTTTCGGTCATCGGGCCCGGCGGCTTACCTGGGTCCCCCGCTCCTGCCTACGGCGCTTTACGCGTCTGTTCCCTTCGACCGACGGCAGGATTCGGCGTGACGGTCGACGGGGCCCGCGGTGCGAGCGGTTCCGACCGTAAACGTATGCAACCTCGACATTCAAAGATGGTCATAACGGACAATCAGCCCTTACCCGCATCCGACTGCGCGGCGTTTTCGCAGGTGAGGGGTGACGCGGACAGACCCGACAGACGCGACACGCCAATTGACGCAAAGAGACCCATGTCTCACTTACGCATAAGCGGACATAGGTCCCTGAACTACCCCGGTTTTTGGGGTGCTTTTAGCCGTTTATCAGACTGCTCTCACTTCGACTTCATGCCGAGATCGAGGCTCTGGCCAGGCAGGATGAGGTCCGGGTCGCCGCCAACCGCACCCTTGTTCGCGTCATAGAGAGCGGGCCATCCACCGGGAACCTTCTGTGCGTCAGCAATCGCCCAGAGGTTGTCGCCCGGCCGGACGGTGTAATCGCGGTCGGCCGTCGCCGCGCGCGTGTCGCGCCCCTCACTGTTACCGCGGGAAGCATGCCGGCCCGAGTCCCGGCCGCCGCCCCTGCCCGTGTCCTGGCTCACCTCGGAGGCCGGTGCGCCGCGGTGCTTGCCGCCCGCCTCGTTGCCGGACGAGCCGGACTTTCGGGGCGAGTTGGACGAATCAGACTTCTTGGACGATGATGTGGCTGACGGCTCTGCCGACGGCTTATGCGACGCCTTGCCCGAAGGCGTGGCGGACGCCTTGTCGGAAGCCTTGTCGGAAGCCTTGGCCGACGCCTTGGCGGAGGGCCCCTTGGACGCCTTCCCGCTCTTCCCCTGTTCGGCCGACGGCACGACTCCCGGGTCGACCCCCGGCAGCACCCCGTCCTCCGTGAGCTCGGAGATGGCCGCACAGCTGGGCCACGCCTTCGGCCCCTGGTCCTCCAGGACCTTCTCGGCGACCGCTATCTGCTGCGAGCGGCTGGCGAGGTCGGCGCGCGGAGCGTATGCCTCACCCCCGTACGACTTCCAGGCATCCTGCGAGAACTGAAGACCGCCGTAGAAACCGTTGCCGAGGTCGGCGCTCCACATGCCGCCGCTCTCGCACTCCGCGACCCGGTCCCAGGTCGTGGCGTCGGCGGCATGCGCACCGGCCGCGCCGAGCAGGGGAATAGCGATGGCCGAACCGGTCACGCCTGCGGCGACGACGATCGCGGGTGCCTGGCGAGGGCGACGGTGCCTGCCGTTCGCGGAGCCCATGGGATTGCCTTCCGTGTGACTGACAAGTGACTGGTGAGTCGAACGGTGAACGTAGCGGCACTCGAACGCTTGTCACAAGTCGATGCAGCACAGATCACGTGAAAGTCACAGGGTTGACAGAGTGTCACCCTCATCGGAACGCCGGCCGGGACCGAACTCCACCGGAAGCGTGCGCAGTCCGCGCATGATGAGTCCGCCACGCCACCGCACATCGGTAGGTTCCACCGCAAGCCGCAGGTCCGGGAGGCGCCTCAACAGCGTGGCCAGGGCAGCCTGTCCCTCCAGTCGGGCAAGCGGTGCTCCCAGGCAGTAATGGATGCCGTGCCCGTATCCGAGGTGCTGATTGTCACGCCGCGCGAGGTCAAGGGTGTCCGGGTTCGCAAACCGCTCCGGGTCCCGGTCGGCGGCGGCGAGCACCACCAGTACAGGGTCACCCGCAGCGATCCGCTGCCCGCCGAGGGTCAGCGGCTCGGTGGCGAACCGCCAGGTCGCCAGCTCCACCGGACCGTCGTACCGCAGCAGTTCCTCGATGCCGGTTTCCAGCAGCCCTGTCTCCCCGGCGTCGAGCGAGCGCTGCAGCCGCTCCCGCTGCTCCGGATTGCGCAGCAGGGCGTACACCCCGTTGCCGATGAGGTTGACCGTCGTCTCGAATCCCGCGAAGAGGAGGATGAAGGCCATGGCGGCGGCCTCGTTCTCGGTGAGGTGCTCGCCGTGGTCACTGGCCCGGATCAGCCCCGAGATCAGGTCCTCCCCCGGGTTCTCCCGCTTCCGGTGGATGAGCTCCGCGAGATAGCCGCGCATCTTCTTCACGGACCGGGCCACCCCGCCACGCGGACCGCCGCCGTGGCGGATCATCATCCCCGCCCAGTCCCGGAAGTCGTCCTGGTCCTCGCGCGGGACGCCGAGCAGGTCGCAGATCGCATAGATGGGGAGCGGGAACGCGAAGTCGTGGATGAGGTCCGCGGATCCCTCCTCGATGAAGTTGTCGATGAGGCGGTCCGTCAGCTCCTGCACGCGGGGGGCGAACTCGGCGACCCGGCGCGGCGTGAACGCCTTCGAGACCAGCCGGCGCAACCTGGTGTGGTCGGGCGGGTCGATGTTCAGCAGATGCGTCATCAGCTCCGCCTTGCGCTCGCCCGGGATGCCGGTCTTCCCCTTGGCGTGCGCCGGCTCGTCGTGGTGCGCGGGGTTCTTGGAGAGCCGGGCGTCGGCGAGGGCCTGCCGGGCGTCCTCGTACCGCGTCACGAGCCATGCCTCGACCCCGCTGGGCAGCGCGGTGCGGTGCACGGGGCTGTGCTCGCGCAGCCAGGCGTAGGCCGGGTACGGGTCGGTGGCGAACTCCCAGGTGAAGAGTTCGGGGGCGTCGGCGGGGCTGTCGTTCACCCCCTGACGTTATCCGTTGGCCTCCGCGGCGAGGATCGCGTCCCGGTAGACGCGGCCCGCAGCGCGCAGGGCGGCCTCGGGGTCCGTGCCGTCCTGTTCCGCGCGTACGGCCAGGGCGAGGAGTTCGTAACCGATGCTGTCGCCCGTCGGGAGCGGCACATCGAGTCCAGCGGCACGGACCCGGCTCGCCAGCTTCGCGGCCAGCGCCAGTCCGGGCTGCCCGAGCGGGACGCCGTCCGTGACCGAGTCGCGCTGCTTCTCGATGGCCTTGGTACGCAGCCAGTGCGCGTGGACGTCCTCCGGGGTCTCGGCGGTCTCGTCACCGAAGACATGCGGATGGCGGTGGATCAGCTTCTCGACGAGGGTCGCGGCGACATCGTCGACGGAGAACGGCTCGTCCGTGTCCTCCTCCGCGATCCGGGCGTGGAAGACGACCTGGAGAAGGACGTCCCCGAGTTCCTCGCGCAGTTCGTCGCGGTCGCCGTCCTCGATCGCCTCGACGAGTTCGTACGCCTCCTCGATGGCGTACTTGGCAAGCCCCTCATGGGTCTTCTGCGAGGTCCACGGGCACTCGGCCCTGATCCGGTCCATGACCTGGACGAGGTCGAGAAGGCGGGCGCCGGGCAGATCGTACGAACCGGGCAGCAGCTCCAGGCTCGGCATCTGCACCCGGCCCGAGCCGGCCAGCCGGGCCAGCCCGTCCGTCAGCGGCTGGTTGCCCTCACCCCCGGTCACGACCACGACGGTCCGGCCGCCCGCGCAGGCGTCGACGAGTTCCTGCGCAGTGGGCGCGGTGTGCTCGACGGTGACACCCGCCTCGCGCAGGTACGGCAGCTGGGGGTGGTCTGACTCGGCGCAGAGCACCCGGTCGGCGGCGTGCAGCGTCTGCCACGCGGGCCAGGACAGCAGTCCGGGCGCGACCCGGTGGCTGGCGGTGAGCAGGACGATACGACCGGGGTCTTCAGCGTTCACCCCACCAACCTACTCGTGCCGTGACCGGCAGTGTTGTGCCGGGAGGGGAACCAGGGGGTGGGCGACCGGCCCGACCGGCCGGACGCCTCTCGTTCGGATCATGCCGGGCTCGCGGGGTCCGGCATGATCCGAACGGAAGACCCTAGGCGCCAGCTGGGGCTTCCTGCTGGGCCGGCTTGGTGACCTGGGTGATCCACGGGGCCTTGTAGTTGGCGAGCTGGGTCTGCTTGTTGTCCCAGGTGCCGAAGCGCGGGTTGACGTCGATGTGCAGCGACTTAGACGCCGCGCTGAGCGCATCGCCGACGGCCTTCTGCCCGGTGGGCTGCTGCAGGTCGGCACCGAGCGCCTGGGCGAGCTTCGACAGCTGGACCTGCTCGCGCAGGACGGCATCGATCTGGCTCGGGGCGACCCAGCTCTGCTGCAGCATCATCGCCCGCAGCTGTGCCTCTCCCCCGGACTGGTAGACCGCCGACTGCCGCATCTCCTGGACCTCCTTGCGGCTGACCGTGACTCCCGCGTCCGCGGCGGCCTTGTCCAGGATCCGGTCGAAGATCATCCCGTGCAGCTTGGCCCGGCTGAGCTGCCCGGACTTGTTGATGAGCTGGACGGACTGGTCGGACTCGTTCTGCGCGGTGCGTACGTCCGCCACCTGGGCCTGCACGGTGGACACCTCGATGCGGTCTCCGCCGACCACGGCTGCGGCACCTGGGTGGGCCTGGTTGCCGCAGGCGGAGAGAAGCGGCGCCGCGACGAGCATGGCGGCGGAGACGACGAGCGCGGTGCGACGGCGGCGGTGCAAAGGAGCCTCCCGGGGAGATTGAGACGGCAGGTGCGGCGCGCCGCGCCCCGTTGAGGAGTGCTGGCCGGGCGACGGGCGGGCGCACAAGACCTTGCGGTGATCGATGTTAGGCAGTGGGCGTGATCCCGGCCACTGATTCGACCAACGATTCGGGAGGAGTTGGGGATGTGGGCCTGTTCACCGCATCTCCACGGCCGTTTCCGGCCGCAGCATGATCGCGCGGGAGACCACGAACGTGATCGGGATGGCCGCCACCGCCGCGACCAGCGGTGAGTAACGGCTGCTGAATCCGGCGAGGTCGACCAGCAGCCAGACACCCCCGGTCGTGACGGTGAAACTGGCGACGTTGGTCAGCGGGAAGAGCAGGAACTTCCGCCAGGTGGGGCGGGTCCGGTAGGTGACGTACGAGTTCAGCAGGAACGAGCCGGTCATGCTCAACGCGAACGCGATCACATGCGCGGCCAGATACGGCAGCCTGGTCAGCAGGGCCAGATAGCAGCCGTAGTACGTACCGGTATTCACTGCGCCGACGAGCGCGAAGCGGATCATCTGCGCCCGGACCTTCATCGGCGTACGAACTCCCGGGCCGGCTGATTCGGTACGGCGGTGTTGTCGGCCTTCACCAGGAAGTGCGGGCGCCGCTTCACCTCGTAGTAGATGCGGCCGACGTACTCACCGACCACACTCACTATCACCATCTGCACCCCGGCAAGAGCCGTGACCACGACGATGAGCGTGACATAGCCGGGCGTGTCCACGCCTTTCACCAGGGCGAATCCCACGATCCAGGCGGCATAGGCGAGGGCGACGGACATCAGCACCATGCCCAGGTATAACGCGGCGCGCAGTGGCTTGTTGTTGAACGAGAGCAGCCCGTCGAGTCCGTAGTTGAGGAGCTTCCCGAAGGTCCAGGTGGAGCTGCCCTGCTCGCGGACGGCATTCTCATAACCGAAGGTCGTCGTCGGGAATCCGACCCAGGCGAACAGTCCCTTGGAGAACCGGTTGCACTCGGTGAGTTCGAGGACGGCGTCGACGGTACGCCGGGACAGCAGCCGGAAGTCGCCGACGCCGTCGACCAGTTCCACGTCCACCAGGCGATTGATCAGCCAGTAGTAGGCGCGGGCACCGAGGGTGCGGGTGAGCCGGTCGCCCTTGCGGGTGCGGCGGGCGACGACCTGGTCGTAGCCGTGGGCGTGCTCGTCCAGCATGCGGCCGATGAGCTCCGGCGGGTGCTGGAGGTCGGCGTCCATGATGACGACCGCGTCGCCGTCGGCGTGCTGGAGGCCGGCGAGCATGGCGGCCTCCTTGCCGAAGTTCCGGCTGAAGGAGAGGTAGCGGATCCGCGGGTCGGCGGCGGCCAGT
This sequence comes from Streptomyces sp. NPDC051286, assembly GCF_044455345.1. Taxonomy (NCBI): domain Bacteria; kingdom Bacillati; phylum Actinomycetota; class Actinomycetes; order Kitasatosporales; family Streptomycetaceae; genus Streptomyces; species Streptomyces sp. NPDC051286. The sequence continues at coordinate 135,937 of NZ_JBITER010000015.1, read as the reverse complement.
TCCTCCAGAACCGGAAGCGTGCGGTCCGCGCTGCCGTCATCGATGTAGACCAGCTGGAAATCATGCCCCAGCCGCGTCATCTGCTCCGTAACACGCGCATGGAAGCATCCGAGGATCTCCTCCTCGTTGAAACAAGGCACCACCAGCGAGACCAGCACGGAAGTACCTCACCCTGTCGTTGCGTCAGACATATGTGCGTCACATGGATAATGAGCAACCATTGCGTGAATTGAACTATGGAGGAAACAGTTCGACACGGTTCACTCGCCCGTGACTGCCATATTCCTCCGTATGCCGACCTTCCCCCGCCGCCCGGCTGCAGCCGGGCTCGCCGCACTGATCACCGTCGTCACCGTGTGCGCGGGCGATGCGGCGGCCCGCAGCTTTCCGTTCGGGCCGCACACCAGGAGTGTCAATGACCTCGGAAATCAGTTCGTTCCGTTCCACATCCGACTCTGGGACCTGCTGCACGAAAACGCCGACGGCGGGCTGTTCCTGAATTGGTCGTCCGGATACGGGACCAGCTTCCTGCCGGACCTCGGCACCTATCTGACCAGCCCGTTCGCGCTGCTCGTCGGGGTCTTTCCGCGGGACCGCATCGACCTCGCGGTGTACGTGCTGACGGTCCTGAAGATGGCGTCGGCCGCGGCGGCGATGGCGTGTCTGCTGCCGACGCTGCGGAGCGGACGCTGGTGGGTGGCGGGGATGCTCGGATCCGCGTACGCGCTGTGCGGCTGGTCGGTCGTCGAGGCGTCGTACAACCCGATGTGGCTGGACGGGCTGATCGCCCTGCCGCTGCTCTGCCTGGCCGGTGAATGGGCCCGGACAGGACGGCACCGGATCGCCGCGCCGTTGCTCGTCGCGGTGGTGTGGGCGGCCAACTTCTACACGGCCTACATGGCAACGCTCGGAGCCGCTCTGGTACTTGCGGTCCGGCTCTTCACGGAGCGGGAGGACCGGCGGGCGGTGGGCCGGGGGCTGATGCGGGCGGTCCGCACGGTCGGATTGGGGATCGGGCTCGCGGCGCCCGTCCTGATCCCCGTCTATCTGGGGACGAAGCACGCCTACCCGGGCTGGGACCGGACGTTCGCGCCCGCGGCCTGGCCCGACGTGCTCGCCCGGCTGCTGCCCGGCACGTACAGCTTCTTCACCCCGGCGCTCTTCCTGGGCACGGGCACCCTGCTCCTGGCCGGTGCGCTGGTCTTCCAGCGGTCCGTGCCCCGGCGCGAGCGGTGGGCGTGGGCGGCGCTGGTGGCAGGGGTCGCGCTGTCGTTGCAGTGGAGGCCGACGCATCTGCTCTGGCATGTGTTCGCCACACCCAACGGCAGTCCGTACCGGCAGACGTTCGTCCTGGCCGGGCTGGTGGTGATCGCCGCCTGGATCTCGGTCTCGTACGACTGGCCCGGGTGGCGGGCGCTGCTAGGCGGCGGCGCGGTGGTGGTGCTGATCGCGGCCGGGGCCGGCTTCAGCAGCCTGGTGACGCGGTGGACGTATCCGCTGTTCGCGGCCGGTCTGGTGGCGGCGATGGGCGCCCTGCTGCTGGTCGGCCGTGGCCGGAGGTTCGCGGTGCTCGCCGCCGTGCTGCTGATCGGCGCGCAGGCCGGGCAGGCCGCGGCGACCACCGCGTTCGCCGACCGGCAGAAGCTGAACCTGCTCGACGACTACGCGCCGTGGGGCGAGCGGCAGCGGATACAGGCGGCCGCCGTCGCGGGCGCCGACGGCTGGCCGCGCTATCGCACCGACCCCGGCCGGGAACAGACCACCGCGAACGATCCCCTGCTGGTGGGCGGGCAGGGCGCCGCCTACTACAGCAGCCATACGCCCGCCGTGCTGACCCGCACGCTGCGTGCGCTGGGCGGCGGGTGGACGTCGGGCGGCCGGGCCGTGCAGAGCCTCGACAACCCCGTCACGGACGCGATCTTCTCGGTCGGCGCGCGGGTGCGCGGGCCGCGCGATCCGTACCAGGTGTGGAACGCCCCGGACGACCGGCCGGTGACGGTGAGCCGCGAGGAGGCGCCGCCGCTGGTGACGGTACGGCCGCCGGGCGGGCCCGTGCCGTACGGCCGGTCGCCGTACCGGAACCAGGAGAAACTGCTCGGTTCCCGCGTCTATACGGTGCCGACGACGAGGCTGCGCACGGCGGACGGTGGCACTGCGCCGGACCGGGGGGCGTACGACTACCGGGTGGGGCGCGGTACGTACACGCTGACCGCCCGCTGTCCGGCGGCCTCGGAGGCGTATCTGTGGACGCCCGACCTGTTCGGCTCGGCACGGCTCGGCGCGGGCCCGGAGGTCGAACTCAAGGGGCAGCTCCCGGCCCGCCGAGCCCCAATAAAGCGCCTGGGAACGGCGGGCGGGAGCGCGCCGGTGGTGGTCACGCTCACCTCCGTACGCGAAGGGACCGTGCCGCACGAGGCGCTCGGCTGCCTGGACCGGGCCCGGCTGACCTCGGCGGTCGCCGGACTGAAGCACACCGGTGCGACCGCCGTCCATGTCACCACCGACGGCATCCGGGCCGAACTGCCGCTCGGCAGCACCGGAACGGCCGTGATCGCCGCGCCCCGGATCGCCGGCTGGAGCTGCCAGGGACGGCCCGCCGACAGCTATCTGGGCCTGGTCTCCACCCCGGTCCCCGCCCGCGGAGCCTTTGTCGAATGCACGTTCAGGCCCCCCGGCCTCCGGGCGGGCACGGCCGTCGGCGCGGGCGCGGTGCTCGCGCTGCTGGCGACAGGGGTGTGGACGCGGCGGCGACGGCGGGACCTCGAGCGCGCCCCGGGCAAGCTGCCCACATTCACCATGGTCACCACGGGCGCGATGACCAAACGCATCGACCGGCTCGAACGCAACGGACCGGCCCCCATCTCTACTTCAGCCTGCTTGACACATCAGACCCAGCCCTGACTGCACGGCGTTGGAACTAGGGCGTGTTTCGAAAGTAGCGTCGTCCGCCCGTAGGGCGGGCCGGGCGGCGTCTGGTGCGTGCGATCGCAAGGCGGAGGGTCGCCCCGATACTGGGCGTATCGGGGCGAGCCCGACAACGCAGCGAGCGTGCGTGCCAGGCGTCGCCCGGCAGGCGGGACTTTCGAAACACGCCCTAGCCCACGATCGCGACCGGGGCGTCCCAGGCGTTCCGGTCGATCGTGAGCGTGCCCCCGGTGTGCGTCACCTTCTTGTTGACGGCGTACTGGTGACCGCGGCGATGCCCGGTGTACAGCGTCGAGGCGTACGGGAAGCCCGTGGTGGTGGAGTACACGTCGTCGTAACGGGCGTACCAGAGGATCTCCGGCAGGTCCGTGCGGTTCGTGGCGTTGGCCACGACGGCGGCGCTGGAGTTGCTGAAGCCGTAGAAGCCGGACCAGTACCCCTTCGCCTTGACGGTCTTGTCGAACGCCCGGATGTAGGTGAGCACCGTGTTCACGCAGGAGGTGTTCTTCGGGTCGAAGTACTCCATGTCGAGGTAGACGGGGCTGCCCGGCTTCATGCCGAGCGCGGCCTCCTTCGCCACGGCGTCGTTGGCGTCGGTGACGGCCAGTGAGGCGGCGTTGGTGGCGGTCATCTTCTCGGGGTTGGCGCTCGTCTGGCACGGCGGCTGCGCACCGACGTACAGCGGGACCAGCTTCCACCCGGTGGCGCTGACGGACTTCACCCAGGACGCGGTGAGGTTGGGCTGCGCGCAGCCGCGGTTCTTCCCGCCGACGTACACGGCGGCACCGTGGTAGACGGAGGAGCTGTACCAGCCCTTCATGGTGGTCAGCGACGGTGCGGTACAGGTGTCGAAAACATGCCCGGTGTAGATCTTCGGCGCGGGCCTGGAGACGGTGGTGGCGGTGGCGGCCTCGGCGGCGAACGCGCCACCGGCGAGAACGGCGACGCCGGCCGCGGCCAGGGAGATGCGGCGACGCTTCTTGGATATGCGGTGAGAAGGCACAGAGACCTCGACAGTGCTCGGAAGAAGGCTCAAAAGAAGTGAGAGGCCGACGGGGCAGGCGAGTCGTCAGCCGCCCCGGCGGCAGATCACGGTCTCATGCCGTGATCGACAGTTCACCGACAAAAGGGGCATCTCATATAGCCGTTGCAGAAATTTGGCGTACTCATTGCCTTCATGCCTTCACGCCCCGCACCGAAGCCCACGGGAGCCGCGACCGGCTCCCGGAGCCGAGACATGCCCGGTGAGGGCTGTTGCCAGTTCGTCCTCGAAGGCCGACCAGCCGTTCGTCGCCACGTACTCCGCCTCGGTCCGTGGACGGTCACCAGCCACACCACAGATACGGGGCGGCGCGTGCCGTGCTGCTGCGACGGCGCTCCCGGCTCGCGCCGGCCGGACCGGGCTGAGCGAACCGGCCAAGGCCGCTCAGCCGCCGCGGACCTGCAGTTGTCGGTCGAGCTGGCGGCGCAGCTCCACCGGCAGCGGATGGTGCGGCCCGTACATCCGCTCGGTGTCGTGGAGCAGTGCCTGAAGCTGTCCGCGCGCCGCGGCATGGTCGCCGACCGCGAGCAGCAGATACCCGATGCGCTGACGGATCTCGAAGGACCGTGCCGGGTTGTTGCCCGTCGCGTACTGGTTCTCGTAGTACGGCAGGACCGACCGGTACTCCGCGAGCGCGGCCGCTGGTTCGCCCAGTTGTTCCAAGCAGTGCGCCGCGTCGTAGCGGTACTGCAGCGTCTGTGTGTCGGCCGGTCCGGCCTCCACCGCGCGGTCGTCGGCGAGGCGCCGCAGTTCGGGCAGGGCGCGGCGGAACTGCCCGTCGTCCATCAGGGTCGCCGCATACTGCTTACGCAGGATGCGGACCACCGGCGAACCCTCGCCGTGCTGCTCGGCGGCGACCGGGAGAATGCCGCCGAGGATGTCCACGGCCTGGGTGATCCGGCCCTGCCCGAGCAACTGCTTGACCTCGTCGACTGCGGCTGCGACATCGGCTTTCGCGGCCACCGGCGCGGGCTGCGCGGCGGGCGGGGTGGTGACGCGGTCGGGCCACGGTGCGTGCGGCCGCAGGAACGGGCGGGTCGGGTCGAGCGGGCCGGTCGGCAGCCCTGTGCCGCTCGGCGGAAGGAGCGGGGTGAGGTGTTCGTACACCTCCTGGGCGCTCGCCGGTCGGTGCTGCGGGTCCTTGGCGAGGAGCCGCAGCACGAGCGATTCGAGGGCTTCCGGGATCTCGGGACGGATCTGACGGACCGGGAGCGGCGGCTCATAGAGGTGGCGGTGCAGCACTCCGAGGGCGGTGGAACCGGCGAACGGCACATCTCCACTGAGCAGTTCGTGGAGGAGTACGCCGAGCGCGTACAGATCGGTGTACGGGCCGACGGCGCCTCCCATCGCCTGCTCGGGCGCCATGTAGGCGGGCGAACCGATCGGCGTACCGGTGTGGGTGAGGCGGGTGGTGTCGCTGTCCAGGACGGAGGCGACGCCCAGGTCGAGGACGGTGACCGAGCCGTCCGGACGCACCATCAGATTGCGGGGCTTGAGGTCGCGGTGGACGATCGGCACGGCGTGCACGGCCGAGAGCGCGGCGCAGAGCTGGGCGGCGACGGCGACGGACCACTGCCAGGGGTACGGGTCGTGCTCGGCGAGATGGTCGGCGAGGTCGGAGCCCTCGACATACTGCATGACGAGGAACAGATCGTCGCCGTCGCTGCCCGCGTCATGGACGGTGACCAGACCCGGGTGGTCGACCTGGGCGGTGACCCGGCACTCGCGGACGAACCGGCGCCGCAGTTCATCGACCGCGTCGCTGCCGGTGGAACCCGCGACCCGGTCGGGCCGGAGCAGTTTCACCGCGACCCGGCGGTCGAGGCGCTGGTCGTACGCCGTCCAGACCTGCCCCATGCCGCCCTGGCCGAGGATGGTCGCCAGCTCGTACCGCCCGGCGATGACGCGTCCGCTCATCGGTCCTCCTCATGACGGAGGAGGTCGCTCAGTTCGTCGAGCTCGGCACGGACCTGGTCGATGCGGTGGGGCTGGGTGGGCGCAGGCGCGTGCTGCATGGGCTGCGGGTGAGGCTGGGGCCGTGGCCGGTACTGAGGCGGCTGCGGTTGAACGTGCTGCTGAGGCCGAGGGGGCAGCGGCAGGTGCACGGGCGCGGTGGTCGTGTACCCGTACCCCGGCACCGGCGGCGGGTGCCCGCCGCCGAACTGCAGCGTCGTGAGCTGCGCGTAGTGGCGGATGTCCCCGTACACGTGGTACGCGCAAGCGGCGACGATCGCCACGAGGAGCACCGGTATGCAGAAGAAGTCGACGCCGTTGGGCTCGGGGTTGCTGTCGTCCCTGCCGACGATCGGCAGGAGCACGCAGACCAGCACGAAGCCGGCTCCGGTCAGCCACCAGTCGGACGCGCGGCCGCGCACGATCGCCAGCCGCAGCAACGGCGCCCACAGCAGCAGACCGACCGAGCCCACCGCGAGCACGACGAACAGCACACGCATCGAGATGATCCAGGCCCGGCTGGGGACCCGGCGCTGCGGCGTCGGTGGATGACCCGGGGCGTACATGGCTGCTCCTGGTACGTGGTCGTGGAAGTCCCGCACGCACGCGTACGTACCCGTGCGGGTATGTGGACACGTGCGCGCGCAGATCTGGCAGATCTGAGCGTAAACGGCGACATCGGCAGCGGCCCCCGGGTTATACGGAACCGTTGTGGTTCAGCTCACTCCGGCGTGACCGTACCGTCCGTCAGACCGTCGTACATCCCCTGGACGAGCTGTCCGCCGAGCCTGCCGGTCAGCCGGAGCGCGTCCTCGAATGCGGCCAGGGCGCGGAACCGTTCCCCGTATCGCTGCTGCTCCGCCATTGGCAGCCGCGGAAGTTGGAGACGGCGGGCGTCGAGCCGGGTGGCGGTCGACGCAAAGCTGCTGGCCTGACGGTTGTTGGCGGTGCCGCGCAGGAAACCGGCGAGGAACCACGGGTCGACGGCGGCCGGATCGGGGCGCAGCAGCTGAAGGTTGCGGCCGAGCGCGGCGCCCGCGGTCGCCTCGTCGATCACGCGCGCGACGGAGCCGCCGCCGAGTACGGGGACGACGACATCGCCCGGCTCGACCAGGACCGGTTCCTCGGGTGATCCCCCGGAGCCGGCGGGGGTGGTGGGGAGTGTTCCTGAGGGGGCAGTGGAGCCGAGGACGTCGTGCTCCGTGAGCACGGGGACGGGGGCGGCCCCGGCGCCGGTGCCGGAACCTCCGGTACGGAGGTGAAGGGCGCCCGCGCGGGCGAGTTCGCCAACGGTGGTGAGCGGCCAGTGCGCCGGTCCTGAGACGCCCGCGGGCGGCGGGGTGAGGGTCGCGGTCAGTCGCAGCGTCTCGGAGAGCCGGTCCCGTACGCGGGTGAGTTCGCCCGGTCCGCCACCGACCGCCGGGGACGGCAGATGGCGGGCCGGGGCCAGGTCCACGTCGTCGTCGAGGAGTTCGATGACGGGGACGGCCCGGCTGACGCCCGGCCGGCCCTGCCCGGCCGCTTCGGCGGAAACGTCCGGCTCGGAACGGGTCAGCCCCTCGAACGGCTCCCAGACATCCAGCACGGCACTGCGCACCGCCTGCCAGTCGAGCCGGTCGCGCCCACCGGAAGCGGGGGCGGATACGGGCGCCGTGGGCGGTTCGGCGGGCTCGGATGTGTCCACGAGCAGCAGTTCGGGCGAGGGGCGGACACCGGCGCCGGGCTTGCGGAGCACCCAGAGGTGGAGCGGGATGCCGTAGGGGGGAGCCGCGCCGGCCGGGAGGGCTACGACGGCACGCAGCGCGCCGCGGCGCAGCAGATCGGCGCGGATCCGCCGGCCGGAGCGGCGTGATGCCGCAGCCGGGGGCATCAGCAGGACGGCGGTGCCGCCCTCGCGCAGATGGGCCAGGGCGTGCTGGACCCAGGCGAGTTCGGACTCCGTGCGTGCAGGGAAGCCGTACTCCCAGCGGGGGTCGTAGGCGAGCTCGTCGTGTCCCCAGTTGCGTTCGTTGAACGGCGGGTGGCAGAGCACGGCGTCGACGGTGAGCTGCGGGAACGCGTCGGCGCGCAGCGTGTCGCCGGTCCGCACGGCGAGCGCGGTGGGGTTGCGGCCGTCGGTGTCGGAGTGCAGGGCGAGGCGGAGGGCGCTGAGCGCGGCGAGATCCGGGTCGGCGTCCTGGGCGTACAGGGCGGACGGACCGCTGACAGCGCACAGCAGGGCGCCGGTGCCGGTGGCCGGATCGAGGACCGTGCCGGCGGGCCGGCCGCCGGTCCGCACGAGCGCGGCCATCAGTTCGGCGAGGCCGGGCGGAGTGAGGGTGAACTGACGTGGATTTGCAGCGAGTTGACGGCCGAGGAGGAATTCGAAGGCCTGGTGGGCCCCTGTCCCGGCGGCGAGTTCGGCGGCCGCCCGCAGCAGAGGGACGGACGGGAGCAGTTCGTCGGCGGTGGGAGTGTGAACAGCCCGCTCATATCCGGTTCCGCCGCCACCGCCGCTTCCTTCCGCGCCGCCGGTGGCAGGTCCGAAGCGCGCGGCGAGCAGGCTGTTCAGGGCGAGGTGGAGCGCCTTGGCCATCCGCGCGTCCGACACGGCGGTGATCTCCTGCCAGGCGGCGGGTCTGTCCCGGACGAGAAGCAGGGCGCAGCCCGTGTGCACGAGGGCGGGGACGGCGCCGGCCGGGTGTCCGGCCAGCTGTTGCCAGACCCGTTCGCGGAGCGGGACTTCAGCGAGTTTCCCCTGGTCGCGCAGCCACTGTTCGACTTCGGAGAGAGCGAAGGACGGGCTGGTCTCGGTGCCGCCGACCGGCTTGGGGAAGTCTGCGTGGCGGCGGCGCCAGTTGCTGACGGCGGCGCGCCCCACCCCGGCGAGCCGGGCGATTCCGGCCGCGGTCACCTCTGTCGAGTTCTCCGGCACTGGCTGTCTCCCTGGTCCTGATGCGTCCATACGGATCCGCGCTGCCTGCTGTGTCCGCGAGCATACCGATCTATTCGGCCACCATCGATTCACGCTGTGCACGAAGCCATTTTCCCTGACTCATGTTGACTCGGTTCACACGCTCTGGTCTTATTGACCTGTCGCTGCATCAGGTGACGCAACGAACCGCTCGCCACTCTTCCCTGCACTTGCCGGAGGGCACAGCCATGTCCCAGTTCACGCAGTCCCCGCAGCCCCAGCAGCCGTACGCCCCGGCCCAGACGCCCGGACTGCGCCCGGCCCGCAACGGGCTCGGCATCTCCGCGCTGATCCTCGGCATCATCGGAGCCGCCTCGGGCCTGATCCCGTTCTTCTTCTGGCTGGCGGGCATCCTCGGCCTCATCGCCCTGATCCTCGGCCTGGTCGGCCGGGGTCGCGCCAAGCGCGGCGAGGCCACCAACAAGGGCATGGCCACGTTCGGTGCCGTCCTCGGCCTGATCGCGCTGATCCTCTCGGTGGTCGGCGCGGTGATCACCTTCAAGATGGTGGACGATGCGGTGAACGACCTCAACAAGGCGGTGTCGGACACCAGAGCCTCCGCCCGGCCGCAGGCGGGCGGCTCGGACTCCGCCAAGGGCAAGGAGAAGGGCAAGGGCGCCGGGAAGGCGCTGGAGGCCGGTGACTCGGCTGTGTACGACGACGACGTGACGGTCACGGTCGGCGAAGCGACCTCGTACACCCCCGACGCGTACGCCGCCGGTCACACGAAGGGCAACAAGGCGTACCGGATCGCGGTCGTCATCGAGAACGCGGGCAAGGAGAAGTTCGACGCGGACCTCGTGAACGTCGAGGCCTGGGCCGGCAAGGACGGCGTGGACGCCGAGCAGATCTTCGACGGCAAGGTCGGCGAGGGCTTCAGCGGCACGGTCCTGCCCGGCAAGAAGGTCACCGTCCAGTTCGCCTTCGACGCCCCGGCGGCCGCGAAGAACCTGACGGTCGAGGTCAACCCCGGCTTCACGTACGACGCCACCCAGTGGGACCTCGCGCTCTGATCCCGCCCCTCCCCTCGCCCTTCCTTCCCCCAGGACGGAGTCCGCCCATGCGCCCCCCAGCCGGCATCGCCGCAACCGCTCTCCGTACCGCGACGGCCTCCCTCTGCGCGGTCACCGCCTTGGGACTCGCGGCCTGCGACACGGTGTTCGCCCAGCAGCGGGACCCCGCACCGTTCGCCCGGCTCAGCGGCCCCGAGGTCGTCAACAAGGCCCTCGCGGCGACCCGGGCGGCCAAGGCGGTACGCATCACCGTCGCGACGAAGTCGCCGGACGGCGCCCCGGTCCAGGCGTACGTCGCCACCGACATCAGGGGTGAGTGCACGGTCACCCTGTCCACGGGCGCGGCGGGCACGATGGAGCTGGTCAGAACCGGCGGCACCGTCTACATCCAGTCCGACGAGGCGATGCTGCGGGCGGCGGCCGCGGGCCGGCCCCGCACCACCGTGGACACCGAGGTCAAGAAACTGACGGGCCGCTGGGTGAAGGCACGCCCCTTTGACCGGTACACGGTGGAAGCCCTGAGCTACTGCGACCGGAAGGGGTTCCTCGACCGCCTGGCAGGGAACAGCGCCACCGCCCACAAGGGCCGGGCGACCACGGTGGGCTCCACGCCCGCGCTGTCCCTCACCGGCACGGCGGGCCGGGGAACATGGACGGCGGCGGTCGCCACGGAGGGCCGGCCCCACATCCTGAAGCTGGACTTCAGCGCCGAAACCCCGGTCACGGTCGAGTTCTCCGAGTTCGACAAACCGTTCACGGTGAAGAGACCCGCCGTCTGACACCTGAGGAACCCGCCTGCCCGGGCGGGTTCCTGTTGTGTTCACACGCCGTGCCGTACCCACACATTGGGCTCCACGTACACCGCGTATACGGCGACGCCACGGCCGTCGGCTGCCGATCCCGGAGAGCACCGCCCAGCTGATCGAAACCTGGCAGAAAGAGGTTCTACTGCCGCCCGCGACTGTCCGGCTTGAGTGTCGTCTGCCGGGCAGCCGTGAGGAGCGGAGTCAGACGGGGTGTGGTACTTCGCGGTGGTCTTCCCGCCCCGCGTGCGGCAGGCGCTGCCGGCGGGCGGGTCACAGTTCGGGCAGTCGTGACGTTCTACCGCCAATACGGCCTGATCGGGCGTGAGATCCATGGCGGCAGCCTCTCAGAAGTGCCTCGCACAACGTACGGGTTTTGAGAGGATTTTCGCGAACGGTGATCTGCGGCAACGCGGTCACTCCGAGGCCTGTCGCAGAACTCTCACAGATGAACATTTATGAGAATGACCGTGTGTGACGCACGGTCGGCGGCGGAGAGGTCCTCCATCATTTCTCCGCGGTGGTGAGGGTCCGCCCGGGATGGCGGCTGTGAAAATCGCTGTCCGATTGTCGGAACACAGTGATAGGGATTCAGGGTGACAATGACACTCGAGTTCCCCGTTCTGCTGCGACTGATCGACGAACGGTCGACTGCCTTCCGCGCCGCGGTCGCCTCCGCGCCCAGCCTCGACGTACAGGTGCCGACCTGCCCCGAGTGGACGCTGTTCGATCTGGCGCAGCACATCGGCGAGGGGCGCCGCGCCTGGGCCGCCACCGTCGCCGCAGGGCCTGCTCCGGCCAAGTCCGCAGCGGAGGGCGCCTCGGCTGCGCCTCAGGAGCGCGAGGCCCTGCTGGCCTGGTTGGCAGAGTCCACGGAGCAACTGCTGGACGCATTGCGGAAGGCCGGCCCGGATCGCGGTTGCTGGGCGTGGTGGGAGACGTTGCAGTCGCCGCATACCTCCGGTGCCGTAGCGCGGCACCAGCTCCAGCAGATGGCGGTGCACACGTACGACGCCCAGATCACCGTAGGTGCCCCGCAGCCGCTGCCGGACGAGGTGGCGCTCGACGGTGTCGACGAGTTCCTGTCCACCTGCGTCGCAACGACAAGTGCCTGGCCGCACAAGCCCGCTGTCATCGACTTCCACGCCTCCGAGGGCCGCTCCTGGCGCCTCTCGCTCTCCGCGGACGGCGCACGGACCGCCCGCCTCCCCGGGCCCGGCACCATACCGGCCACCGCTGCCGGCCAGGACCCGGACGCGGCCGCCGCCTTCTTCTCCGCTCGGGGCACGGCCAGCGAGCTGGTCCTCAGCCTGTACGACCGTATCCCGGTCGACTCCCTGAAGCTTGACGGCGACCGACGAATCTTCCAGCAGCTCAGCGCCTGGGACCCGGATGAGTAGGACGTGACGAGGCGTCGATGTAGCGGGTGGTCCAGAGCACGATGGCGTTGAGGACCAGGCCGGGTGAGCCGAGCTGGTCCTCCATCCCGTCCCGGTACGCCTGGTGGATGGACGGTCATGGGGGTGCTGTCAGCCCTGGCACTGCTTCAACATCGTCGCCCTGTCCGCCGTCGTCACGGCGAGGTCGTACTTGAGCGCCACCTGCGCGAACCGCACAGCGTACGAGCAGCGGATCGACTTGTTCGGCGGCAGCCAGGACGCCGGGCCCGAGTCCCGCTTGGCGGAGTTCGTGGAGCCCGAGACCGGCAGAAGGTTCAGCACGTCGTTGGCCAGCTGCTCCCGCTTTCCCTTGCTCCAACGCGAGGCACCCATCTGCCAGGCGTACGACAACGGCACCACGTGGTCTATCTGTACCTCGGTGGCCTTGGCCTTCTTCCAGGCAACGTCCTTTCCGGTGTACGGGTCGTACAGGTCCATCGACACGACCACGCAGTCGGAACCCGTACGGAACTCGACGTTCCGACCATGGAGTTTCAGCAGGTCGTTCCGCGTGTCACAACCGTTCCGCGCCAGCGGCACCCCGTCCGCCGTGTCCATCCACGCATAGCCGAACTTGTCCCGTTCGTAGCCCGTCTTCGGCCCACGCCCCTTGACTGTGAGTTCTTCGACGAGCTTGCGCGCGTTGGCCTTGTCCGCCTCGGACGTGAGCGGTGCCAGCCCCGGCTTCGTACCGTCGGCGTTGTCGAGCGGACTGGCCCCGAATCCGGTGACGGCCTGTCCGCCGCCCTCCGCCCCGCTGCCCTTCTGCCCGGTCCCGGAGACCGTCTGCTCGGGGTCGCAGCCGGCCAGGGCCAGCACAGCCGCCACGCTGAGGGTGGGCAGCATCGCTCGGTACGTGCGGGGAGATATCACTCGAAGCCGTCCTGACGGGGAGAAAGCCGAACCAGAGAATCGTACGGATGTCTTCCCCGCTGACGGGTATTCATGGGCGCGCCCCCGACCGGATGCGGCCGGAATCACACCCCCCGACCCCTCACACCTTGCCGGTGCCCGGCGTCGTCTCGGAGGGCAGCAGCCCGGACCCGATCGCCGCCACCCACAACGGCTCCAACAGCTCGACCAGCCGCTCCCGCTCCGCCGCGCCAAGCACCCGCCGGGGTGCGCCCGAACGGCCCGCTGGGCGACCGGAACCCCGAGGAGGTGTTCCGGTCGCCCGCCGGGCCGTCGTTCAGGACCCCAGAATCGTCGTGAGGAATTCCCCGGTCCAGGCGAGGAGTTCACGGCCGACGACCGGCTTGCCGCCGATCCGGCCGGTGGTCGGGCGCGGGACCAGGATCTGGTGGACGGCCGGCTTGATCACCGTCTTCGGGTAGAGGCGCTTCAGGCGCAGTTCCTGCGACTCGCGCAGCTCCACCGGGGCGAACCGGATGTTCGGGCCCTGGAGCACGATCTCGCCGACGCCGCAGGCGCGGGCCAGCATGCGCAGGCCCGCGACCAGGAGGAGGTTCTCGACCGGCTCCGGAAGCTTGCCGTAGCGGTCGGTGAGTTCCTCGCGGACCGCCTTGATGTCGTCCTCCGTGGTGGCGGACGCGATCGCGCGGTATGCCTGGAGGCGCAGCCGCTCGCCGGGGGCGTAGTCGTGCGGAACGTGTGCGTCGACCGGGAGCTCGATCTTGACCTCAAGCGGCGGCTCCTCCTCGACGCCGCCTTCGAGCGAGGCCCGGTAGTCGGCCACCGCCTCGCCGACCATGCGTACGTACAGGTCGAAGCCGACGCCGGCGATATGGCCGGACTGTTCGCCGCCCAGAAGGTTTCCGGCGCCGCGGATCTCGAGGTCCTTCATCGCCACGTACATGCCCGCGCCCATCTCGGTGTGCTGGGCGATTGTGGCCAGGCGCTCGTGGGCCGTCTCGGTGAGGGGCTTCTCCGGCGGGTACAGGAAGTACGCGTAACCGCGCTCGCGGCCACGGCCGACGCGGCCGCGCAGCTGGTGGAGCTGAGAGAGGCCGAAGTTGTCGCCGCGCTCCACGATCAGGGTGTTGGCGTTGGAGATGTCGATGCCGGACTCGACGATCGTCGTGGAGACCAGGACGTCGAACTTCTTCTCCCAGAAGTCCACGACCACCTGTTCCAGGGCCTGTTCCGACATCTGGCCGTGGGCGGTCGCGATCCGTGCCTCGGGGACGATCTCGCGCAGGCGCGCTGCCGCCCGGTCGATGGACTCGACACGGTTGTGGATGTAGAACGCCTGTCCCTCGCGGAGCAGTTCACGACGGATGGCCGCGCCGATCTGCTTCTCCTCGTACGGGCCGACGAAGGTCAGGACCGGGTGGCGCTCCTCGGGAGGTGTGGTGATCGTCGACATCTCGCGGATGCCCGTCACGGCCATCTCGAGCGTACGGGGGATGGGCGTCGCGGACATGGTGAGGACGTCGACGTTGGCGCGGAGCTTCTTCAGCTGCTCCTTGTGCTCGACGCCGAAACGCTGCTCCTCGTCGACGATGACCAGGCCCAGGTCCTTGAACTTCGTCTCGGAGGAGAAGAGGCGGTGGGTGCCGATGACCAGGTCGACGGAGCCGTCGCGCAGCCCTTCCAGGGTCGACTTGGACTCGGATTCGGACTGGAAGCGGCTCAGCGCCCGTACGTTGACCGGGAATTGGGAGTAGCGCTCGGTGAACGTGCCGTGGTGCTGCTGGACAAGGAGCGTCGTGGGGACGAGGACGGCGACCTGCTTGCCGTCCTGGACCGCCTTGAACGCGGCGCGCACCGCGATCTCCGTCTTGCCGTAGCCGACGTCGCCGCAGATCAGCCGGTCCATCGGGACGGACTTCTCCATGTCCTCCTTGACCTCGGCGATCGTGGTGAGCTGGTCGGGCGTCTCCGCGTACGGGAAGGCGTCCTCCAGCTCACGCTGCCACGGGGTGTCGGGGCCGAAGACATGGCCGGGCGCCGCCATCCGCGCCGAGTACAGCTTGATCAGGTCGGCGGCGATCTCCTTGACGGCCTTCTTGGCGCGCGCCTTGGTCTTCGTCCAGTCGGCGCCGCCGAGCCGGTGCAGGGTGGGCGCCTCGCCGCCGACGTACTTGGTGACCTGTTCCAGCTGGTCGGTCGGGATGTAGAGGCGGTCGCCGGGCTGGCCGCGCTTGGCGGGGGCGTACTCGACGAGGAGGTACTCGCGGGTGGCGCCCTGCACCGTGCGCTGCACCATCTCGATGTAGCGGCCGACGCCGTGCTGCTCGTGGACGATGTAGTCGCCCGTCTCCAGCGTCAGCGGGTCGATGGTCTTGCGGCGGCGGGCCGGCATCCGGCCCAGGTCCTTGGTCGCGGTGCGCTGACCGGTCAGGTCCGTCTCGGTGAGGACGGCGAGCTTGAGCTCCGGGTCGACGAAGCCCTGGTCGATCGCGCCGCAGGAGACGTGGACCAGCGACGGGGAGATCTCCGCCAGGTCGGCGTCCAGGCGGGCCGCGATGCCCTCGCCGCTCAGCACCTCGACCGTACGGGAGGCGAGCCCCTGGCCCTCGGTGACGTACACCGTGCGCCAGCCGTCGGCGATCCAGCCCTTGGTGTCGGCGAGCGCGCGGGCGGTGTCGCCGCGGTAGGACTCCGGGGCGTGCATCGTGAGCTTCAAGGTGTCTTCGTCGAGCTCGGCGTCGGCGGCGAACGGGGAGACCGACCACCACATCATGTCCAGCTCACGGGCCCGGTCGCGGACTTCCGCGATGCCCCGCAGCGAGGCGGCGCCGACATCGATCGGTGCCTCTCCGCCACCGGCGGTCGCCGCCCACGACGCCTGGAGGAACTCCTCGCTGGTGGCGACCAGATCGGCCGCCCTGGTGCGGACCCGCTCCGGGTCGCAGACCAGCGCCATCGAGCCCTTCGGCAACACGTCGAGCAGCAGCTCCATGTCGTCGACGAGGACTGGGGCGAGGGACTCCATGCCCTCCACCGCGATCCCCTCGGCGATCTTGCCGAGCAGCTCGCCCAGCTCCGGGTGCTGTTCGGCGAGGGCGGCGGCCCGTTCGCGCACTTCGTCGGTGAGCAGGAGCTCGCGGCAGGGCGGCGCCCAGAGGCCGTGCTCGGCGATCTCCAGCGACCGCTGGTCAGCGATCTTGAAGTACCGGATCTCCTCGACGTCGTCGCCCCAGAACTCCACCCGGAGGGGATGCTCCTCGGTCGGCGGAAAGACGTCCAGAATGCCACCGCGGACGGCGAACTCGCCGCGCTTCTCGACCAGTTCGACCCGGGAGTACGCGGCCGCCGCGAGCGCTTCCACGGTCTGGCCGAGATCAGCGCTCTGGCCGATGCGCAGCGCCACGGGCTCCAGGTCCCCGAGCCCCTTGACCTGCGGCTGCAGCACGGACCGCACCGGCGCGACGATCACACTGACCGGCCCGGTCTCCGGGTCGTCGGCGCTCGGGTGAGCGAGGCGGCGCAGCACGGCGAGGCGGCGGCCGACCGTGTCCGAACGCGGCGAGAGCCGCTCGTGCGGCAGGGTCTCCCAGGACGGGAACTCGGCGATGGTGTCCGGGGGCAGCAGCGTCCGCAGGGCGGCGGCCAGGTCCTCGGCCTCCCGTCCGGTCGCGGTCACGGCGAGCACGGTCCGCCCGGCCTCGCGGGCCAGTGCGGCCACGGCGAAGGGGCGGGCGGCCGCCGGGCCGACGAGGTCCACATGCATCCGATGACCGTCGGTGGCGGCCTTCACCGCTTCGGCGAGCGCCGGGTCACGTACGACGACATCCAGCAGACCGTGCAGGCTCATGAAGGGCTTCCGTCCGGGTAACGAGGGAGATTCCGGCAGCCGGCTGCTGCCAGGGGGCAACGCGAAGGGCCCGACACGTATCACGGGCCGGGGGTTCCAGCCTACGACTCCCCTCCGACAGCCGCGCCCGCAATCCGGTCAGCGGCCGGATCCGACCCGCTGACCGCCGGTGGCCGCCGGCACGCCGCACCCGACGAGGGTGAACATGCGTTCCCCGGGCGACAGCGGCTCTGGGCTCCGCGTGAAGCGGTGCGCCCCGGACCCGAGACCGGCGTCCGGCGCGGACAGCCATCGCCGTTCGAAGCCGCGGGGCGGTCTCCGGCCGGTCGCAGATCTGCGGCGCCAGGTCCCGCGCCTTGCGCTGCCGGGTTCGGGCTGCGCACGGGGAGTTGCACCGGGCGGGAGCGGGTACGCGTCCGGCCCCGGGTGTTTGGAGGAACACCCGGGGCCGGATCAGTCATCCTACGTCGGCCTCCGCCACCGTCCTGCGGCACACGGATCGGACGGGTCCGGCGACGAAGCCCGCGGAACCTTTCGGTCCGCGGGCCTCGTCACAGTGCCGGTACTCATCCGTCGACGGTGCCGGCACTAGGGCGTGTTTCGAAAGTCCCGCCTGCCTGGCGACGCCTGGCACGCACGCTCGCCGCGTTGTCGGGCTCACCCCGATACGCCCAGTATCGGGGCGACCCTCCGCCTTGCGATCGCACGCACCAGACGCCGCCCGGCCCGCCCTGCGGGCGGACGACGCTACTTTCGAAACACGCCCTAATCCGTCGCGATCGCGTTCAGCACGTTCATCCGGCCCGCACGGAACGCCGGGACCAGGGCGGCGAACAGGCCGACGAAGGCCGAACCGACGAACACCGTGAGGATCGTCGGCCACGGGATGTCCAGAACGCCGAGGCCCTCCAGGGCCAGCAGCTTCTGGGCCGCCGTGCCCCAGCCCATGCCCAGGCCGAGGCCGAGCAGAGCGCCGAAGAGGGCGATGACCACCGACTCCAGGCGGATCATTCGGCGCAGCTGGCGGCGGGAGAGGCCGATGGCGCGCATCAGGCCGATCTCACGGGTCCGCTCGACCACCGACAGGGCCAGAGTGTTCACCACACCGAGCACCGCGACGATGATCGCGAGCGCCAGCAGACCGTAGACGATGTTCAGCATCTGGCCGATCTGGTCCTTCAGGTCCTGCTTGAAGTCGGCCTGGTTCTGCACGGTGTACTGCGGGTACGTGGCGAGCGCGTCCTTGAGGGCGGCGTACGCCTCCTTCTCCTTGCCCTCCTGCGCCTTGGCGAACATGATCACGCTCTTCGGCATCTTGTCGGCGGGGACGTACTTCGCCGCGGTCGTGATGTTGGTGTACATCGCGCCCTTGTCGATGTTCGTGTCGTCCGAGGTGATCGCCGCGACCTTCAGCTTCGCCGTCTCGCCGTCCTTGAACGCGACGGTGATCCGGTCGCCGACCTTGAGGTGGTGCTTGGTGGCGTACCCGTCGCCGACCGACATGGCGTCCTTGCCGTAGGCGTCGGCCAGGTTGCCGGAGACCGTCTCGCGTCGCACGTCGTCCTTGTACGTCGGGTCCGCGGCGACGACGCCTTCGTCCTCGACCGCGCCGTCGGGGGCGGTGAGCTTGGCGCTGACGGCTTTGTAGTCGGTGATGTGCTCGATGCCCGGGGCGGCCTCCAGGGCCTTCGCGGCCTGCGGCACGATCGGCTGCCGGTTGCCGCTCGGCTGGACGATGAAGTCCGCACCGACCGACTTGTCGAGCTCCTCGGTCGCCGAGGCGACCATCGACGAACCGACGACCGAGAGGCAGGCGACCAGCGCGAGGCCGATCATCAGGGCCGCCCCGGTCGCTCCGGTACGCCGCGGGTTGCGCAGCGCGTTGCGCTCGGCCATCCGTCCGACCGGGCCGAACATCCGCAGCACCACCGTGCTGAGCACCCGGACCACGAAGCCGGCCAGCAGCGGGCCGATCACGATGAAGCCGATCAGGGTGAAAACCACGCCCACACCGAGGAAGAGCGAGCCTTCGCTCGACTTGTCGGCCCGCGTCGCAGCGAGGAGCGCGGCGCCACCGGCAAGGGTGAGGACCAGGCCGATCGCGGCCCGGACCCGGCCCGCGCGGCCGTCCGCCGGGGTTCCGGCGTCGCGCAGGGCGGCCATCGGGGAGATCTTCCCGGCCCGGCGGGCCGGGACGTACGCGGCGACGACGGTGACGATGACGCCGAGCGCCAGCCCGAGCACCGGAGTCGTCCAGGCGATCGTGAGGTCCTCGGTGGACAGGTTCATGCCCATGGAGTTCATGAGCTTCATCAGTCCGACCGCGACACCGATTCCGGCGCCGACACCGAAGAGGGAACCGACGAAGCCGAGGAACAGCGCCTCGATCAGGACCGATCGGTTGACCTGCTTGCGGCTGGAGCCGATGGCCCGCATCAGGCCGATCTCGCGGGTGCGCTGGGCCACCAGCATCGAGAAGGTGTTGACGATGAGGAAGATGCCGACGAGGAAGGCGATCCCGGCGAAGCCGAGCATCGCGTACTTCATCACGTCGAGGGACGAGCCCATGGAGTCCTTGTTGGCGTCCGTGGCCTCCTGCTGGGTCTGGAGCTTGTACGCGCCGCTGTCACCGAGGGCGGTGGCGACGTTCTTCTTCAACTGCGCATCACTGACACCGGACTTGGCGGTGACGGAGATCTGGGTGAAGACATCGGGCTTGCCGAGGAGCTTGACCTGCGCGGTGGCGGTGTCGAGGTAGACGACGGCCGCGCCCGGGTTGGTGACCTTGAAGGAGGCGATACCGCTGATCCTCGCCCTGATGTCGCCGGTGACGGCGATGGTGCGCAGCTCGTCACCGATCTTCAGGTGGTGCTTGTCCGCGGTGTCGGCGTCAACCATGACCTCGGTCGGACCGCGCGGTGCGTGGCCGGAGGTGATCTCCATGGAACGCAGTTCGTTCTGCGTCCAGTTGCCCGCGATCGTCGGGGCGCCGGTCGAGGAGCCCATGTTCTTGTTGTGGCTGTCGACAACGGTGACGGACATGCTGGTGACCGTGCCCTCGGCGGTCTTCACCCCGTCCGCCTTCCCGGCCTGCTCGACGGCGGCGGCGGGGAGCGTGACGGGCTTGCCGTTCAGCGGCAGTTCGTCGACCTTTCCCGCGGCCTTGGGGCTGACGGTGACGTCGGCGGAGGTGGCGGCGAAGAGCTTGTCGAACGTGGTGTTCATGGTGTCGGTGAAGACGAGCGTGCCGCACACGAACGCCACCGACAGCAGGACCGCGACGGCGGAGAGCGCCATGCGTCCCTTGTGCGCGAAGAAGTTGCGCCTCGATGTCTTCCACACGGTCATGACGTCCGCCCGCGCGCGTCGAAGTCCTTCATGCGGTCGAGGACCTGGTCGGCCGTCGGGTTGTGCATCTCGTCGACGATGCGTCCGTCCGCGAGATACAGCACCCGGTCCGCGTAGGAGGCGGCGACCGGGTCGTGGGTGACCATGACGATGGTCTGTCCCAGCTCGTCGACGGACTTGCGCAGGAAGCTCAGCACCTCGGCGCCGGCCCTCGAGTCCAGGTTCCCGGTGGGCTCGTCACCGAAGATAATCTCCGGCTGGGCGGCAAGCGCCCTGGCCACCGCGACACGCTGCTGCTGGCCGCCGGAGAGCTCGGTGGGCCGGTGCTTCAGCCGCTCGGCGAGACCGACCGTCTCCACGACCTGGCGCAGCCAGCCGGCGTCGGGCTTGCGGCCCGCGATGTCCATCGGCAGCGTGATGTTCTCCAGCGCGTTGAGCGTCGGGAGCAGGTTGAACGCCTGGAAGATGAAGCCGATCCGGTCCCGGCGGAGCTGAGTGAGCTTCTTGTCCTTGAGCTGGGTGATCTCGGTTTCGTCGAGGTAGATCTCGCCCGAGCTCACGGTGTCCAGTCCGGCCAGGCAGTGCATCAGGGTCGACTTGCCGGAACCGGACGGGCCCATGATCGCGGTGAACTGCCCGCGGGCGATGTCCACATCGACATGGTCGAGCGCGACGACCCGGGTCTCCCCGGCGCCGTACGCCTTGACGACCTGCCGCGCCCGCGCAGCGACGGCCGTACGCCCTCCAGTGCCCTCGTGCCTGGGAATGGTTACAGCCGTTGTCACGGTGATTCTCCTAAGTCGGTGAAGACGTCATCGGTGAGGACGTCTATTCGCGATGGGCGCCGCCCGCTGAACGGGCGGCGCCGTGTTCGTACTCAAGTCTCGTGTCCGGACGTGGTCCGGCGCGCTGGTGCCCAGCGCAGTCTTGCGGTGGGGTTTTCCCCACCCCGCCCCCTGCGGTCACCCGCATTCGCGCTGTAGGAAAACGTTAAGGAACGGGCCCCCGGCCCCACGTCCTCCGACGGGAGGAACCGCCCCTGGACACAAGTAAGGAGCTACCCCTAGGGGTCTCAGCCCCTGGGGGGAGCCGGATCTCAGGGGCTCCACCCCCGGGTGGCCGCGGACCGGTCCCCGGGCCCTGCCCGGCAGCGGGTGAGACAGTGTCACCGGAAGATACGTGCATGGGGAAGGGATCTTTATGAGCGGCTCGGACGGCGACACCGAAGCGAAATCGGAGTCCGGAGTGGACCCCGTGCCCTCCCCGTCCGAGCCCCGGGGCCGCGGCCCTGTCGTGGCCGCGCTGATGCTCAGCATGGCGCTGGCGGCCATCGACGGCACCATCGTCTCCACCGCCGTCCCGCAGATCGTCGGCGATCTCGGCGGGTTCGCCGTCTTCTCCTGGCTCTTCTCCGGCTATCTGCTGGCCGTCACCGTCACTCTGCCGGTCTACGGGAGGCTCTCCGACACGTTCGGCCGCAAGCCGGTCATGATCGTCGGCATCATCCTCTTCCTGGTCGGCTCGGTCCTCTGCGCCGCCGCCTGGAACATGGCCGCGCTCATCGCCTTCCGGGTCGTCCAGGGACTCGGCGGCGGGGCGCTGCAGGGCACGGTGCAGACGATCGCCGCCGACCTCTATCCGCTCAAGGAACGTCCCAGGATCCAGGCCAAGTTGTCCACCGTCTGGGCCACGTCCGCCGTCGCCGGACCGGTGGTCGGCGGGCTGCTCGCCGGGTATGCGGACTGGCGGTGGATCTTCCTGATCAATCTGCCGGTCGGGGCGCTCGCGCTCTGGCTGGTCGTGCGCCACCTCCACGAGCCGTCCCGCGCCCGCGGAGCCGGTGTGCCCCGGCCCCGGATCGACTGGGCGGGCGCCCTCGCCGTCTTCGCGACCGGCTCCTTGCTGCTGACCGCGCTCGTCCAGGGCGGGGTCGCCTGGCCCTGGCTCTCCACGCCGTCGCTCGGCCTGCTGGCCGCGAGCGCGGTCCTCGCCGTGCTGACCGTCGTCATCGAGCGGCGCGCCGCCGACCCGATCATCCCGGGCTGGGTGTGGCGTCGGCGGACCATCGCCTCGGTCAATCTGGCCCTGGGCGCGATGGGGCTGCTGATGGTTGCCCCTACGGTCTTCCTGCCGACGTACGCCCAGTCGGTGCTCGGTCTCGGCCCGATCGCCGCCGGTTTCGTGCTCTCCGCGATGACGCTGAGCTGGCCGGTGTCGGCGGCCCTCTCCAACCGGGTCTACAACCGCATCGGCTTCCGCCGCACCGCGATCATCGGCATGGGCTGCGCCCTGTTGATCCTGCTCTCGTTCCCGCTGCTGCCGTACCCCGGCGAACCCTGGCAGCCGGCCCTGATCATGCTGCTGCTGGGCGCGGCGCTGGGGCTGTTCCAACTGCCGCTGATCGTCGGGGTCCAGTCGACGGTCGGCTGGTCCGAACGCGGTACGGCGACGGCTTCCGTGCTGTTCTGCCGCCAGGTCGGCCAGAGTCTGGGCGCCGCGCTCTTCGGTGCCGTCGCCAACGGGGTCCTCGCCTCCCGGCTCGCCGACGCGCCCGTCCCCGGGCTGCCGGGCGACCTGGACGCGATCTCGCACGCGCTGGACGACCCGGGCGCGCTTTCCGCCGCCGCGACGGACCATCTGCGGCGGGCCGTCGACGCCGCTGTCGACCAGGTGTACGTCGGGGCCGCGGTGGCCGCGGCGGTGGCGCTGCTGGTGCTGCTCTTCGTGGCACCGCGCCGCTTCCCGATCCTCACCGAGGACGCCGGAACCGGCTCCGCACCCAGCCCTGGAAGCAACACCGAAGCATCACAGAATTAGCCAACTTATTTTTCATGGGGGGAAGTTCAGGCCAACCACTGCCCTACTGCCCTACCCACGAGTAGTGTTCCCGCTCCCAGCAGCGCTCACGCGCTCTCCCTTGCAGTCCGCCCCGGGACCCGAGCCATGCAAGGAGCAGCACTCAGATGTCGTACGAGCCCCCGCACGTCGAACCGTCGCGCCGCCCCCCGTACGACCCCGATCTTCTTCTCCCCTGGCAGAGTTCGCCGCCGGCGCCCCCGCCCCGCCGTCCGATGCCGATACGCACGCCCATGCCCGCTCCCGGACGGCACAGCGATCTGCGCCGGCTGCGCACCGCGTACCGGGTGCTGCGGCGGGTCGCGACCCTGACCGCGCTCGGCTACTTCACGCTCTTCCTGGTGCTGTCCGGCTTCGCCCCCGGACTGATGTCCCGTCCGGTCGGCGGCGGACTCAACGTCGGCCTGGCACTCGGCCTCTGCCAGCTTCCGGTGACCCTGCTCGCGATCGCCCTGTACGAGCGGACCGCACGGCGCACGGTCGACCCGCTCGCCACCGCACTCCGAAGAACAGGAGCGGCCCGATGAACTGGATCGACGAGTCGGCGCAGGCGATGTCCCTCGTGGCGTTCATCGCGGTCGCCTCCGTCACTCTGCTGCTCTGCGTGATGACCGGACCCGACCATGACGACCTCGCCGAGTTCTACACCGGCTACCACTCGCTCTCCCCCGTCCGCAACGGCCTCGCCATCGCGGGGGACTACCTCTCCGCGGCGACCGTCTTCGGCGCCAGCGGACTCGTCGCCCTCACCGGCTACGACGGGCTCGTGGTCGGCCTGAGCACCTCGCTCTCACTCGTCCTGCTGATGTTCCTGCTCGCCGAACCGCTGCGCAACGCCGGCCGGTTCACCATGGGCGACGTGTTCGCCCGCCGCGCCTCCGGCCGCGCGATCCGGATCACCTCCTGCGGCGTCACCCTTGCCGCCCTGCTGCCGCTGATGGTCGTCCAGCTCGCCAGCAGCGGCGATCTGATGGCCTTCATCCTGGGATTCGACAGTTCCGGCTTCCGTACCGGTTCGATCATCGTGCTCGGGATCATGATGATCAGTTACGCGGCGATCGGCGGGATGAAGGGGACCGCCCTGATCCAGATCGTCAAGACGGTCTTTCTCGTCGTCGCCTGTCTCACCATCTCCGCACTGGTCATGAACCACTTCGACTGGTCCGTCGCCGCGCTGCTCGCGGCTGCCCAGCAGGGCAGCGGTGACGGGGCCGCCTATCTGCAGTCGGGGCTCCAGTTCGGCGGCAGCGGCCTCGACATGGTCAGCTCCGAACTGACCCTGGTGCTCGGCATCGCCGCGCTGCCGCACGTCACCATGCGGATGACGGGCGCCCGCAGCGCGCGGGCCGTCCGCCGCTCCATGTCCTGGGCGGTCTCCGTGACCGTCGTCATCTCGCTGCTGCTCACCGTGATCGGTTTCGGTGCGGCCGCGTTGGTCGGCCATGACCTCATCGTCGCCGCCGGGGCACAGGGCAACGGTTCGGTGCTCCAGGTCAGCGGTGTGGTCTCGGGCAGCGGGAAGGTCGGCGCACTGGTGCTCACGGCAATGACGACGGCGATCTTCCTGACCCTCCTCGCCTCGGTCGCCGGAATGATCCTGGCCTGTGCGAACTCGCTGGCCCACGACCTGTTCGTGCACGGGATGCGCGACGGGAGCAGGCAGCCGGTCGCGGACCGGACGGAGATGGGCGCCGCGCAGGCCGCGGCGGCTGGCGTCGGGCTGATCGCCATCGTCCTCGCCGTGGCGGCCCGGCACTGGAACCTCCAGGCGCTGGTGACGCTCTCCTTCTGCATCGGGGCGTCGGCGCTCGCCCCGGCGCTCGTCTACAGCATGTTCTGGCGGCGCTTCACCCGTACCGGACTGCTCTGCACCCTCATCGGCGGCACCGTCGCGGCCCTCGTGCTGATCACCGGCACAAATCTGGTGTCGGGATCGCCCGGGTCGGTCTTCCCCGGACACGACTTCAACTGGTTCCCGTTCACCACGACCGGCCTCGTCTCGATCCCGGCCGGATTCCTGGCGGGCTGGCTGGGCACGGTGCTGCCCCGGCGGACCTCCGCCGAGGCGCGCCGGCGGTACGAGGTGGAGGAGCCATGGATCCTCGCGGGCGCGCCGCCGGCCTCCCGCCGCTGAACACCGCCGCCACCGGCCGTGTCCGCCCCGGCGTCGCCGCCGTCGTGTACGAGCCACAGCGGCGCCGGTGTCGTCGGCGACTGCTTCGTCTGTGTGCGCCGGTTATCAGTACGTCAGGTCTCTACGGCGCCAGTTGTTGAGGCGTGACACTCCGCCCACACCGTCTTCCCGACGGGAGTGCGAGGAACCGAGCCCCACCGGCTGGCAAGGATGTCGACGAGGAACAGTCCACGCCCCGACTCCTCCTCGTCCGCAGGTGCCACGGGATCGGCAAGCGGCCGGTCCGGGCAGGCGTCTGAGACCTCGACGCGAAACAGGCTCGCCCGCACTTCGTAGACCAGGCTCAGGAGGAAGTCACGGCCGGGCACCCGGCCATGACGTACGGCGTTCGCGGTGAGCTCCGCCACCAGCAGGGCGATGGTGCAGGAAGCGTCCGACATCGGCGGGAACCCCCACTGATCCAGGTGCCTCACGGCGGTCCGCCGGGCAAGCCGGGCGCCCCGGGGAGACGACGTGAACTCGCCGAGCAGGCTCCGCTCGTGCTCCTCGTGGCTCGCAGCCTCATATGAAGCGGCAAGGCGCTCCTCGTACTGCTCGGCCGTGGGGCGGTCTGTACCGAAGTGGTGAACCACGCGGCTGAGCCCAGAGGGCGCAGGGTAGCGTCTGAACGCGGCCGGGCCGCTGATCTCCCAGGTAATCGGAGCCCTGGCCAGGCAGGTCCCCACCTGGCGCGGTCGCGATCCGGCTGTGGCTCCTCCCGCAAGGCACAGCCAGGTCGTTGCGGATTCGCCGTGGTCTACCGCAAGACCGGACGGTTGGCGGACGTGTACTCGTCCGCGACGGTGAAAATGCTGGCACAGCCCGGGCACTCCGCTTTACCAAACAGGTAGGAAATTCCGTTGGCGAGCACCTCCTGCCCATCGCGGACAGTGATCTGATGCATCCACCGGCCGGTTCCGGTGAGTACCTCGGCCGCCACCGGCCGCAGGTCCCGTCGGATCTCCTCACCCCCGTCCCACACCTGCGAGTAGCACCCGAAATCGCCGATGACGATCGTCACCCCCACTCCACAGTGGGGACAGTCCACGTGATTGATGTCGTCCGTGAAGCCCTCCAGGGCGTTCGCCCAGTGATACTCCTCTTCGACCGCGAGTAGGGCGCGGAAGGGCACGAGGTAGTCAGCTGGCCGCGCCCGCAGGTGCCGGTCCAGCACCTCACGGAACTCCTTGATCGCATCAGCGCAGTCCGCCAGCCGATCATCGCAGCCGTGGTGCCCTGCCGCGCGCTCCAGGATCCTCCCGGCCAGGCCGCGCGCCTCCGCGCTGCGTTCCGCGAGGCGCACCAGACGCGGCAGGGCAGCGAAACTGGCCGGGGACACCAGGTCATGCTCAAGGACGAGCCGCCAACCCAGCTCCTTCCACGCTTCAGGGTCGTCTTGGAGCTCCACCCGCTCCAGGAGCTCAGGAACGCGATCGACGTCGAACCTGCAGTCGCGTATCTGTGCCCAGTTCACCACCTGGACATTGAACCCTCCCGAGGCGGCCAGGGGGCGACTCCGCGTTCCCAGCCCGACTGCAGCGACGCGACAGTTCGCGCGGTGACACCTGCGGCCACCGAGCCGGACAATTCATGGATTGTCGGATACCCCGCCCACCGTCCGGGCCGCGCCTGTGAAGGCTGCCTGTACCGGCACGCCACCGGGTCCGGACCGGCCGGGGACCGGTTGCGAGCGGTGCTCCGGTGTCACCGAGGGCTCGTCTCCGAGGGCCCGGTGGGCCACTGACCTCCCCAAAGGACTCGGGGAAAGAACCACCTGCCCTCCCTCCCCTCCCAACTCGTCACCCTCACGGGTGACTTGGTTGCATATGCAGGGCGGGGCCGGTTACGTTCGCCGCGACAACCTCACACATGAAGACGGCCCCCGGCCGGGACGGCAATCCCGATCGAGGGCCTGACCAACCAGGAAGTAGCGCTTCCCGATGGCTGATTCGCAGTCTAACGCGCGCCCGCGCGCCGAAGCCGGAGCTCCGACCTCCGGCGTGATTCATGTACGCACGCGCCTCACCGCCCACTTCACCGTGATCGCCAACGCCCTTGCGCAGCGCCCCGGAAGCGCGGTCACGGTCGGCGTCGCCGCATACATCCTCTCGTTGCCGGACGGCGCCCGCGTGAGCGTCGCCGCGCTGTGTGCGCATTTCACCGAGGGCGAGATCCTGATCTCGCGGGCACTCCGGGAGCTGGAGGACGCCGGTTATCTGGAGCGCCGCCGGGTGCGCGGGGCCAACGGCCTGATCCACACCCGGACGTACTTCCACGACGTGCCCGGCCAGGGAGACCGGCCCGAGCCGAGTCCATCGACACCATGCGCGCGGCACTGCGCAGCGCGAAGGACAGGCAGGCAGCCTGAACGGCCTCCGGTGGCCTACGGATCAGTTTCCCGCGGGCGCCACACGCCCGGTGAGCGCCGCGAGCGAGTTGCGTACGTGCGTCATGTGCGCCTGCACCTCGTCGCGGCCCTCCTCGTGCTCCCGCAGGATCCGCTCGGTCTCCCGGACCACCCGGTCCTCGCGCACCCTGGCCGCCGTGATCAGCTCGGCGGCCTGCGCCTCCGCGTCCTCCTGGCCGTGCCGCGCCGCCTCCTCGGCCTCCGCCAGGGCCCGGCGCGCCTCGGCCTGCAGGGCCTCCGCCCGGTCGATCAGCTCGTCGTGCCGCGCGGCCTGGGCTGCTTCGGCATCCGCCAGTTGACGTTCGGCGGTCTTCCAGCGCTCGGTGTGCTCGTGCTCCTGGCTGGCCAGCACGCTCGCGGTACGGCTGCGGGTCTCCGCCATCGCGGCCTCCGCCTGGTCGCGCTCCTCCTCGGCTTCCGTGCGGGCGGCGGCAAGCATGGAGTCGGCGCTCTGCTGCGCCGCGGCCACCGTCTCGTCGGCGTGCGACCCGGCTGCCGACCGGAGGGCGTCGGAGTCCGCGCGAGCATTGTCGCGGAGCATTCGGGCCGCCGCGTCCGCCGCGTCCCGCAGCGCCCGCCCCTCCTCCTGCGCAGTGCTGCGTACGGCCTGCGCCTCCTCGTAGGCGAGCGCCAGGATCTCCTGGGCCCGGTCGCCGAGCGAGGCGTACGTCTGCGGGGCGAGCGTGGCGACGACCTCGGTCAGCCGTGCCGACTCGGCCTCCAGCTCCTCCGCCAGCGCGGTCAGCCGGGACGCCTTCTCCCACGCCTCGTCCCGGTCCGCCGACAGATCGGCCACTCTCCCGTCCACCTGCTCCGGGCGGTAGCCACGTCCTCGCACCACGACGAAGCCGTGCGCGGACACCGGTGCAGCACTCATCCTTGAAGCCTCTCTCCGACTCTCCGACCACCAAGCAATGACGTCAAGGATGCGGCAATTGGCAGAGAAGTCCGAATCCATTCGGTGGTTTCCCGGGGGGAAGCGACAGGTGTCACATGCAACGAGGCGCCCGGATCCCCTGGCGGGGAGTCCGGGCGCCTCGTGCTCGGCGGGTCGGGTCGGATCAGGTCAGATCAGGCCGTCCCACATCTGCTCCAGCAGCACCGACCACCAGCTCTCCGGCGACGCGAGCGCCGCCGGGTCCAGTGCCACCAGCTGCGCCTGGAAGTCGACCGTCCAGCGGCCCGCCTGCTCCGGGTTGAGGCCGAAGCGGAGCCGCCACATCCGACCGAGGAGCGCCATCGAGCGTGTGAACTCCGGCAGGCCGGTGTTCACGAACTGCGGCGGCACCGGCTGCCCGCCGGGACCCGCCTCCACCGGCACGGCCACGATGTTCGCCGTGCCGTACTGGACACAGATCGCCCGCCCGAAGTCGGACCCCACGACGAGGTACGACCCCGCGTCGGTGGCCGGCTGCACCTGCCGCTGCGCAGCCAGCTCGGCCAGCGTCGGCACCACCGGCTGACCCGGCTGCGCCCAGAAGAACGGCCCGAAGTCGGCGGGCAGACCCGCCCACACCAGCGTCCGCGCCACGATCTCGGGCACGCCCTGGCGGGACACCGCGCGCTGGTCGAAACGGAGCACGCCCTGCGGCCCGAAGGCCTGCATCAGCTCCTCCGCGATGGCCTCCGGCGGGATCGGCATCGCAGGCGGCATCTGCGGCAGCGGGGCCCGCACCGGCGCCGGGCGCGCCGGCCCGTCCGCGACCTGGTGCAGCTCACCCTGATGGGTGAGCAGATGCTGCATGCCCTGCTGGCGGCTGGCGTGATCGGTCCCATACGGGGCGACGCTGGTGATCCGCACCTGCGGCCACGTCTCCCGGATCATCCGCGCACAGTAGCCACCCGGCAGCTCGCAGGACTCCAGCTCGGTGTGGAGCTCGATGACCTGCTGCGGTGGCACGTTCATGGCCCGTAGCTCGTGCAGCATCTGCCACTCGGGGTGCGGGGTGCCGGGCGCCGAGCGGCGGATCAGCTGCTGCTCGCTGCCGTCGGGCGCACGGAAGCGCAGCACGGCCTGGTAGCCGGGGCCGACGGTCGGCTGACCCGTCGGCGCCTGCGGATAGCCGTACGCCGGGGGCGGCGGGGTGTGCGGATTCGGCGGCACGGGACCGGGGGCGCCCCCCGGCGGCATGCCGGGGGCCCCGGGCGGGCCGGGCGGGCCGACCTGGGCAGGTCCCGCGAGCATCGTGGCGGCATGGTGCGCGCCACCACCGGGCGGGGGCGGAGTCGACCCGGGAGGTCCGGGCGGGGCGGGAGGCTGCGGGGCGCCGGGGGCGCCGGGCGGGCCAGGGGGCCTGGGCGCGCTCGGGCCACCCATGCCCGGGTCGGCGAACATCGTCGCTGCCTGATGCACTCCGCCACCGGGCGGGGCTGGGGTGGAGCCGGGAGATCCGGGCGGGCCAGGGGGCCTGGGCGCGCTCGGGCCACCCATGCCCGGGTCGGCGAGCATGGTCGCGGCGTGGTCGAAACCGCCACCGGGCGGCGGCGTCGCCCCAGGAGGTCCGGGAGGCGCGGGAGGTCCAGGAGGCGCGGGCTGTCCGGGAGGTCCGGGGGGCGCGGGCTGTCCGGGAAGCGCGGGAGGTCCAGGAGGCGCGGGAGGTCCGGGAGGTCCGGAAGGCGCGGGCTGTCCGGGAGGCCCGGGGGGCTGAGGTGCACCGGGCGGGCCGGCCTGCGAGACGAGCTGTGTCGGCAGATATCCGCCCGCCGGGGCGCCGGGCGCGCCCGGACCCGAGGGCGGCGGCACGGGCGCACCCGGCCTGGCGCCCGGCGTGCCGGGGGCGCCGGGCGGCGGCGGAGTGGCCGACCCGCCGGCGCGCGCACCGCGCGGCGGCATCGCGGCCTTGCTGGTGGTGGCGTCGGCGATGTCACCGCTGTCGGGAGCCCCGGGGGCACCCGGCACGGGGGCGCCGGGACCGGGCGCACCCGGGCCCTGTGGGTTCAGGCCGGGGACGATCGCCGTCCGGGGCAGCCGGCTGCCGCCCGACATCAGCGCGGTCGGCGCTTCCGCGGAGACCACCGGCGGCGGGGTGCCGTCGTCATCGGCGCCCGAGAGCGGCGGCGCGAACACGGTGGCCGGCAGCGCGACCGCCCCGTCGTCGGAGTCCGCGTTGGTGTCGGTCCCGGTCCACGGGGTGGCCCCGGTGGGCACGCTCGGCGACGAGGCCGGAACGCCGTCGGGGGCGGTGGGCTCGTGCTCGTCCTGCGCCTCGGCGCCCTGCCAGGGCGGCTCGCCGGACGGCGTCCCGGAAGGGGCCGCCTGCGCGGGAACAGAAGGAGCCGAAGGAGGAGAAGGCGCGGGAGAAGGGTTCCCGTCGCGCTCCGCCCGCCGGTCCGGTATCCCGAGCTTGTCCGCCGCTTCCTGAAGCCACTCCGGCGGGCTCAGCAGGAATGACGTCTGATTCAGGTCGACGCGCGCCGACGGCGCCGGGGCCGGGGCCGCGGCAACCGTGCCGTACTCCTCCTCGTACCGCCGGATGACCTCGCCCACCGGCAGTCCGGG
Source organism: Streptomyces sp. NPDC051286 (assembly GCF_044455345.1). NCBI lineage: Bacteria > Bacillati > Actinomycetota > Actinomycetes > Kitasatosporales > Streptomycetaceae > Streptomyces > Streptomyces sp. NPDC051286. The sequence continues at coordinate 104,806 of NZ_JBITER010000015.1, read as the reverse complement.
CCAGAGCGTCGCCTCACCGCTGTCGCGGGCGATCACCAGCCGCTGCCGGCCGCCGTCCGAGACAGGGCCCTCCGCGCGGTCCTCGGCCCACACCACGAAGCCCAGCTCGAACTCGCGGACCCGCACCTCGCGGTGCTGGTACGCGGGCACGTCTGCGTTGACCCACTCTTCCGCGCGCTCCTGCGCCTGCGCAAAGGTCACCATTGCGCTCACCCCTCCACCGGGACGGCCCGCGCGAAGCCGCCGTCCACCATCAGGTTCGCCACGGTCTCCAGCTCCGGCGGGTTGCCCGCCAGCCGCTGCAGGAAGGCGTCGAAGTCGGCACCACAGGGCAGCAACAGGCGGTCCACGCGCACCTGCACGCTCCAGCCGTCCTGGTCCCGGGCATCGTCGTACGCGCAGAACCAGACCGAGCCGACGCCGTCGCCCCGGACCTTCACCGCAAGCAGGCCGCCCTGGACGAAGCCGACGCCCAGGTAGTCCTTGGTGAGGTGGTCACGCAGACACTTGTTGACGTACACCAGGTCGTTCACCGCGGCCTCGTCACGCACCGTGAAGAACGGCTGATCGACCAGGAGACCGAGCTCCGCGTCGAGCGCCGCACCGACCGGGGCCGAGCCGCCGGCCGCCTTCAGGAACGAGCGGTACGCGCCCGGCAGCCGGTAGCCGAGGTCCTCCTCGACGCCCTGGATCTGCTGCTCACTGACCGCGACCGCGCCCTTCGGGAGCCGGAAGTGCGCGGGCCGGGTCTCCTGCAGCGGACGCGTGCCCCGCTTGTTCTGGTCGACCGCGGTGGTCGCGAGACCACCGTGGTGCCGGAGCAGTGCCTTGACCTCGACCGGGACGAGCTCCATCCGCCGGCCGCCCGCCACGTGGTGCCAGGTCCAGCCGTGCGGGGTGGCGACCGCCGGAATCGTGTCCCACAGTTCGTGGCCGCTCGCGGCCAGCGCCGCGTTGGCCGAGACGTAGTCGGTGAGCCGCAGCTCATCGACGCCGAAACCCTGCGGAGGCTCGGCAATCTCGGCGGCGGCGCGCGCGTACGGCGCGAATACCGGGCAGCCGTTCTCGTCCACGCGCACACCTCTGGGGTGGCGGGACGCCCGGACCGGATCCGGGAAGTGCACGACCTGCCCGGCGTAGGCCGCGTTCGGTGGCGCGGCTTGCTGCCCGAGCCGACCTGTCGTCATGGCGGTTGCCCCCTGCTGCGTCTGTCTGGTGAGGACCGACCTGCCCATGGGGACGGTCCGGGCACAGCCTATGCGGTGGCGCAACAGGGGGTCTCGCCCCTCCGCTTCCCTTCCGCCATCCCCTCCCCCTCGGTCACGAACCGTCACAACTGGGTGACGGACGAGCGTCGGTCAGGCCACTGTCCGCGACACGCAGACACGTTTCACCGACCCAGCTTCCCCACCGACTGGCACATTTGGCAGGCTGTCACCGCAACTCGGGGGGATTGCACGGGAGGGACATTCGCACCATGCATACAGCACAGTCAGTCACATCCGGTGATCCGCGCCTCAACTGGAGCAGCACCAAAACGAGCAGCACACCTCGTCTCCACCAACGCCGCGACGGCATCCTGCCGGCCGTGGCCGCGGCGCTGTCCGTCCGCGGTGAGACGCTGACCTGCACGGCGGGCAAGGGTGACCAGCCGCCCGTACTGCACCCGTTGGTCCAGGACTTCCTCGACACGCTCACCAGCGGGCAGCGCGAACGCTTCACCGGCCGCTGCCCCGAGGCGATCCTGCTCTCGCGGCAGCTCACCGCCGCGGAGACCAGCCGGTCCAAGCGGGCCCAGCGCAAGCCGCTGACCAGCGGGGAGGCGCGGCGCGCGCTGAAGCACTCGCGGCTGACCGCGCGTCGGATCCGCGAGGACGGCGACCCGCTGCACGGCAGTTACGCGCCACCGTGCCGCTCCTGCACGGCGATGCTCGCCCATTTCGGCGTCCGTCCCGTCGACCTCACCACCACCAGCGCGGTGACCACCGCCGAGAAGGGCTGATCGCGCGCCGATGCACGACCGAACCGACCTTCCCCAGCAGAGCGACCGCGCGACCCGTGCGGACCGCGCCTCCGCCACCCGCTTTCCCATCGCTGTCGACGCCGCCCTACGGACCGCGGGCTGGCAGCCGGGACGCTGGGACATCCGGCAGGCGGAGGAGTGGGCGGACGCGCTGTGCGCCCACACATCGCCGGCCGGACACCAGCACGCAGTGTTCCCGGCGGCGGTGGAGGCGTGGGCGGAGTTCGGCGGCCTGCACATCACGGCGCCCGCGCCGGGCCGGCAGATCGCACCGGCGTCGGTGCGGATCGACCCGATGAGCGGACTGCACCTGGCCCGCACCCTCGGTGACCTCGGGCGGGCGCTGCAGACCGAGGTCAGCCCGCTGGGCGAGGAGGGGGACGGGCAGGCGGTCCTCGCGATCGACGCCGAGGGGCGGGTGTACAGCATCGACCACACCGGGGACTGGTTCCTGGGCGCGGACATCGACGAGGCCCTGGCGATGCTGGTCGGCGGGTTCCAGCCGGAGCGTCTGACGCCGGGCTGAGCGGGCTCCGGGGCGGGGGCGGTAACGGCCTCCCGCGCGGGGTGAGCGCCGCGTCCTCATCGCCGGACGGGGCGGGACCGCAGGCGGATTACGCGGCCCCGCGGGCCGGAAGTACCGCCGACACCCGGAAGCCCCCCGCGTCCGTCGGCCCCGAGACGAATACGCCGCCCAGGCCCAGCACCCGCTCCCGCATCCCCACCAGGCCGTTGCCGCCGCTCGGCAGCCCCGCGTCCGTCGCGGCGCCGTCCGACGGGCCGTTCTCCACCTGCATCGCGACTTCCGAGCCCCGGTGCGCCAGCCGTACCCACGTCTTCGCGCCCGCCGCGTGCTTGTGGACGTTCGTCAGGGCCTCCTGCACCACCCGGTACGCCGTCTGTTCCACCTCGGGGGCGTACGTGCACGCCTCGCCGTCCACCGACAGCTCCACCGTCATCCCGGCCGCCCGTGACTGCCCGACCAGCGTCTCCACCTCGTGCAGCCGCGGCCCGTCCTCGGTGGCGGCGGCGGCCGCAGCGGCTGCCGCCTCGCCCACCGCGGCCAGCGGAACCTTCGCGCCCCGGCTCACCGCCGGATCCCCCGTCCGCAGCACGCCGAGCATCTCCCGCAGTTCGGTCAGGGCCTGCCGGCCCATGTCGCCGACCAGCGCCGCGTTCCGTACCGCCTTCGCCGGGTCCTTCGGAGCGACGGCCTGCAGGGCGGCCGCATGCACCACCATCAGACTGACCCGGTGCGCGACCACGTCGTGCATCTCGCGCGCGATCCGGGTCCGTTCCTCCGTGCGCGCCCACTCCGCCCGTTCCTCGGCCCGGTCGGCGAGCAGCGACAGTTCCCGTTCCAGTGAGTCCGCCCGCTCCCGCAGGCTCTCCATCAGCCGGCGCCGCGCCCCTATGTAGAGGCCGAACAGCACGGGCGGAGCCGTGAGGCCCAGCGACATGAAGAGGGACGTCAGCGGTACGTACCAGTCGCCCGGCCCGAAGTCCCCGGACTGCACGGAGACGCTCTGCCGCAGCCCTACGTACGTGACGATGAACGTCCCGGCCAGCGACATTCCCATCAGCACCACGGTGATCCGGCGCGGTACGTCGGACGCGGCCAGCGTGTAGAGGCCGACCAGGCCCATCAGGAAGCCCATCTCGGCGGGCGTCGTCGCGATCGCGACCAGCACCACGGCAATCGGCCAGCGCCGCCGCACCACCAGAACGGCCCCGGCGAGCAGGCCGAACACCACCCCGACGGGCACCGGCAGCCCGGTGTCCCCCGCGAACGCCACACCTTCCAGCGCGCACTCCAGCGCCGACAGGAGCGCCAGCCCCACATCCAGGGCGACACTGCGCCGCCGTTCCCACCACCCATAGCCGCGAGTAGTTGTTCCTGCGCCTTCCCGGTATGCCCCCGTTACGGTCATGGCACCCAGCCTACGGGCGGGCGCACCTCATTTTCGGACTACGCGGACACAGCGCGCCTCGCCGGGCACACTGAACCGTCGCGTCGAAGGCCGGTGGTACGGCATAGTGTTGTCTGCCCGGTCGACGACCTGACGGTCTGTCCAGTCGATCGGCTTCGCTGTCCCCTGTGGTGTAACGGCAGCACAGTGGCTTTTGGTGCCATTTGTCCGGGTTCGAATCCTGGCAGGGGAGCATGCACGCGCGGGCCCCGACCATGACGGTCGGGGCCCGCGCCCGTTTCTGCCCGTAGCTCCCCCGGTATCCTGCGGATGTCCACCATCCGAAGCCGAAGGGCACATCCGTGTGCGCCGGACCTCCTCAGGCCCCCGGCGCCGCTCGATCAGGGGAGGCCCCCATGGCAACCGTCATCGTCCTCGCAGCGGGTGAGGGCACCCGCATGAAGTCGAAGACCCCGAAGGTTCTGCACGAGATCTCCGGGCGCTCACTCGTCGGGCATGTCGTCACCGCCGCACGCGAGCTGAACCCCGAGCACCTCGTCGTGGTCGTCGGCCATGCGAGCGAGCAGGTCACCGCACACCTCGCCACCGTCGACAACCAGGTGCGGACCGCCTACCAGGCCGTCCAGGGCGGGACCGGCCACGCCGTGCGCACCGCGCTCGAAGAACTCGGCGGCACCGTCGAGGGCACCGTGATCGTCGTCTGCGGCGACACCCCGCTGCTCTCCGGCGCGACACTCACCGCGCTCGCCGCCGTCCATACCGCCGATGCGAACGCCGTCACCGTGCTGACCGCCGAGGTCCCGGACGCCACCGGCTACGGCAGGATCGTCCGCGACGCCGCAAGCGGCGCGGTCACCGAGATCGTCGAGCACAAGGACGCCACCGACGCGCAGCGCGCCATCCGCGAGATCAATTCCGGGGTCTTCGCGTTCGACGGACGGCTGCTCACGGACGCCCTCGACAAGGTCCGCGCCGACAACAGCCAGGGCGAGGAGTACCTCACCGACGTGCTGTCCATCCTGCGTGAGGCCGGGCACCGCGTCGGCGCCTCCGTCGCTGCCGACCACCGCGAGATCCTCGGGATCAACAACCGCGTCCAGCTCGCCCAGGCCCGCACCCTGCTCAACGAGCGGCTGCTGGAGCGGGCGATGCTCGCCGGCGTGACCGTCGTGGACCCGGCGACGACGCTGATCGACGCCACGGTGACGTACGAGCAGGACGCGATCGTGCACCCCGGCACCCAGTTGCTCGGCACCACGCACCTCGCCGAGGACACCGAGGTCGGCCCGAACAGCCGGCTGACGGACACCACCGTCCACGCGGGCGCCCGCGTGGACAACACGGTCGCGGTCGGGGCGGAGATCGGCCCGGGCGCGACGGTCGGCCCGTACGCGTATCTGCGCCCCGGCACCACGCTCGGCCCGAAGGCCAAGGCGGGTACGTACGTGGAGATGAAGAACGCCACGATCGGCGAGGGCACGAAGGTGCCGCACCTGAGCTATGTCGGCGACGCGACCATCGGCGACCACACCAACATCGGTGCCGCCAGCGTCTTCGTGAACTACGACGGGGTGTCGAAGCACCACACGACGATCGGGTCACACTGCCGCACCGGGTCGGACAATATGTTTGTGGCTCCTGTCACGGTCGGGGACGGCGTCTACACTGCCGCCGGCTCGGTCATCACCAAGGACGTACCGCCCGGCTCACTGGCCGTCGCCCGCGGCCAGCAAAGGAATATCGACGGTTGGGTGGCCCGTAAGCGTCCGGGCAGCGCCGCCGCGCAGGCGGCTCAGGCCGCCGCGGAGGAGACCGACAGCGAAAGCTGACCGGAAACGGGTACGCCGCGCACGGCGTACCGTGATAGATGCTCACCCCATTTCGGCTGGCTCGTTGCACATCGGGACACATGCGTGCAGCGCCAGGAACACGTCTGAGGAGACTGTGCTGTGACCGGGATCAAGACGACCGGCGAGAAGAAACTGATGCTCTTCTCCGGCCGCGCCCACCCCGAGCTGGCCGAGGAGGTCGCGCACCAACTGGGTGTCGGCCTCGTGCCGACGAAGGCCTTCGATTTCGCCAACGGTGAGATCTACGTCCGCTTCCAGGAGTCCGCACGCGGCGCCGACTGCTTCCTGATCCAGAGCCACACGGCTCCGATCAACAAGTGGATCATGGAGCAGCTGATCATGCTGGACGCGCTGAAGCGCGCGTCGGCCCGCTCCATCACGGTGATCGTGCCGTTCTACGGCTACGCCCGCCAGGACAAGAAGCACCGTGGCCGCGAGCCGATCTCGGCCCGCCTGGTCGCCGACCTGATGAAGACCGCGGGTGCCGACCGCATCCTCACGATCGACCTGCACACCGACCAGATCCAGGGCTTCTTCGACGGCCCGGTCGACCACCTCTTCGCGCTGCCGATCCTCGCCGACTACGTCGGCGCCAAGGTCGACCGCTCGAAGCTGACGATCGTCTCCCCGGACGCCGGCCGCGTGCGCGTCGCCGACCGCTGGTGCGACCGCCTGGACGCCCCGCTGGCGATCGTCCACAAGCGCCGCGACAAGGACGTCGCCAACCAGGTGACCGTCCACGAGGTCGTCGGCAACGTCAAGGGCCGGGTCTGCGTCCTGGTCGACGACATGATCGACACCGGTGGCACCATCTGCGCCGCCGCCGACGCCCTGTTCGCGCACGGCGCCGAGGACGTCATAGTGACGGCGACGCACGGTGTGCTCTCCGGCCCGGCCGCGGACCGGCTGAAGAACTCCAAGGTCAGCGAGTTCGTCTTCACGGACACCCTGCCGACCCCGGGTGAGCTGGAGCTCGACAAGATCACGGTGCTCTCGATCGCGCCGACGATCGCGCGCGCGGTGCGCGAGGTCTTCGAGGACGGCTCGGTCACGAGCCTCTTCGAGGAGCAGTAGAAACACCTGACCCAGAAGATCCACTTTGGGTGCGGCCTCCCCGCCGGGTAGACTCAGCGAGTTGCTCGGCGAGGGAGGCCGTACTCATGGGTACGGTGGTCCGTTATCGACGCGCTCTTCGTAGCAGGCCTGTCGTGGGCCGGGTGACCATCCAGTTTTCGTCACCCCACGAGGAGTGCAGTCATGGCCGAGATCAAGCTCGCCGCCCAGCCCCGTACCGAGTTCGGCAAGGGCGCCGCCCGCCGCGCCCGTCGTGACAACCAGGTCCCCGCGGTCGTCTACGGCCACGGTGCCGAGCCGGTCCACGTCACCCTCCCGGCCCACGAGCTGCTCCTTGCGCTCCGCACCGCCAACGTCCTGATCGGCCTCGAGCTCGACGGCAAGGACACGCTGGTCATCCCGAAGGCCGTGCAGCGCAACCCGCTCAAGGGCGACATCGAGCACGTCGACCTGCTGACCGTCAAGCGCGGCGAGAAGGTCAACGTCGAGGTCGCCGTGCACGTCGAGGGCGAGCTGGCCCCGGGCGGCAACCTCCTCGAGTACGTGCAGAGCACCCTGCTCGTCGAGGCCGAGGCCACCCACATCCCCGAGTCCGTCACGGTCTCCATCGCGGGCCTCGACGCCGGTGACTCCATCGTCGCCAAGGACATCCCGCTGCCCGCCGGCTCCGTGCTGGCCGGCGACGAGGACGCCGTCGTGCTGCAGGTCGTCACCGCGCAGGCCGAGGAGCCGACCGCCGAGGCCGAGGCCGAGGGCGCCGAGGCCTGAGCCTCGTTCTCCCCGCTTCACCTGCTTCACTGACGGGGCGGCGGTTCCTTCCCCAGGGACCCGCCGCCCCGTCCGCCTGTATCCGGGCCATCCGGAACCATCCGTACGCGAAGGAGACCGAGCGCAGATGTCCGACGCCACCGACCCCTGGCTCATCGTGGGCCTCGGCAACCCCGGCCCCGAGCACGCGGCACAGCGGCACAACGTCGGCTTCATGGTCGCCGACCTCCTCGCCGAGCGGATCGGCGGGAAGTTCAAGCGGGCCCAGAAGGCGCAGGCGCAGGTCGTCGAGGGCCGCATGGGCCCGCCCGGACCGGCCAACCGCCGCGTGATCCTGGCCAAGCCGATGTCGTACATGAACCTCTCCGGCGGCCCCGTCACCGCGCTCCGCGACTTCTACAAGGTGCCGACCGATCACATCGTGGCGATCCACGACGAGCTGGACATCGACTACGGGACGCTCCGGCTGAAGCTGGGCGGCGGCGACAACGGGCACAACGGGCTCAAGTCGATGACCAAGTCAATGGGGTCCGACTACCACCGGATCCGGTTCGGGATCGGCCGCCCGCCGGGCCGGATGCAGGTCGCCGACTTCGTCCTGAAGGACTTCTCGTCCACCGAGCGCAAGGAGCTCGGCTATTTCGTGGACCGGGCGGCGGACTCGGTGGAGTGCCTGCTCGCAGAGGGTCTTGAGCGCGCACAGAGCGCGTACAACTCATGAGATAGCAGGGCGATCCCGGACCATTTCCGACCAGGGCCGGACGGGAAGTTGACCGACAGCGTTCGTCTGCCCAAGGATCGCTCCCCATGAAGCGGAGCACCTCCCACCGCGCACTGTTCTACGGCCGCAGCGCCGCCCTGGGCTGCGTCGTCCTGCTGTTGCTCGTCGCGGGCGTCCTGTCGTCCTGGTCCTCGGCGCAGCACATCGTCCTCGCCAAGGGCCGTGAGCACGGCACGATGAACGTCACCGGCTGCGGCGCCGACGTCTGCACGGGACCGTTCGCCCCCGCCGAGCACGCCACCGCGCGCTCGCGTGTGACGATCGAGCGGTCCGTCGCTGTGCAGAAGGGCGGCAGGTTCCCGGTCGTCGTGAAGCCCGGCACCGACGAGGCCGTACGCACCGGGGTGCCGGGCTTCCTGCACTCCTGGGTGCCGCTCGGCGGCGCACTGCTGCTCGCCGCCCTGATCATCGGCGGCGGCCTGCGGCTCACCCGGACCGCGTGGGGAACCGGGATCGCGGGCGCGGCCCTGCTGGTGGCGACGTTCGTCGCCCTCTGAGCCTCGCTCTGAGCGGCTCCCGGACCGCGCGCTCCGAGCCCTTCCCCCGGGACGCCCCGAGGCGTGGACTCCCGTACCGGAACCGGATGTCGCCCGATCGTTATCCGGAACCATTGAGGCAGAGCGCTACACAAGGGACGGATGTGAACACATCAACCTTGACGGGCGGAAGCAACCACAAGAGGCTTGACCGACCCCACCCCCCCACGGCATCCCTCATCTCCTACGTTGGACTGCCCATGCGCATATTCATTCCCGCCGGCGCTCTGGTCACCGCGGTGACCGCCTCGCTGCTGCTGGCACCTTCCGCCCTCGCGACGCCCAAGGGCGACAACGGCACGGTGAAGATCCACGACGCCAAGACCGGCGAGGAGCTTCGCAGGAACGAGCCGAAGGTCTGCTCCTTCTACCTCGACGCCTTCGGCTTCGACGCCGCCCAGAAGGTCCAGTGGCACATCGAGGCCTGGGCCAACAATGACCTGGACAAGGGCGAAACGGTCAAGACGGGCGCCTTCGCGCTCGATGGTTCCGGCCACGGCCGTACCTCCGACATGACCCTGCCCAACGGCCAGTACAAGCTGTTCTGGAACTTCGAGGGCGAGAACGGCAAGGCCAAGCACAAGGTCTTCAAGACCGACTGCGAGCCGGGCAAGCCCGGCGAAGAACCCACCAAGCCCGGCGAAGAACCCACGAAGCCCGGCGAAGAGCCCACCAAGCCCGGCGAGGAACCGACCAAGCCCGGCGAAGAGCCCACGAAGCCCGGCGAGGAGCCCTCGGCCACGCCGTCCACCAGTCCGTCCGCTCCCGGCGGCGAGCAGCCGTCCGGCGCCCCGTCCCCCTCGGAAAGCACCCCGGCCGGTGCCCCGGCCACCCAGGGCGGCGCGTCCGGCAACCTCGCCGAGACCGGAAGCAGTGCCCCGGTCGGCACGATGGCGGCGGTCGCCGCGGTGCTCGCCGCGGCCGGCGGCTTCCTGGTGATGCGTCGCCGCAAGGCCCAGCAGCACTGACGTCCGCGCAGCACAGTGCCCCCACCGGAAACGTCCGGTGGGGGCACTGTCGTACTGCGGGTGAGAGGGTCAGCCGGTGTTGCGCAGACCCGCGGCGACCCCGTTCACCGTGAGCAGCAGCGCCCGGGCGAGCAGCGGGTCGGCTTCCTCGCCGCGCTCGGCGGCACGGCGCTGGCGGGCCAGCAGCGAGACCTGGAGGTACGAGATCGGGTCCAGGTAGGCGTCCCGGATGGCGAACGTCTGCTGGAGCACGGGGCTGGTGCCGAGCAGCTCGGTCCCACCGGTGACCTTCAGGACTTCCTCCACCGTGAGCGCATGCTCGGCCTCGATGTCGGCGAAGACGTGCTTCAGCTCGTCGGGGACGAGCGTGTCGACATAGTGGCGGGCGATCCGCAGGTCGGTCTTGGCGAGCGTCATCTCCACGTTCGAGATGAAGTTCCGGAAGAAGTGCCAGTGCTCGTGCATCTCGTCCAGAACGCTGTCCAGGCCGGCCTCGCGCAGCGCCTTGAGCCCCGAGCCGACGCCGTACCAGCCCGGCACGATCTGCCGCGACTGGGTCCAGCCGAAGACCCACGGGATGGCCCGCAGGCCGTCGAGACCGGCGCCGGAATCCGGGCGCCGCGACGGGCGGGAACCCAGGTGCAGCTCGGCGAGCTGGTCGACCGGGGTGGACGCGAAGAAGTACGCCGGCAGGTCCGGGTCCTCGACCAGCTTGCGGTAGGCATCGTGCGCGGCGTCGGAGACGGTGTCCATCGCCGCGTCCCAGCGGGCCAGGGCCTCGTCGGACTGGCGGGGCGCGGTGTGCAGCGCGGAGGCCTGGAGGGTGGCCGCGACGGTCAGCTCCAGGTTCTCCCGGGCGAGCGCCGGGATGAGGTACTTGTCGGAGATGACCTCGCCCTGCTCGGTCACCTTGATCTCGCCCTCCAGCGTGCCCCACGGCTGCGCGAGGATCGCGTCGTGCGAAGGGCCGCCACCACGGCCGACGGTGCCGCCGCGGCCGTGGAAGAGCCGCAGCCGAACGCCGTAGCGGTGTGCGACGTCACGCAGCCGGCGCTGCGCCCGGTGGATCTCCCACTGCGAGGTGGTGATGCCGCCGAACTTGGAGGAGTCGGAGTACCCGAGCATGACCTCCTGGACGTCGCCACGGAGCGAGACGAGCCGCCGGTACGAGGGGTCGGCGAGCATCTCGTCGAGGATCACATCGGCGGCGCGCAGCTCGTCGGTGGTCTCCAGGAGCGGAACGATGCCGATCTTGGCCCAGCCGCTGTGCAGATCGATCAGACCGGCCTCGCGGGCGAGGACGGCGGCGGCGAAGACGTCGTCGGCGCCCTGGCACATCGAGATGATGTACGACTCGATGACCTCGGGGCCGAACCGCTCGAACGCCTCCTTGACGGTGAGGAAGACACCGAGGGTCTTCGCGCCCGCGGCGTCCAGCGGGGCCGGGGTCGGGGCGAGCGGGCGGCGCGAGCGGAGCTCCTTGGCGAGCAGCTTCTGCCGGTAGTCGCGCGGCATGTCGGCGTACCGCCAGGACTCCTCGCCGAGCCGGTCGAAGAGCTGGCCGAGGGCGTGGTGGTGGGCGTCCGCGTGCTCACGTACGTCCATGGTGGCGAGCTGCAGACCGAACGCGGAGAGCGTGCGGATCGTGCGGTTCATCCGGCCGTCGGCGAAGAGACCGCCGCGGTGCTCGCGCAGCGAGGTCTGGATGAGCACCAGGTCCTCGATGAGCTCGGCGGTGCCGAGGTAGTCGCAGCCGGGTCGGTGCGGGGTGCCCTTGGCCAGCCGCTCGCGGGTGTTGAGGAGCTTCTGCCGGATGCAGGTGGCCTTGAGGCGGTACGGCTCCTCGGAGTTCAGTCGCTTGTAGCGCGGGCTGATCTCGGGGAGCCGCTCCAGGTCGGCCTGGAGGGAGGTGAGCAGCTCGTCGGTGGCGCCCGTGTAGCGGATGGAGTTGGAGAGCAGTCCGCGCAGATTGTCGATGAGCTCCAGCGCGTCGGTGATGCCGTGCTCGTGCTGCAGGATCAGCACGTCCCAGGTGACGGCGGGCGTCACGTTGGGGTTGCCGTCGCGGTCGCCGCCGATCCAGGTGCCGAAGGTCAGCGGGCGGGTGCCCGCGGGCAGTTCGACGCCGACCCGCTCCAGCTCGGCGGCGAGGTCCTCGAGTACGTCCCCGACGGCGTCGGCGTGCAGCTCGTCGAGGTAGTAGATGGCGTTACGGGCCTCGTCGGCCGGTTCCGGGCGGACGACGCGCAGCTCGTCGGTCTGCCAGATGAGGTCGATGTTCTCGGCGAGCCGCAGGTCGTGGCGGCGCCGGTCGGCCTCGATGACGGGGGTCTCCAGCAGCTCGGCGATGCGGCGGAGCTTGTTCAGCACGGAGCGCCGCGCGGCCTCGGTCGGGTGCGCGGTGAAGACGGGCCGTACGTTGAGGTTCTTGACGGTCGCGCGCAGGTGCTCGGGGTCCGCGTCCTTCAGCCGGTCGGCGGTACGGGCCAGCAGACCGCCCTCGGCGGCGCGCCGGTCGCGCATCTCGTGGGCGCGGTGGACCTGCTCGGTGACGTTGGCGAGGTGGAAGTAGGTGGAGAAGGCGCGCACCAGCTGCGCGGCGGTCTCCAGGTCCGTGTCGCCGAGGAGTTCGGCGGCTGCCTCACCGTCGGTACGGGTCAGGGCGCGGACACGCTCGACGAGGTCGAGGAGTTCCTGGCTCTCCTGACGTACGAGGGTCTCGCCCAGCAGATCGCCGAGGCGTCGGATGTCGGCGCGCAGCTCCGGGCTGGCGGCGGGGGTCTGGTCGGCACTGCTCACTGTGTGCGGCTCCTTGCAGTGATTGAGGAGGTGCGTCGCGAAGCGTCTCCCCACAAGGGGGTCCGGGGACCGCGGGCACAGCGGTGCTGTCGCCGCCCCGGGAAAGCAGAGTGCGGACCGCGCTGTCCGACGCTTCCAGGATAGGTGCCGTGCCGCCGGCGCTGCCCGCAGCCCTCGTCGGCGCGGTGGAGCGGTGGCTCCGTCGGCTCAGCTCTCGTGCTGCGGGCCTCCGCGCTGCCATACTTACGAAACCGTAGGTTACGGATGCGTAGCCAGAGTTGTCCTCGTACTCCTCACCCTCCAGGGGACTCCCCATGAACACCAGCCCCGATGTGATCGACGACGCCCCGGCGGCGGCCGACGGTCCGGCCCTCCCTTCCGCCACGCTCGGCAACGACAACAAGCGGTCGATCGAACAGATCGCCCTGCTGCTGTTCATCGTGGTGCCGTTCATGGCCCTGGTCGCGGCGGTGCCGCTGGCCTGGGGCCGCGGTGTGAGCTGGCTCGATCTCGGTCTGCTGGTCGCGATGTACTTCATCGGCTGCCACGGCATCACGATCGGCTTCCACCGCTACTTCACCCATGGCTCCTTCAAGGCGAAGCGCCCGCTCCGTATCGCCCTGGCCGTTGCCGGATCGCTGGCCGTGGAGGGCCCGCTGGTGCGCTGGGTGGCCGACCACCGCAAGCACCACCGCTTCTCCGACGCCGAGGGCGACCCGCACTCACCGTGGCGGTTCGGCGAGACGCTCCCTGCCCTGATGAAGGGGCTGTGGTGGGCGCACATCGGCTGGATGTTCGACGAGGAGCAGACCCCGCAGCAGAAATACGCCCCGGACCTGATCAAGGACCCGGCGATCCGCGGGATCTCCCGCCACTTCCTCACCCTCACGATCGTGTCGCTGGCGATCCCGCCGCTGGTCGGCGGTCTGGTGACGATGTCGTGGTGGGGAGCGGCGACGGCGTTCTTCTGGGGCTCTCTCGTACGGGTGGCGCTGCTGCACCACGTCACCTGGTCGATCAACTCCATCTGCCACGCGGTCGGCAAGCGCCCGTTCAAGTCCCGTGACCGGTCCGGGAATGTGTGGTGGCTGTCGGTCCTCTCCTGCGGCGAGTCGTGGCACAACCTGCACCACGCGGATCCGACGAGTGCCCGGCACGGGGTGATGAGGGGCCAGGTCGATTCCAGTGCCCGGCTGATCCGCTGGTTCGAGAAGCTCGGCTGGGCGTACGACGTGCGCTGGCCGGACTCCGCCCGGATCGAGTCCCGCCGGATCGGCTCCCGGCGCGAGTCCGCGCACGCCGACGCGGCATGATTGACGACGTGGCGACCGACGGCAGCACGAGCAATGAGAAGAACCGTCCCTCCTCCACCCGGCGTACCCGCCGCGTGAGGATGACCGGCAAGGAACGCCGCGAACAGTTGCTGGACATCGGCCGCACCCTCTTCGCCGACAAGGGTTTCGAAGGCACCTCGGTGGAGGAGATCGCGGCCCGCGCCGGCGTCTCCAAGCCGGTTGTCTACGAACACTTCGGCGGCAAGGAGGGCCTGTACGCCGTCGTGGTCGACCGCGAGATGCGCCAGCTCCTCGACATGGTCACCAGCGCCCTGACCGCCGGCCACCCGCGCGAACTCCTGGAACAGGCGGCGTTCGCGCTGCTCGACTACATCGAGACGTACACGGACGGCTTCCGCATCCTGGTCCGTGACTCCCCGGTCGCCCAGTCGACCGGCACGTTCGCCTCCCTGATCAGCGACATCGCCACCCAGGTCGAGGACATCCTGGGGCTGGAGTTCAAGGCCCGCGGCTTCGACCCGAAACTCGCCCCGCTGTACGCGCAGGCGCTGGTCGGCATGGTGGCGCTGACGGGCCAGTGGTGGCTGAACGTCCGCAAGCCGAAGAAGGCGGAGGTGGCGGCGCATCTGGTGAACCTGGCCTGGCACGGCCTGGAGAACCTGGAGTCGAAGCCGCGCCTGATGGGTCACCGGAAGAACTGACCCGACGGGAGCCGGCCGCACGCGGTACGCCGGCGCCGGACGGGCGAGCGGCGAGCCGGCCTGAGCTCATCCCCTCGGCGTCCCCACCTGTTTCAATACAGGTGTGATCGAATTCGTGATCGATTGTGTGGTGCTCGGCGTCGTCGGTTCTCTCGTCGGCATGCTGATCCGCCGCAGACACCGGCGGAGGTCGGCCCGGGCGGCCGACGGAGCACCGACCGGGATCCCGTGCATGATCAAGCGGGCGTCCCACGGCAACCGCTGGCGCCCCGGGCAGCTGCTGATCAACGCGAAGCCCCTGACCTGGCGCCCCGCCTACGGCAGGTCGGTGGTCGTCCTCCCCGAGGATCTGCACCGGACCGCGGTGCGCGCGGCATCGACACGTGAGGGTCTGGTCATCAATCCGGGTTCCCGGATCGTGGAGTGCGCGTCATCGGACGGGACTGTCCTGATCGCGGTCATGCCGGTGGATCTGGAGCTGGTGACCGAGGCCGTGAGCGGCGCATAGCCCACCGTGACGCCGCACCGCTGCGGCCTCCGCGGCTTCTGTACTGCCGCCCTACCGCTCCGAGCAGCAGAAACCCCGCTGATTGCTCATCGTTAAACCACTTCAATCCTGTGCGTGACAGCTATAGAGTCGGTGAACATCCCGGGAACAGTTCGCTACGCATGTAACACATCCGTGAACTCGTTCGACCCTGTTCCACCACTTACCCCTGGGGGGGCTTTGTCTTCTGTGGAACCCACCCGGTCCGTCCCGGCGCGCCCGAAGCGCGCGCGCCGGATCGCGGCCTGCACCGCTCTTGTTCTCTCGGCCGGCATGCTGCTGGCCGCCCCGGCTTCGGCCGATGACGCTCCCGCACCGCACCGCACCGTGACCGAGCGGCCCACGTCCTCGGCGGGCCTGCGGCCGACCCTGGCCCTGCCGAAGCACACCGCCCAGAAGCAGAAGGCAGCAGCGGCGGAGGGTGCGGGCGGCGCGGTCGTTGCGGCGAAGCCCCGTGCGGACTTCGACGATGACGGCTACTCCGACCTGATCTACCGGACGTACGACGCCGAACTCTCCATCTCGCCGAGCACCGCCGATCAGGCGTATGCGTTCGAGATCCCCGGCAAGGTTCCGTCGGCGCACAAGGACATCATTCCGGTCGGCGACCAGACGGGTGACGGGGTCGCGGACGTCCTGACCCTGTCGCCGTACGGCTCGCTCTCGTTCCGGGCGGGCATGTCGGCGGCGGGCACCGGCAACGTGGCCTGGACCGGCAAGGGCTGGCAGATCTACAACAAGGTCCTCTCCCCCGGTGACCTGACCGGCGACGGACGGTCCGACCTGCTGGCCCGCACGCCCGCGGGCGAGCTGTACCTGTACGCGGCCACCGGCAACACGACCACCGCCCCGTTCTCCGCGCGGGTCCTGATCGGCAAGGGCTGGGGCACGTACGACCAGCTCATCGGGGCGAACGACGTCAACGGGGACGGCATCGCCGACCTCTACGGGCGGACCGTCTCCGGCGACCTGTACTTCTACACGGGCACCGGCTCCAAGGCCGCCCCGTTCGCGGAACGCGTCCGGGTCGGTCACGGCTGGAAGATCTACAACCAGGTCATCGGCGCCGACGACCTGAACGGTGACGGCCGCGGTGACCTGCTCGCCCGCGCGGTGAACGGTGACGTCTTCGTCTATCTCGCCACCGGCGACGGCGGCGAACTCGCGACCCGTGTCGCGAGCGGCACCGGCCTGAACGTGGCGTCGCTCCTCGCCGGTGCCGGTGGCAACCCGGACTTCGGCAAGAACGACCTTCTCGGGCTCGACACCAAGGGCACGCTCTGGTCCTACTGGTCGCTGAACAACGGCACCCTCAGCCCGCGCTACAAGACGAGCGACGACGGCAGCTGGAAGGGTGCCAAGCCCCTCTACGTCTCCTCGCTCAACGAGAACACCCTGGTCGATCTGCTGGAGGTGTTCGACGGCGGGGTCTACAACTACAGCTACTCGCCGAACGACGTTCCCAAGATCAGCAGCAGCTGGGGCAGCTACAACATCACGGTCGGCCCCGGCGACCTGACCGGCGACGGCAAGGGTGACCTGCTGACCCGCGACAGCAGCGGCTACCTGTACGTCCACCCCGGCAACGGCACGGGCAGCGGTTTCGGTGCCCGGATCAAGGTCGGCGGCGGCTGGAACACGTACAACGTGATCATCGGCTCCGGTGACTTCACCGGTGACGGCCGTGCCGACCTGCTGGCCCGCGACTCCGCGGGGGTCCTCAAAATGTACCGGGGCACCGGCGACAAGTACCGGCCCTTCCAGTCGCCGTTCCCCGTCGGCAAGGGCTGGAACACGTACACGAAGCTGGCCACGCCCGGCGACCTCAACGGGGACGGCAAGGCCGACCTCGTCGGTGTCGACCGCAACGGCAGCCTCTACCTCTACACCTCGAACGGCAGCGGCCAGTTCACCGCCCCGGTCAGGATCGGCGGCGGCTGGGGAACGTACTCCATCCTGAACTGATCAGCGGCGCGTCATCGCACGGGCGGGGCCCTGTCACCGGTAGACCCGGTGGCGGGGCCCTCGCGCGTTCAGGCCCCCACCGGCTCCAGGAACTCCAGCCGGTTGCCCACCGGGTCATGGGAGAAGAAGCGCAAGTGGCCCGGCAGGCCGGTGTCCCAGCGGACCTCCGCGTCATGGGCCTCCAGTCGGGACGCGTACGCCTCGATGTCCGTGACGCGCAAACCGGGATGGGCCTTCCTCGCCGGGCGGAAATCCTTCTCGATGCCCAGATGGAGCTGGACCGGGCCCGCCTGGAACCAGCAGCCGCCGCGGGCCGCCAGGACCGGGGGCTTGGGAAGTTCGGTCATTCCCAGGACGTCCACGTAGTACGTGCGCAGGGCGGGCTCCGAGCCTGCCGGGGCGGCCAGTTGGACGTGGTCCAGGGCGGCGATCATCACTTCTCCTTGTGGGCGACGGCGAAGATGCGGCGGAACGGGAAAACGGTGCCGTGCGGACCCTTCGGGTACGCGGTGCGCAGCAGGTCCCGGTATTCGGTGAGGAACGCCTCGTGCGCCTCCGGGTCGTCCGCGAGCGCCGTCAGGACGGGGCGCAGAGCCGTGCCCTTCACCCAGTCGAGGGCGGCGTCCTCGCCCTGGAGGAGGTGGAGGTACGTGGTCTCCCAGACGTCCGCCGTGATGCCGGGGGCCGTCAGAGCGTCCAGATAGGCGGTGGGGCTGAGGACCGCGTCGGCGTGGCGCAGGACGCCGGTCAGGCGGGAGCGCCAGCGCGGGGACTCCGCCAGTTCGCGCATCAGGGTGTGGGTCGGCTGGTCGAAGTTGCCGGGGACCTGGAAGGCGAACGTGCCGCCCGGGGTGATGCCGTCCAGCCAGTCGGGGAAGCGGCCGGCGTGGCCGGGGACCCACTGGAGCAGGGCATTGGAGACGATCAGGTCGTACGGTTCCACCGGCGTCCAGGTCGTCGCGTCGGCCTCGGCGAAGTCCAGGAGGGGTGTGGCGTGGGCACGGGCCTGTTCCAGCATCTGGGGGGAGTTGTCGTACCCGGTGATCCGGGCTGCCGGCCAGCGGGCCGCGAGGAGTGCCGTGACGTTTCCCGCGCCGCAGCCCAGGTCCGCGATACGGGGCGCAGGGGCGGCCGGGGGCTCCGGAATGCGGGACAGGAGATCCTGGAACGGGCGGGTGCGGTGGTCCGCGTGGCGCAGGTACTGCTGCGGATCCCAGGCCGGTGTCGTCATGGCAGCCATGATCAGCGGAAGTTATCTTGATGTCAAGACACTCGGATTCAAGAGACTTCATGTCGACAGACCCATTACACTGATCCACATGGAGGACGAGGTTGACCGGCTGGTCGCTGCATGGCGTCGCGAGCGCCCCGACCTCGACGTGGAACCGCTTGAGGTGCTCAGCCGCGTCTCACGCCTGGCCCGTCACCTCGACCGGGCCCGCCGGATCGCCTTCTCCGAGCACGATCTCGAGCCGTGGGAGTTCGACGTACTGACGTCGCTGCGCCGCGCCGGGGCCCCGTACCAGCTCTCCCCCGGTCAGCTGCTCACCCAGACGCTGGTCACCTCGGGCACGATGACCAACCGCATCGACCGGCTGACCAAGAAGAACCTCGTCGAGCGGCTCCCCGACCCCAGCGACCGGCGCGGCGTGCTGGTCCGGCTCACCGCGGAGGGGCGCGACAAGGCCGACCAGTCGCTGGCCGGACTGCTCGCCCAGGAGCGCGCCATCCTCGGCGAGCTCTCCCGCCACCAACGCGGCGAACTGGCCGGCCTGCTACGCCAGTTGACCGCCCCGTTCGACAACATCCCCGGATAGCTCGGCCGGTCCGACACCGGCGCGTCGGGCCAGCGCCACCGCGGCCAGCGTCGAGTGCACACCCAGCTTCCCCAGCACGTTCTGCATATGCGTACGCACCGTGTGCGGGGAGAGGTACAGCCGCTCCGCCACCGCCTTGCGGCCCAGCCCCGCCACCATGCAGCGCAGCACCTCGCGCTCGCGCGGGGTCAGCGACTCGACCAGCTGCTCGCTCTCGGTGCGGTGCTTGCGGGCTGCCGTCAGTTCGCGCAGCACACCGGTGAGCAGCGCCGGAGGCAGATGCGTCTCGTCGCGGAGCACCCCCCGGATGACCGCGAGCAGCCGTTGCAGCGAGCAGTCCTTGGCGACCCAGCCGGAGGCCCCGGCCTGCAGCGCCAGCGCGGCCCGGCGCGGGTCGTCCTTCTCGGCGAGCACCACCGTACGCACGGACGGCTGGCCCGCGCGGACCCCGGCGACCAGCGAGATCCCGTCGACCGGGGCGTGTTCCCCACTTCTCGGGGCGGGGACCGGGACCGGGCCGGGGACGGTGCGTCCCGCGGCCGTCGCCAGGATGCCCAGTTCGGCATCGACGAGGATCACGTCGTACCTACGGCCTTCGGCGGCCGCCCGCTCCAGACACCGGAGCGCGGCCGGGCCGCTGCCCGCCGCCGCCACCTCGACGTCCGGTTCCGCCGCGAGTGCAGCCGCGAGCGACTCGGCGAAAATGCGGTGGTCGTCCACCACGAGAACCCGGATACGAACCACAGGGACCCCCCACACTGCATCAGTTCCGGGGCCACCCCAGGACCCCCCCGAACGGGACGGACCAGTGCGGGCACGACGCCCGGAGCGATGAGGATGAACCGCAGTTCCACGGCCGCCGCCGTGTGCCGACTGCCACCCCGCCCCGGGCGTCGTGCCCGACTGTCTCGTACCCCTGAATCAGCACCGGCCCCCACCGGTGCTGAGCATCAGCGTACGGCCGGAGGCCCGGAGCGGAAGGCAATTCACAGAACTGATGAACCTCGGTGTTTAGGGTGTGGTTCATGTTTCGTCTTGAGACAGAAGTAGACAAAGATCGTCGCCTTCTGCTGGGTGAGCGGCTGCACCACAGCAATACGGAAAGTTCCCCGGAGCTCCGCGCGCTGTGCGCCACGCCCGCCCAGCGCGAACTCCCGCTGGAGGTCTGGGCGATGGACGGCGAAGGTGCGCTGGCGGGTGGACTGGCCGGGCGCACCTGGGCCTGCTGGCTCCATGTGGATCTGCTCTGGGTCGACCCGCTCCACCGCGGTTCCGGTCTCGGCTCGCGCCTGCTCGCCGAGGCGGAACGGGTGGCCATGACGGACCGCGGCTGCGCCCGCTCCCGGCTGGAGACCTGGGGTTTCCAGGCTCCGGACTTCTACCGGAAACGGGGCTACGAGGTGATCGGGCAGGTCGACAACTACCCGCCCGGCGTCACCGAGTTCATCCTGACGAAGACCTTCACCCGATGCGACGGGCGCCTGCCGACGGGACCGCCGGGAAGACGCCGGGCGTCGCGTACCCGGCCGAGGTGAACGCCTCCAGCACCGACTTGGTGACCGCGTCCGCGTCCGCCTCGTCCACCAGCACGATCGCCGAACCACCGAAGCCACCGCCGGTCATCCGCGCACCGAGCGCCCCGGACGCGTTCGCCGTCGAGACCACCAGGTCCAGTTCCGGGCAGGAGACCCGCAGATCGTCTCGGAGCGAGACATGCCCCGCGGTGAGCACCGGTCCCGCGGCCCGCACCTCGCCCGCGTCGAGCAGTGAGATGACCTGCTCCACCCGCGCGTTGTCGCTGACCACATGGCGTACGTACCGCACGACCGACTCGTCCGCGCCGGACTCGGCGAGCGTCTTGAGCGCGGCACCCAGACCCTCGTACGGAAGGTCGCGCAGCGTCCCTGTGCCCAGCGCCCGGGCGCCCGCCTCGCAGCCGGCCCGCCGCTCCGCGTACGCGCCGTCGCCCAGCGCGTGCTTGACCCGGGTGTCGACCACCAGCAGCTGCAGACCGTGCGCGGCCAGGTCGAACGGGACCTGGCGCTGAGTGAGGTCGCGGGTGTCGAGGTGCAGGGCGTGGCCCTCGACGCAGCACGCCGACGCCATCTGGTCCATGACCCCGCACGGCACGCCGACGAACGCGTTCTCGGCACGCTGCGCCAGCACCGCCAGCTCGGCAGCGGACAGGCCGAGTTCGAAGAGGTCGTTCAGCGCGAGCGCCGTGACCACTTCGAGGGCGGCCGACGAGGAGAGCCCGGCGCCGGTCGGGACGGTCGAGGTCAGCTGGATGTCCGCGCCGGTGACCTGGTGGCCCGCCTCGCGCAGGGCCCAGACGACACCGGCCGGGTACGCCGCCCAGCCGTGGCCCTCGTGCGGTACGAGTTCGTCGACCCGCAGCTGGACGACACCGCCCGGCACGTCGGTGGAGTGCAGCCGCAGCTCGCCGTCGGTGCGGCGGGCGACGGCCGCGCGCGCGGTGTGCGGCAGCGCGAGCGGCATCACGAAGCCGTCGTTGAAGTCGGTGTACTCGCCGATCAGGTTGACCCGGCCGGGGGCCGCCCAGACTCCTTCGGGGGCGGTGCCGTACAGCTCGGTGAAAGCGGTGATCAGCTCTGCGTTGTCGGTCATGGGGCGGTGGGCTCCTCTCGGCGGGCGAACGTCCAGGCGTCGGAGACGATTCCGGCCAGGTCGGCGCGGGACGGCTGCCAGCCGAGCCGCTCCCTGGCGGTGGTGGCGGAGGCGACCAGCACCGCGGGGTCGCCGGCGCGGCGCGGGGCCATGGTCTCGGGGACCGGGTGGCCGGTGACCTTGCGGACGGTCTCGATGACCTCGCGCACCGAGAAACCGTTTCCGTTGCCCAGGTTGCAGATCAGGTGCTCGCCCGCGGTGGCCGCGTCCAGGGCGAGGAGGTGGGCCTCGGCAAGATCGGCGACGTGGATGTAGTCGCGTACGCAGGACCCGTCGGGGGTCGGGTAGTCGTCGCCGTACACGGAGATCGACTCGCGCTGCCCGAGCGCGACCTGAAGCACGAGCGGGATGAGGTGCGATTCCGGGCTGTGGCGTTCGCCGCAACTGCCGTACGCACCCGCCACGTTGAAGTACC
Organism: Streptomyces sp. NPDC051286; assembly: GCF_044455345.1. Taxonomy (NCBI): domain Bacteria; kingdom Bacillati; phylum Actinomycetota; class Actinomycetes; order Kitasatosporales; family Streptomycetaceae; genus Streptomyces; species Streptomyces sp. NPDC051286. The sequence goes on along the minus strand of NZ_JBITER010000015.1, from coordinate 82,648 downwards.
GCAGCGAGACCGCGGCCAGTCCGTGCGCGGCCGCCTCGCCGGTGATCATGTGGTCGACGGCCAGCTTCGTGGCGCCGTACGGGCTGGTGGGAGCGGTCGGGTCGGACTCCGTGATGAGGCTGGAGACCGGTTCGCCGTAGGTCGCGGCGGTGGAGGAGAAGACCAGGGTGCGGACCCCCGCGTCACGCATCGCGGCGAGCAGCGCGACGGATCCGCCGACGTTGTTCACCCAGTACTTCTCCGGGTCGGTGACGGACTCGCCGACCTGGGAGTACGCGGCGAAGTGCAGCACCCCGTCGTAGGAGGAGTCCAGCCAGCGGGCGGCTTCCTGGATACGGCCCTCGATGAACTCGGCCCCGGCCGGGATACCCTCCCGGAACCCGGTCGACAGGTCGTCGAGGACGGTCACCGCGTGACCGGCCTCCAGAAGATGCGCGGCCACCACGCTGCCGACATATCCCGCGCCACCCGTGACCAGGTACTTCTTCTGGGGCTTGCTCACTCGCTCGCTACCTCTCGCAGTCGCTGTGCCGCGGCCTCCGGCGGCACATCGTTGATGAACACATTCATGCCGGACTCGGAACCCGCGAGGAACTTCAGCTTGCCGGAAGTACGTCGGATGGTGAAAAGCTCGAGGTGGAGCCCGAACTCCTCCCGCCCCGGCACCCCGAACGGCGCCTGGTGCCAGGCCGAGATGTACGGCGTCGGCGGCTCACCGGGGCCGAAGATCCGGTCGAATCGCCTCAAGAGTTCCAGATAGATCTGCGCGAACTCCGTGCGCGCGGCATCGTCGAGTTCGCGCAGGTCGGGGACGCGCCGGCGCGGGTGGAGGTGGATCTCGTACGGCCAGTGGGCCGCGTAGGGCACGAACGCCACCCAGTGCTCACCGGTCAGCACGATCCGCTCGCCGTCGGTCAGCTCGCGGGCCACGACGTCGTCGAAGAGGTTGCGGCCGGTCCGCCCGCGGTGCGCCTCCATCGAGCGGAGCATCAGCTCGGTGCGCGGGGTGACGAACGGGTACGCGTAGATCTGCCCGTGCGGATGGCCGAGCGTCACACCGATCTCGGCGCCCCGGTTCTCGAAGCAGAACACCTGCTTGACCTGCGGAAGCTCGGCGAGTTCGGCCGTGCGGTCGGTCCATGCCTCCAGGACCAGGCCGGCCTGCTCCTCGGTGAGGTCGGCGAAGGACGCCTCGTGGTCGGAGGTGAAGCAGACGACCTCGCAGCGGCCGGAGTCCCCGGCGAGCGAGGGGAAGCGGTTCTCGAAGACGGCCACGTCGTAACTGTCGTCGGGGATCTCGCTGAGCCGCCCGTCCCGGGACGGGCAGAGCGGGCACTCGTCGGCCGGCGGGTGGTACGTGCGCCCCTGGCGGTGCGAGGCGATGGCGACGCTGTCCCCGAGAAGGGGGTCGCGGCGGACTTCCGATGAGGTCGAGACGGCATCGAGCGGCCGCCGGTCGACAGCGCCCCGGACCACGTCGTCGCGACTGTCGTAATAGAGCAGCTCCCGGCCGTCGGCGAGCGTGGTAACCGTCTTCTTCACGAGATTCCTCCAAACATAACCAACCACAACAAACCACAAGTCAACATGTGCGTCAATGATGCGGCACCATCGCTCCTGCACTTCTTGCGAGGTCGCGTGCGGTTGAATCTGGACCTTCCCTCTCATTCGATCACCATCAAACAAGGAACCCCAGGAAGAATCTTTGTTTGCGTAAGAACGCGGTTGCTTCGGGTTCAGTTCGCGCAACGAAGCGAGTACCCCCACATGCGCTACCCGGCCGAAGGGCTCCGGCTCCCCACGAACGGGGGCGAGGACGCCTCGCCGCTCTCTGCTGCCTGCCCCACTCGGTCCGAACGGAGGCATCACCCTCTCCGGCCGGCACACGGAAGTCTCCGAACCGGAGCGCGCATCCGCGACCGCGGTCCGCCTCTTCGACATCCAGCGGATCTCCGGCGGCCTCTTCGTGGTCTACGGGGTGATCGTCACGATCGCCGGCATCAACCCGTCCGGCGTCGACCCGAAGAAGGCCGAGGGCGTCCACATCAACCTCTGGACAGGGCCGACCCTGGTCCTCGTGCTGTTCTTCGCGGTGTGGCAGAAGCTGCGCGCGGCCGAGGCTCCGGGCGGCTCCGGCACCGATTCCTGAGCAGTCGGCGCACTGCCCACGGGGACCGGATGTCACACAGGGTCCGGCCCCTTCTGCCCTGTGTCTGCCGCCGCCCGTTCCAGCAGCCCGGTGCGGGCCGCGAGCGCCGCGGCCTCCAGCCGGGAGCCGACGCCCAGCTTCATCAGCACCCGCTGCACATGTGTACGGGCGGTGCTCGGCGCGATCCGCATCCCGGCCGCGATCAGCCGGGTGTCCTCGCCTTCCGCGACCCGCACCAGGACCTCGATCTCGCGGGGGGTGAGCATCTGCAGGAGCCGCTGTCCTTCGTCGTCCGGCTGGACGGCCGGGTTGAGCAGCTCGGCGAAGGCGCCCTGGAGCAGTTGCGGCGCGACCGCCGTCTCCCCGGCGCGCGCCTTGACCATCGCCCGCTCGACGCCCTCTATCCGCTCGTCGTGCCTGACGTATCCGGCGGCGCCGGCGGCGAAAGCGGCCGCGATCCCGCGCGGGCTGGGCACCGGTCCGAGCACCACGACCGCCACCTGCGGGCGCTCCCGTTTGATCCGGACGATCGGGTCGAAGGCGCCCGGGTCGGCGGGCGTCGCGGTACCGAACAAGCAGACCTCCGGGGCGCGGCTCACCACGATGTCCGCCGCGCCGGCGGTGGGCGCGGCCGCCGCCAGCACCCGGTGGCCCCGCAATTTCAGCGCCGAGGCGAGTGCCTCGGCGAGCAGTCGGTGGTCATCGACCACCATGAGCCGCACGCCCATCGAGAACCCCCTTCAGGACCCAGGCCCCCCGGCCCTCTTGACCCGGCAAGCTACACGCTTGTTCGACCTCGTGTGCCCCTTACCAGGCAGAAGCCCCCCGGAATGCCGAATCATGCGCCATTCAGGGGCACTTGGCCGATGCCGAGCGGGCAGAAGGTAGCAGGAACCGGGCGGCAAACGAACAGCCCTGCCGGTCGGACGATCGACCGGCAGGGCTGTGGTGCGTGGTGCTTCCCGTGACGGCGTCAGCCGGCGCCGAACGAGACCGCGAGGTGCCGATCGGCATCGAGCGAGCTGTTGCCCCGCTTGCTCACCATCGTCTCGGAGATGAACAGCCGGCCGCTCGAGTAGAGGAACTCGGCGTAGTCCGCGGAGAAGCTGGTCTCCGCGTTCCGGTTGGCCTCGTCGGCCGGGTTCTCCAGCAGCACGGTCTGCTTGAAGGTGGAGCCGTCGATGGAGACGATCTGGCCGCCCTTGTCGTACGGGGGCTCCTTGTACGCGATGATGTTGGACCCGTCCATACGGATCGGGAACATCGTGTACCGGTCACCCGCGTCGGCCTTGTCGCTGGTCGGCTTGCCGGTGGTCAGGTCGAACGAGACGATCTCGTTGGTGTCGCCGTATTCGCCCGTGCTCCCCTCGTGCTGCTCGGTCGGCAGGTAGATGCGGTTGTTGCCGACCGCGAGATGCTGGCAGGTCTCGACCTCGGTGGAGCCGCAGCGGGCGGCGTACTTCGCGCCGTCCGCGGCGATCTTGGTGAGCAGCTTGCCGGTCGACGCGTCGATCGAGAAGAAGTCCGAGATCCCGCTGCCGTCACCGGCGGTGTTGCCGACGTCGGCGGCGACGACCAGCGGCTTGGTGGAGACGATGCTCGCGTACTCGACGCCGGGCGGCATCTTGTACGAGGAGAGCGGGGCTCCGGTGGTCGGGTTCAGTGCCTGGATGACGAGCTGCGGGGAGTCGTACGTACCGCACTTGCGGACCACGGCGAGCGCGTCGCCACCGCTGTACCCCTTGTCGTAGCACCCGTCGGCGCTGACCTTCGGCTTCCAGCGTTCGGCGCCGGTCGCCAGGTCGAATGCGGCGCCGCCCTCGGTGCCGCCCGCAGCGACCGTGGTGCCGCTGAGCGTGATCTCATCGAACCGGATCGGATCGTCACCGCCGCTGGCGGCGGTCACCGACTTGCTCCACATCAGCTTGCCGGTGGTCAGGTCGAGCGCACCGACCTGGGTGCACGGCGGGTACTTGTTCGCCTTCGTCGCCTTGCCCGCCTGGAAGGCGATGGCGGTCTTGAAGTCCTTGGACATGTGCTGGGAGGCGGCGCAGAGCTGGCCGTCCAGCGGAATGGACCAGAGCTTGGTGCCCTTGACCTTGTCGTAGGCGACGATCTCGTTCACGCCGGTCTTCACGAACGCCTTGTCGGTCAGCCAGGAACCGTCGACCGACGTGACGTCGGTGACCTTCGGTTCCGGGAGCTGGAAGGCGGCCGTGGCCTTGGTGTTCGCCGGGGCCTTCTCCTTGCCGCCGCCGAGACCGCCGCCCGAGCCGCCCTTGTCCTCACCGGTGGTGCCGGTGGAGTTGGACGCCTCCTTCTTCTTGCCGCCGTCGCCCCCGCTGGAGGAGAACCAGACGCCACCGCCGACGATCAGCGCCACAGCGGCCACCGCGGCGACGATGATCTGCGTCTGGGTGCCGAATTTCTTGCCGCCGTTCCCGCCCTGCTGCGGGGGCACATACTGCGGCTGCATCGGAGCGGTCGGGTAGCCGTACCCCTGCTGCGGCGGCTGACCGGGCGGCATTCCGTACCCGCCGCCCGGAGGTGTCTGCGGGTAGCCGTAGCCGGGCTGTTGCTGCGGGGTCTGCGGGTAGCCGTAGCCGGGCTGCTGCGACGGACCCGCGGGCGGCGTCTGCGGAGCGCCGAACCCGCCCGCGGGAGGCGCCTGTGGAGCGCCGAACCCACCGGCGGGAGGCGCCTGCGGAGCGCCGAACCCACCGGCGGGAGGCGTCTGCGGCGACGCGGGCTGCGGGGCCGACTGCTTGCCGAACGCGTCGGCGGGCGGCGGGGTCGGTGCCCCGAACCCTCCGGGCGGTGGGTCCTGCGGGGCGCCGAACCCGCCCTGGTGCGGTTCGTTGGGCGGCTGGGGCGGCTGTGTCATGGCGTACGTACCTCGGGGGAAAGGGAGCCGGTCGGTCGGGACCTGGCGTGGTCGGTCATGGTCCGTCGGGTGCCTGTGTGAGCCGTCACTTGCCGAAGGCCATCATGGTCTTCGTCTCCAGCTCTGCCTTGTCGTTGGCCGCGCTGACCCGCCCGCTCGCGATGAAGGAACGGCCGTCCGCGTAGACGATCTTCGGGTTGTAGAACGAACTCTCGATCTGGGACGTCGACGCCGGGTGCTGCAGCAGCACCCGTGGGGTACCACCGGTCGGCGCCAAAGTGGCGATCCCGCCGCCCTTGTTGTACGAGGCCTCCAGGTAGAGCAGCACGTTGCCGCCCTCCATCCGCAGCGGCGTCATCATCCGCTCTGGGGGGGCTGCGGCCTTCCACTTGGGCTTGCCGGTGTTGAGGTCGAACGCCACGACCTTGTTCGTACGGGCGGTGCCGCTGGAGTCGGCCGTGGTCGCCATGTAGAAGGTGTTGGCGTCGGCGGCGACGCCGACGCATCCTTCCAGCGACTTGCCGAAAATGGCGAACGCGCTGCCGCAGTCCGGCGCGAACTTGTCACCCTTGTCGCCGACCAGCTGGGAACGGAGCGTGCCGTTCTCCTTGATGGCGAGGATGCTCCACTTCTTCTTCTCCCTCTGGGTCAGCGAGACGACGAGCGGGCTCACCGAGTAGACCCGGTCGACCTCCCAGCCCACGGCGGGGCGGTACGTCCACTTGGGCTTGCCGGTGACCGGGTCGAGCTCCTGGATCTGGTTCTGGGGCTTCTCGATGTCGGCAGTGCGGCAACTGGAGGCGGCGATCAGCTTCGTACCGCCGGCGAAGGCGTACGGCTGGCAGTTGCCCGGCTGCTTGCCGAACAGATCCTTGCCGTCGCTGACGCGGTAGGCGTTGGAGTTGCCGGTGCGTCCGACGGTCACGGTGTCGCCGCTGATGGCGAGGGAGATGTCCGACATCATGTCCCAGATGCCGTTCTGCTTGATCGGCTTCTTCCAGCCGGCCTTGCCGGTGTTGAGGTCGATCATCTGCAGGTCCGCGCAGTCGGCCTTGTCGGTCGTGCCGTTCTTGACCCCGATGACGATCTTGCCGTCCGTGGTGGCCTGGGCAGGCGCGGCGCACAGGTCCGCGGGCAGCTTCAGCGTCCACTTCTGCTTGCCGCCGGCGGCGGAGTAGCCGGATATCGCCCGGTACATGCCCTTGACGACGGTGTCGCCGACGAACCACGGACCGTACACGTCGGAGCCGTTGCGCGGCAGGTCGACGTCGTTCTTCTGCAACCAGAGGACTTTCGCCTCGCCTGCCTTGCGCCCGGCGTTGAGGTCGTCGACGGCGTCACGGCCGTCGCCGTTGCCGTCGCCCTCGTTGACGGAGGGCGAGGCGCTCGCCTGCTGGTCGTCGGCGCTCCCGTGCGCGACGGGCTTCTTGTCGTCGTCACCGCCGCTGGTGGCGAGGAACACGCCACCGCCGATGACCAGCAGCGCGGCGACCGCGGCACCGATGATCACTGCGGGCTTGCCCTTGAAGGGGTTGCCGCCGCCGGGACCCGCCGGGGCGCCGGGAACCGGGGCACCGGGGTACTGCTGCTGCGGGTAGCCGTAACCGGGCTGCGGCGGCTGACCGTACGGGCCGGACTGTTGACCGTAGGGTCCGGGCTGCTGGCCGTACGGTCCGGGCTGCTGGCCGTACGGGCCCGGCTGGCCGTACGGGCCGGGCTGCTGCGGGTAGCCGTAGCCGGGTGCCTGGCCGGGCTCCTGGCCCGGTGCCTGCGGAGAGCCGTACCCCGGCTGGGCAGCAGGCGGCGCGGCCGGCATCTGCGGCGGCTGCGCGGGCGGCTGAGGACTCCCCTGCGGCGGTTGCTGGCTGGGCGGCTGGGTCATCAGCACGTCCCCCTTCGTGCGGTCCGGTGCCCGTTCCGGTCTCCCCCGCGATTCCGCAGGACTGAATTCCCTTCGGAAAGGAGCGAATCAGGCATGGTTCCCGCGGCGTCACGACAGTCGAGCGGGGCTTCTTTGTACCACCCGCACGTGTTCGAACACCGGGTCGGTTCACCCCCTGTTCCCAAGGGAGAACCGCCTCGTGATGCCGCCGTTACGCAGCCGGAACGAGCCCCGGACGACTACGGCCGGTGCGCCGCACCGGGCGCCACTCGATGTGCGGGTGCCAACTCTTCGCACACTGCCATCACTTCGGGCGGCGGGCGTCCGGCGCATCAAGGACCGTCGCGCATCATCACGTATCGCCAGGAACCTGGACGGACCGTCAGGACCGCAAGAATCCGTAACAAACCATCAGAGACCTCGTGGACCCGCGGACCGTCAGGGACCGAAGGCCATGATGGTCTTCACCTTCTTCTCCTCCTTGTCGTTGATCGCGCTGACGCGTGCGCACACCAGGATGGAGCGGCCGTCGGCATAGACCAGCCTCGCATCGCCGAAGGAGCTCTCGACCTTGGACGCCGACGCCGGATGCCGCAGCAGCATCGTCGGGGCGCCGCCCGTCGGTGCGAGGGTGGCGACGGCTCCGCCCTTCCGGTACGTGCCCTCCACCCGGACGATCACGTTCCGGCCGTCCATCCGAAGCGGCTGCATGATCTGCCCGGCCGGGGCGGCGGCCCTCCACTTGGCCTTGCCGGTGTTCAGGTCGAACGCGACGACCTTGTTCGTGAGAGCGGAGTCCACGGTCACGGGTTTGGTCGCCAGGTAGAACGTGTCGTCGTCGGCCGCGACCCCGGAGCAGCCGTCGAGGTTCCTGCCGCTCACCGCAAGGTCCACGTCGCAGGTGACGGCGTAGTTCTCGTTCGTGCCGCCGATCATCTGGGAGCGGTACGTGCCGTTGTCCCGCAGCGTGACGATGGCCCACGCCCCGCTCTCGCCCATGCCCTTCTTCAGCGAAATCACCAGCGGATCCGTCGAGTAGACCTGCGCGACCCGCCAGCCGGTCTTGACCCGATACGTCCACTTCGGCTTGCCGGTGGCCGGGTCGATCCCCTCGACCCGCTCCTTGTCCTGGGTGTCGGCGTCGGTGCGGCAGTTGGTCGCGGCGATCAGCCGGGGACCGCTGGTGAACGCGAACGGCTGGCAGAGGCCCTCCCGCTTACCGAACACCTCCGTGCCGTCACTGACCCGGTATCCCACCGAGTTACCGGCCCGCCCGAAGGTGACCAGGTCTCCGCTGATGCCCATGGCGACGTCCGAGAGCAGGTCGACGACGCCCTTGCGCTCGACCGTCTTCTTCCAGCCCGCCTTGCCGGTGGTGAGGTCGATCATCTGCAGCACGGCACAGTCCGCGTCCGACGCCATGCTGTCGTTGAGGGCGACGACCGTCTTGCCGTCGGTGGTGGGCAGCGTCGGCGCGGCGCACAGGGGGGCGGGAAGGTCCAGCTTCCACTTCCGGGTGCCGTCGGCGGCGGAGTAGCCGGAGACCGTGCGGTACATGCCCTTGGCGAGGGTGTCCCCGGTCAGCCACGGGCCATACACGTCGGCGCCGAGCCGGGGTACGTCGATGCCATTGTCACGCATCCAGAGGACCTTGGCCTCGCCCGGCTTGCGCCCGGCGTTGAGCTTGCCGACCGGTGCGGAGGTGTCGACGGCATCGGCCTCCTCGGCGGGCGGGGCGGGCTGCGAGGCGGCGGGCGGCTTGGCGTCGGCGCTGCCGTGTGCGGCGGGCTTGCCGCCGTCGTCACCCCCGCGGACGGCGAACCAGACGCCGCCCCCGGCCACCAGGACCACGGCGATCACCGCGGCGACGAACGCGGTGCGGCGGCGCCGGGAGGGGGTGCGCCCTCCCGGGCCGCCGGCCGGCGGCCCGGCGGAGTGCGGCGGTTGCTGAGGCGCATATCCGTATCCGTACGGACCGGGCTGGGGCTGCGCCGGGGGCGGGGCCTGCGGGCCGTACCCCTGGGTCGGCCGCATGGGTTCCACCGGCTCGAACGGAGCCCCGAACTCCCCCTGCGGCGGCTGCGGCTGCTGTGGCTGCGGGCCGGGCGGCCAGGTCATCGGGACGTCCCCCTTGGTGCGGTCGAACGGGCCTCCTTTGTACCACCCGTATCGAACACGCCATCAGCGCCACCGGCCACTGGCCAGCTGTCAGGCGTCCTCGGCGAGTTCCAGCCAGCGCATCTCCAACTCGTCGCGCTCCGCCACCAGTTCCCGCAGCTCCGCGTCCAGTTTCGCCACCTTCTCGAAGTCCGTGGCGTTCTCCGCGATCTGTGCGTGCAGCGCGGTTTCCCGCGTCGACATCTTGTCGAGCTGCCGCTCCACCTTCTGCAGTTCCTTCTTCGCCGCACGTGCGGCCTGCGGGGAGACGCTCGCGGCCGGCGCCGTCTTCTCCTTCGTCGTCGCGGGTGCGGCGGAGGGGGTGGCCGCCTCCTCCATCCGCTGCCTGCGCTCCAGGTACTCGTCGATCCCGCGCGGCAGCATCCGCAGCGTTCGGTCGCCGAGCAGTGCCATCACCCGGTCCGTGGTCCGCTCGATGAAGAACCGGTCGTGGGAGATCACGATCATCGATCCGGGCCAGCCGTCGAGGAGGTCCTCCAGCTGGGTCAGGGTCTCGATGTCGAGGTCGTTGGTGGGCTCGTCGAGGAAGAGGACGTTCGGCTCGTCCATCAGCAGGCGCAGAATCTGGAGCCGGCGCCGCTCACCGCCCGAGAGGTCGCCGACCGGGGTCCACTGCTTCTCCTTCGAGAAGCCGAACTGCTCGCAGAGCTGGCCCGCGGTCATCTCCCGGCCCTTGCCCAGGTCGACCCGGTCCCGTACCTGCTGAACCGCTTCGAGCACCCGCAGATTCGGGTTGAGCTCGTGGACCTCCTGGGAAAGGTAGGCCAGCTTGACGGTCTTGCCGACGACGACCTTCCCGGCGGCGGGCTGCGCGTCGCCCTGAGTGCGGGCCGCCTCGGCGAGCGCCCGCAGCAGTGAGGTCTTGCCCGCGCCGTTGACGCCGACCAGACCGATCCGGTCACCGGGGCCGAGCTGCCAGGTGAGGTGGGTGAGCAGCGTCTTGGGGCCTGCCTGGACGGTCACGTCCTCCAGGTCGAAGACAGTCTTGCCCAGCCGGGCGTTGGCGAACTTCATCAGCTCGCTGGTGTCGCGCGGCGGCGGCACGTCGGCGATCAGTTCATTGGCCGCCTCGATGCGGTAGCGCGGCTTGGAGGTACGGGCGGGGGCGCCGCGGCGCAGCCAGGCCAGCTCCTTGCGCATCAGGTTCTGCCGCTTGGACTCCTCCGTCGCGGCGATCCGCTCCCGCTCGGCACGCGCGAAGACGTAGTCGCTGTAGCCGCCCTCGTACTCGTGGACCGTGCCACGCTGAACGTCCCACATGCGCGTACAGACCTGGTCGAGGAACCAGCGGTCGTGGGTGACGCAGACGAGCGCCGAGCGGCGTGCCCGCAGATGGCCGGCCAGCCAGGAGATGCCCTCGACGTCGAGGTGGTTGGTCGGCTCGTCGAGGACGATCAGGTCCTGTTCGGCGATGAGCAGCTTGGCCAGCGCGATCCGGCGCCGCTCGCCGCCGGAGAGCGGGGCGATGACGGTGTCCAGGCCGTGCTCGAAGCCCGGCAGGGCGAGCCCGCCGAAGAGTCCGGTGAGCACATCGCGGATCTTTGCGCTGCCCGCCCACTCGTGGTCGGCGAGGTCGCCGATCACCTCGTGGCGGATGGTCGCCCCGGGGTCGAGCGAGTCGTGCTGGGTGAGGACGCCGAGGCGCAGCCCGCCGCTGTGGGTGACCCGGCCGCTGTCCGCCTCCTCCAGCCTGGCGAGCATCCGGATGAGGGTCGTCTTGCCGTCGCCGTTACGGCCCACGACACCGATCCGGTCCCCCTCGGACACACCGAGGGACACACCATCGAGCAGGGCACGGGTGCCGTACACCTTGCTGACCTGCTCGACATTGACCAGATTGACGGCCATTTCACTCCTGACTGGGGGATCGATCGACCTCCCAGGGTAATCGCCACGCGGGCGGGTGACGGCCTCGCCCACGATGGGGAGCGGATCAGCGAGCGGCGTCATGCGGCAACGCCGCACACGCAGTCGCAGGGCGTCGCGCGCCCACTCTCTATCGTGGGGCAGGCCGTTGTCGTGCGGCGATCGATCAAGGGCGGGGACAGGGGACTTCCATGGTGCGCAATTCGGTACGGGGCACGGTCACGGCCGTACTGGCGGCGGTGTCGGTGGCGGTGACCGGCTGCACGTCGTCCGCCCCGGACGACGGCGGGACCGGCGAGAGGACGGCGCCGAAGCTGAGGACCGCGGCGAAGAGCGCGGTGAAGGGCGGCAGTATCGGAGGCCCCGGTTCTGCCTGCGCCTTGCCCGTCACCTTCGACCTCGCGGCCTCCTGGAAGCCGGCGGCCGTCCAGGCCGTCGAGGACGACGCACTGGGCGGACTGGCCGAGCAGGGCCCGGTCGCGCTCGTCTGCGAGATCGACGCGAAGCCCGCCGGGAACATCGGCTTCCTGCGGGTGTGGACGGGGGACCGTACCGACAGCACCCCGCGCCAGATCCTGAAGGCGTTCCTGGCCGCCGATCCGAACGCCGGCCGGGCCACGTACACCGACCTGAAGGCCGGCTCCCTGACCGCGGCCGAGGTCGGCTACACCGTCAGCAGCGAGCTCCTGGACGAGCCCAAGGAGGAGCGGGCCTTCGCCGTCTCCACCCCGAGCGGACCGGTCGTGGTGCACCTCGGCGGGCTGGACTCCCAGGAGCAGCAGGAGATGCTTCCGGCGTACGAGCTGGCGAAGAAGAGCGTGCGGCTCGGCTGAGCGCCTGTCGGGCGCGGGCCCCGGCCGGGTCGCGACCCGGCCGGCGGCGCCCGCGGTCAGAGCACCGTGGCGCCCGGCGCCGGGGACACCGCGACGCGCGCGGTCCGGCAAGTCCCCGACGTCAGCAGCGCGTCCGCGACCTTCCGTGCCGACCCGGCGTCCGCCACCAGGAACGCGGTGGTCGGCCCGGAGCCCGAGACCAGGGCGGCCAGGGCGCCCGCCCCGGTGCCCGCGGCGAGCGTGTCGGCGAGCGAGGGCCGCAGGGACAGCGCGGCGGGCTGCAGGTCGTTGGAGAGCGCACCGGCGAGCGCGTGGGTGTCGCCGGTGCGCAGGGCGTCGAGGAGCGCCGGGGAGGCCGCCGGTGCGGGGACGTCGGTGTCCGCGGCGAGCCGGTCGAACTCGCCGTAGACGGCCGGGGTGGAGAGCCCGCCGTCGGCGACTGCGAAGACCCAGTGGAAGGTGCCGCCGACGTCGATCGTGGTCAGTTGTTCACCGCGGCCGACCCCGAGGGCGGCGCCGCCGACCAGGGAGAACGGCACGTCGCTGCCGAGTTCCGCGCAGATGGCGAGCAGCTCGTCCCGGGTGGCGCCGGTGGACCAGAGGGCGTCGCAGGCGAGCAGCGCTGCCGCGCCGTCGGCGCTGCCGCCCGCCATGCCGCCCGCGACGGGGATGTCCTTGGCGATGTGGATGTGCACGTGGGGCGCGATGCCGTGGCGCTCGGCGAGCGCGATCGCGGCGCGGGCTGCGAGGTTGGAGGCGTCCAGCGGGACCTGGGCGGCGTCCGGGCCCGAGCAGGTGACCGTCAGCTCGTCGGCGGGGGTGACGGTCACCTCGTCGTACAGGCCGACGGCGAGGAAGACGTTGGCCAGGTCATGGAAACCGTCGGGGCGCGCGGCACCCACCGCGAGCTGGACGTTGACCTTGGCGGGGACGCGGACGGTGACGCTCACTCGTTGCTCCCGGCGGGCTGGTCCTCATCGGTCTTCAGGGCGGGCTTGTTCTCGGCGATGGCCGCGAACTCCTCGATCGTCAGCGCTTCGCCCCGGGCCTGCGGCGAGATCCCGGCCGCGACCAGGGCCGCCTCGGCGGCGGGCGCGGAACCCGCCCAGCCGGCCAGGGCCGCCCGGAGCGTCTTGCGGCGCTGGGCGAACGCCGCGTCGACGACGGCGAAGACCTCGGCGCGGCTCGCGGTCGTCGTGATCGGCTCGGTGCGCCGGACCAGCGAGACCAGACCGGAGTCGACGTTGGGGGCCGGCCAGAAGACGGTGCGGCCGATGGACCCGGCCCGCTTGACGTCCGCGTACCAGTTGGCCTTCACCGAGGGCACGCCGTAGACCTTGTTGCCCGGCCGGGCGGCCAGCCGGTCGGCGACCTCGGCCTGCACCATGACCAGGGTCCGCTCGATGGTCGGGAACCGCTCCAGCATCGTCAGCAGGACCGGCACGGCGACGTTGTACGGCAGGTTGGCGACGAGGGCGGTGGGCGCCGGGCCCGGCAGCTCCGTGACCAGCATCGCGTCGGAGTGGACGAGCGAGAACCGGTCGGCGCGTCCCGGCATCCGGGCCTCGACCGTGGCGGGCAGCGCCGCCGCGAGCACGTCGTCGATCTCGACGGCGACGACCCGGTCCGCCGCCTCCAGCAGCGCCAGGGTCAGCGAACCCAGCCCCGGCCCGATTTCCACCACCACGTCGTCCGGGCGGACCTCCGCGGTCCGTACGATCCTGCGGACCGTATTGGCGTCGATGACGAAGTTCTGACCGCGCTGCTTCGTGGGGCGTACGCCCAGTTTCGCGGCCAGGTCGCGGATGTCTGCGGGCCCCAGGAGGGCGTCGGGCTCTGTGCTGCTCACCCGGTAAGCCTACGGCCGCAGTGCGGCCACGGGCTCGCCCCCCGTTGCACGTAGAGCTTCTTCGCCCGGAACGTCTGCTCGGACGCCGGTGCGTCCTGCGGGCGCCCTCTGCCGCCGAGGGCATGCCAGGTCTGGGCGTCGAACTGGTACAGCCCGCCGTACGTGCCGCTGGCATCGACCGCCCCGGGCCGGCCGCCGGACTCGCAGGCCGCGAGCCCCCTCGGCGCGCACCCCGAGCCGGCGCAGGGCGCCGTCGACCGTGCCGGCGGTGGTCCAACACCCTGCGCCGGACCCCGTCGAGGGTGAGGGTCACCGGGCGGCCGTGCCGGACGGTGACCTCGTCGCCGTGTTCGAGCTCACTGCCACGCGGGGGGCGATGATCCTTCCGTCACCCTCCAAAGCGGCGCGACCGCGCACCGTCACGGCACGATGCGTCAGTAATCGAACGCGCGAGCCGTGTTCTCGTTGATCGCCGACGCCAGGGTGTCCTCGTCGACGCCCTTCACCTCCGCCATGGCACGGAGCGTGACGGGAATGAGATACGGCGCGTTGGGGCGTCCGCGGTACGGGGCGGGGGTGAGGAACGGCGCGTCCGTCTCCACCAGGACCAGCTCGACCGGCGCCACGGACAGCGCGTCCCGCAGCGGCTGGGCGTTCTTGAACGTCACATTGCCCGCGAACGACATGAAGTACCCGGCGTCCGCGCAGATCCGGGCCATCTCGGCGTCACCGGAGTAGCAGTGGAACACGGTCCGCTCGGGGGCGCCCGCGTCGGCGAGGACGCGCAGCACATCGGCGTGCGCCTCGCGGTCGTGGATGACGAGCGCCTTGCCGTGCCGTTTGGCGATCTCGATGTGGGCCCGGAAGGATTCCTCCTGGGCGGCCATGCCCTCGGGGCCCGTGCGGAAGTAGTCGAGCCCGGTCTCACCGACGCCGCGGACCTGGTCGAGGGCGGCAAGCCGGTCGATCTCGGCGAGCGCCTCGTCGAGTGCCGCCTTCCCGCCGGGTTCGCGGCCACCCTGCCGCGACCAGCCTTCCGGGTCCCCGTGCACAATGCGAGGCGCCTCGTTGGGGTGGAGCGCCACCGCCGCGTACACACTCGGGTGCGCGGCGGCGGTCTCGGCGGCCCAGCGCGAGCCCTTCACGTCGCAGCCCACCTGGATCACGGTGGTGACGTTCACCGCCGCGGCCCTGGCCAGGCCCTCCTCGACGGTGGCGTCCTGCATGTCCAGATGGGTATGCGAATCGGCGACCGGTACCCGAAGGGGTTCGGGCAGCGGCGGGGCGTCCTTGGAGCTCATAGGGCGATCCTATGAGAGCCCGGTGTCACCGGGCCCGGACCTCACTTACGGCGCTGCCACGCGCGGAACGCATGCACGAAACGCCACTGGTGCGGGGCGCGCTCCGACGCGCTCTCCGAGGACGGTATGGGCCCGGCGGTGGCGCCGGTCGGCGTCGCGAAATTCAGGCGTCGCAGGGTTTCCGCGATGGAGGAAACCTGCCCGGCGCGCATGATGCGGACTTTGTGCCCGTCGCAGTTGAGGCAGGTGAGCCGGTTCAGCGGTGAGGGAACGAGCTCCCCCTGCACGCGGTACACGACGAAGGGCTGACCGCGGCCGTCCGTGTGGTGCTCGATGTCGTAGACCTGTTCCCAACCGTGTCCGCAACTCATGCAGGCGAAGGCATACGCCTCATGCCCGATGGTTGCTGCGATCTCGCTCATGCCTGCTCCTCTTGTCCGTCGGACAAGCACTCCGGAGAATGCGTCCCTGATTCAGTGGACGCCTTTACCGGCGGGAGCGCACCAGGTCCTGTCGAGTGTTGGAGCGGTCTTGGCCCTCTCGTGGAAAAAGTGGCCGGTGCGCGGCTCGCGCTTTGCAATTCACGATAGACCTTTGCCGTCTGCCGGGCCGGTCCGAGCCGCGTTCTTTGCCGCGACGACCGCATCGAAAACGTCGCGTTTGGGCAGCCTGGCGGCCGCGGCGACAGCGGCGATCGCCTCCTTGCGCCGCTCCCCCGCCTCCTCGCGCACCCGCACCCTGCGTACCAGCTCGGCGGCGTCCAGTTCCTCCACGGATTCCGCAGCGCCCTCGACGACGACGGTGATCTCGCCGCGTACGCCTTCGGCCGCCCAGACCGCGAGATCGCCCAGCGGGCCTCGCTTCACTTCCTCGTACGTCTTGGTCAGCTCCCGGCACACGGCAGCCCGGCGGTCGCTGCCGAACACCTCGGCCATCGCGGCAAGGGTGTCGTCGAGCCGGTGCGGGGCCTCGAAGAAGACCATGGTGCGGCGCTCGTCGGCGACCTCTCGGAGCCGGCCGAGCCGTTCGCCGGTCTTGCGCGGCAGGAAGCCCTCGAAGCAGAACCGGTCGACGGGCAGCCCGGACAGGGCGAGCGCGGTGAGCACGGCGGACGGGCCGGGGACCGCGGTGACCTTGATGTCCTTCTCCACGGCGGCGGCGACGAGCCGGTAGCCGGGGTCGGAGACCGATGGCATCCCGGCGTCCGTGACCAGCAGCACCCGGGCGCCGCCCATCAGCGCCTCGACGAGTTCGGGCGTACGGGCCGACTCGTTGCCCTCGAAGTAGGAGACGACACGCCCCGTGGTGTGGATGCCGAGCGCCTGCGTCAGACGGCGCAGCCGACGGGTGTCCTCCGCGGCGACGACATCGGCCGTCTCCAGTTCGGCGGCAAGCCGTGGCGGGGCGTCCGCCACATCGCCGATGGGGGTCCCTGCGAGTACCAGCGTTCCAGTCGTTCCAGTCACATCAGCCATCCTCCCAGCAAGGGCGACAGCAGTCGCACAGACGCGTTCCCTACGATGGCGCGGTGACGAGTACTGCGCCCGATACCCCGCAGGGTCAAGACGCCGGAAACCAGCACGGTGAAGAGCTGTCGTCCTGGCAGCAGCGACTGCGCCGCTACGGCTATGCGCCCCGGTCCGTGATCGGGCTGCGTGAACGGCTGGTCCCGCCGTACACCCGGCCGGGACAGCAGCTCTGGGCCGTGCTGGGGGTGTCCCCGCCGACGGCCGACCGGCTGGTGCGGTGGTCGGCCTGGGGCGGGCCACTACTGGTCGCACTGGTCGCCGGGGTGCTGCGGTTCTGGCATCTGGGCAGCCCGAAGGCGGTGATATTCGATGAGACGTACTACGCCAAGGACGCCTGGGCCCTGATCAACCAGGGGTACGAGGGGTCCTGGCCGAAGGACGTCGACAAGTCGATCCTGGCCGACCCGTCGCTGGTGCCGGTGCCGACGGATCCCGGTTACGTGGTGCATCCGCCGGTCGGCAAGTGGATCATCGGGTTCGGTGAGCAGCTCTTCGGGTTCACGCCGTTCGGCTGGCGGTTCATGGTGGCGGTGCTCGGCACGCTGTCGGTGCTGATGCTGTGCCGGATCGGGCGGCGGCTGTTCCGGTCGACGTTCCTGGGATGTCTGGCGGGCGCGCTGCTCGCCGTCGACGGGCTGCACTTCGTGATGAGCCGCACGGCGCTGCTCGACCTGGTGCTGATGTTCTTCGTGCTGGGCGCGTTCGGCTGCCTGCTGATCGACCGGGACTGGGCGCGGCGCAGGCTGGCCGCGGCGCTGCCGGTCGACGCGGAGGGCGTGCTGCGCCCGGATGCTCAGGTCGCGGAAACGCTGCGGCTGGGGTGGCGGCCGTGGCGGATCGCCGCGGGGGTCTCGCTGGGCCTGGCGTCCGCCACAAAGTGGAACGGGCTGTACTTCCTGGTCGCGTTCGGCCTGATGACGGTGTTGTGGGATGTCGGCGCCCGCCGGACGGCCGGTGCGGTCCGCCCGTACCAGGCGGTGATCAAGTGCGATCTGCTGCCGGCGTTCGTCTCGACGGTGCCGGTCGCGATCCTGACGTACCTCGCGTCCTGGACCGGCTGGATCATCAGGAACGACCCCCAGCACCACGGCTACTACCGGGACTGGGCGACGACCGACGGAGCGGGCGGCCACTGGACCTGGCTGCCGGACTGGCTGCGCAGCCTGTGGCACTACGAGTACCAGGTCTACGAGTTCCACGTGAGCCTGACCTCGGGGCACACGTACCAGTCGAACCCCTGGAGCTGGATCGTCCTGGGCCGTCCCGTCTCGTACTTCTACGAGGAGCAGAACGGCTGCCCGGGTTCGGCGACCGGCAAGTGCGCCCGCGAGGTCCTGGCGATCGGCACACCGCTGCTGTGGTGGGCCGCGTGCTTCGCGCTGCTGTACGTGCTGTGGCGCTGGTTCTTCCGCCGCGACTGGCGGGCGGGTGCGATCGCGTGCGGGGTGGCGGCGGGCTGGCTGCCCTGGTTCCTCTACCAGGAGCGGACGATCTTCCTCTTCTACGCGGTCGTCTTCGTGCCGTTCCTCTGTCTCGCGGTGGCGATGATGATCGGCGCGATGATCGGCCCGGCGGCGGGCACCGGGACCAAGCGGGAACTGGGTCTGGTGTCCGGCGACCCGTCCGGTGAGCGGCGTCGGACCTTGGGGGCCATTGCGGCCGGCGTTCTGGTTCTGCTGATTTTCTGGAATTTCATCTATTTCTGGCCGATCTATACGGGCACCCCGATCCCGGACGGGTCGTGGCGGGACCGGATGTGGCTGGACACCTGGATCTAGCTGGGCAGAACCACCGAGAGGCCGCAGTCGATGACTGCGGCCTCTCGGTGGTTGTTGGTCATCGTTGGTGTTCGTTGGCCGCCCTTGGACGACCCACAGGCGGCCCACATCGACATCCGCACCGCACGCTCACGCAACTCCAGCGGGTACTTCCTCGGGGCAGGCATCGTCTGGGCTCCTCTCATGAGACCCATCTGACCTGCTGTCACCACTCCCCGCATCTCGGGGGAACCTCACAGCGAAGATTGATACATTGCCGACAAAGTCTGACTGCAAGGCGAGGGGCGATGAGCCGCCGTATATCCCAAGGTGTCCTGGTCGTCGGGTCGATCGGCGCTCTGATCAACATCGTGGACGCGATCGGGACGGGGCGCCTGGAGCCACACGATGCCTTCGCCGCGCTGGTCGTGCTCGGTGCGGGTGGTGAACTGCTCAAAGAGCGGCGGCCCAGGGCCGCGAAGGCGCTGTACGCCGTGGCGTCGGTGCTGCTGGTGGTTGCCGGATCCGTCGCGGGGGCCAGGGCGTGGGCCTCGTTCTTCAGGGGCGCGGCCTATGACTGGCTCGACCTCGGACTCGGGGTTCTGGTCGTGCTCTACTTGGCCGTCGGCGCGGGTCAGCTGCTCGCGCACCTGTCCCGCGGAGCATCGAAGTCTCGCAGAAATGCCGGCATGCTCAGCGAGTAGCACCGACACCGGTCAAACTTCGGTGGCAATGGATCAATCTTCACTGTCACAGGTCAGTCACGCGCCCTGACACTGGCTCTGACACCCGCGTGACACTTGCGCGTGACACTCCCTGACACCCGTGGGCCCGGTCCTCTCGGCGGCGCCGGCCGACCGGTAGTTCGCAGCCTGACCAACCCGGTGAACCAATGCGGTCACGGCACTAGCCGCCGCAGGTCAGGTCCTTCGCGGGCAGCCGGCCCGTGGTCAGGTACCGCGTGACGCCGGCGTCCGCACAGGACGGGCCGGCCACCACCACGCCGTGGCCCTCGCCGCCGGCCACCGTGACCATCCGCGCACCGTGCAGCGCCCGCCGCATGCCCTGCGCCATGGCCAGCGTCGCCTGCGGGTCCCACTGGTTCTGCACGATCAGCGCGTTGACGTCGTTGCTCACCACGGTGGCCGGCTCGCTTCCCGCCGACTTCCAGAACGCGCACGGCTGAATGTTGGCCCCCAGGTCGCCGGCCAGCGGGTACTTGGATCGGTCTCGGATCGCGTCCCGGCGGTACTGCTCGGGGTTGCGCGGCCAACTGCGGGTGTCGCCGCAGAAGACGGCCCACACGGCGGCGGACTGGTTGTCCGCCGGAACGTCCGCACCGAACGCCCCCGCCCCCGCTTCGGCGGACCGGACCGGGACGGAGTCGGGCACCGCCGACGCGGTCGGCGTGGCCGGCGCGGGCGGTCCGCCCGCGGCCGCGGCCTTCAACGCGACGATCCACGGGGTGACGGTCGCGACGTGGACGAACGCACCGTACTCGGAACGGATGGCGCCGCCGTTGAGCGCCCCGCCCGTCGTCGGGACGGGCGTGCGGTCGGCGCGGGCGATGAGCTCCCCGTACGTCTTCCGGACCTCCGCCGGAGTCGGGCCCAGCCCGTACGTGGCGTTGCGCGCGGCGGCCCACTCGGTCCACCGGGTGAAGGCGAGTTCGGCCCCCGCCGACCACCCCCGGAACAGCCCTCGCCACGCGAGCGTCGGATCGAGCGCGCTGTCGAGCACGAACCGGTCCGAATGCCGGGGGAACATCTGCGTGTAGACGGCGCCCAGGTACGTGCCGTACGAGTACCCGAAGTAGGAGATCTTCCTCTCTCCCAGTGCCGCCCGGACGACGTCCATGTCCCGTGCCGTGTTGCGGGTGGTGATGTGCGGCAGCACGTCCCCCGCCTTGGCCCAGCATTTGTCGGCCACCGTCCGGGCCCGGGCCACGTCCTTCGCGAACGTCCTTGCGGTGTAGGGGTGCTGGAAGGTCTGTTCGTCGCCCGTCAGGTCGCAGCCGATCGGCGAGCTCTGCCCGACCCCGCGCGGGTCGAAGCCGACCAGGTCGAACCGCTCTCGTACCTCCGCCGGCAGCAGCGGCTCCATCTCCACGGGCATGGTCAGCCCCGGAACGCCCGGGCCCCCGGGATTCATCAGCAGCACGCCGTGCCGCTCCTTCGCACTGCCCGCCTTGATCCGCGATATCGCGAGGTCGATCTTCCGGCCCCCGGGGTCGCTGTAGTCCAGCGGCACCTTGACCTTCGCGCACTCGAACTCCGCCGGCCGGCCCGTATCGCAGCGCTCCCAACGGAGTTTCTGCTGCGCGTACTGCTGGAGCGGATCCCCCGCCGCGAACGCCGTCACGGGGGTGAGCGCTGCCATCACGGTCGTCACCGCGCCGACCGTCAGCACGGAAATCGTTCGTCCGCCTCGTAGAACCATGCCAGTCTCCTGTACAGAATCAGTGTCTCGGATTGCCTCCAGTCTCTGTTCCGCCCCCACTCGTACCTCGTACGACGCGGGGATGGGCTCGTGATCCAACCTGTGGCGTACGACGACGCGTCGACGTCCTGCTGGAGTCCTGCTCCCTGTCGTTCATCGGTCCGGGTAGGCGACCGATCGGCCACCTGCCGGCCGTCACGCCGTGGACGCCCCGGCCCGCAGCGCGGCGATGGCACAGGCGGCCGCAGCGCCGACGGCGCGGCCGATCGCTGTGTCGTCGGCGCCCGGGCAAGAGCGGGTGAACACGGTTGCCGCGTTCCGGCATCCGCCGGGGTGGGTGACGACGCCGACCTTGTTGCGCACCACGCCGACCGGGCTGCCGCTCTTCGCGACCGCCCACACCGGCGGACGGAAGCCAACGACAAGGCGGTGTAAATCAGTTGACGCCCCACCACCGTCCGCACCCACACGCAGACAGCAGGGGCCGGTGTGATCGGCCCATGCAGTGGTTCGGCCGTGTCACGGGCGGTGGTACGGGTGGAGCGGCGCGGGTCGAGCGCCCGACCGGTGGCCAAGTTCTTGTCGGCGGCGAGCTCCGGGAGCGGCGGTGGCGGGCCAGGCCGGCGCGTCGGCCCACTCGGCGCGGCCTCCCTGTCTTCCGGGCTTGTCGGATCAGCGCGCGGATCCCTTGCCCCCTAGGGGTTAGGGGAGGGATGCCCGGCGTCGCGCGTCCAGCAAGATCCGGAAGAGACGGCGGCTGCGATTGCTCGCCTACCCGTACATCGGTACCCGACCGCTCCCGTCGTTCCAGCCGGGGCACATCCGCACATGGCTGGGCGAGTCGGAGACCGCCGTGCCTGCCGCCTGGCATCGCCGGATCGTGTTCGGCACGGTCTCGGCCGCGTTCAGTGCGGCCCTGGACGACGGGCTGATCAGCAAGAACCCCTGCAAGGCGAAGTCGGTCCGGTGCCCAAGTCGAGCCTCACTCACGTCATTCCGTGGACCGCTCACCAGGTCTTCGGCGTGCGGGCTGCCCTGCCCGAGCATCTGCGGGCGACCGTGGACGTGGCGAGCGGCTGCGGTCTCCGACAGGGCGAGGTGTTCGGGCTCTCCGAAGACGAGCTGGACCACGAAGGCGGCCGGCTCGCTGTCGGGCACCAGCTCAAGCGCATCCGCGGGAAGTTCGTCTTCGCGCTCCCGAAGGGTGGCAAGGACCGCGACGTTCCCTTGCCCTCTACCGTGGCTGACGCTCTCAAGACGCACTCGAAGGAACATCCGCCCATCAGGGTCACGCTGCCCTGGCGAACGCCGGACGGGCCCCTCGTGACGAAGTCGCTCCTCTTCACCGACTCTGCCGGCAGTCACGTCAGGGTGAGCTACTTCAACGACTTCATGTGGAAGCCCGCCCTCGCGGCCGTGGGCATCATCCCCGAGCCCGAAGAAGGCCCGGTCAGATGCCAGGAAACTGGAAACTCCGCTACTGCGAGTGGTGGTGACGAGCAGTCGCAGGACCCGTCACCACTCGCCACTTGGAAGGCAGGCAGTCACCAACGGCCGGCGCGGCGACAGTAACCAGTTGATGAGACCCCTCTCTGAGAGCGCGGGTCCCAGCCGCAGCGCTCACTCCGCCGAAGTCCACCCCGCCCAGTGCGGTGACCAAGAATGTTCACCGGGTCTGGTGACACGCCGGTCGATGTTCGCAGAGGTTGAATCTCAAGCTCACTGCTTGAGGCTTGACATAACGTCACGCATGTCGCTGATCATGGCCGATTGGTACGGGGACAGGTCAGGGATGTCCGACCCATCACCGGCCTCGGCTTCGCTGTGGTCGTCGCTCTGGTACTGGGTGAAGGCGGAGAGACTCAGCGAGAGGACCGCTCCACCCTCCAGCACCCGCAGCTCCGCGTTACCGTCATCCCGGGTCAGCAGATACGCCTTGTCGCCAAGGTCCGCAACCGTCTCCAGCTTCGCTTCAGGATCAACGCCGAATTCGGTCACTCGTCGGCGCGCCTCGAATTCAGTGCCGGGGTCCATCTTCTTGTGCAGTGCCACCGTGATTCCGACGCTGTAGTCGATGGACCAGCCGTTCCCGGGCCGCTCCGCCCTGGCCCGAGACCGAAGAGGAATGAAGCACTGGACCTGGTCGAGGGCAGCATGGTTCAACAGCCCTGATTCGACCTTGGTGGTGGACTCTCTCGGTGCGATCGCCGCGCCGATCGACTTCAGCTGTATGGATGGGCAAGGGTCTTGGACCAGCCGGTACCCATGCATGTCCGGCATCCGATCACCTACTCCATACAGAAACAGCGCTGCCGTCCAGAGGGCCGACGCCATTACACCCCCGCCCAGCGCCCACAGCCACGGCCTTCGCGGCCGACGTTCCCCAACGAACTTCCCGTCGAAGTCGCCCATCACCTCGCGGGTTTCAACCGCACCGAACTCCCCCGCCATCTCCGGCTCAGAAATCATCCTGCTCCCCCTCCGCCGCGCCTTCCGCCTGCGTCATGATGATCGCAGCACTGACTCTGCCCCCGCAGAGACGGGCAGACGGATCCCGGGCACGGTGAACCTATGTGGTCACAGCACTAGCTAGAGCCCGTCTGGCCGATCATGAGGGTCTTCAGGAAGCGCGTGGACGCGCAGCACGGCGGATGCCATGATCACGCGGGCGTCCGGCGCGGGTCCGGCGCGCAAGGAGGGACCGTGGAGCTCTACATCGCCATACTTGTTGTTATACCTGCTGTTCTGGTGGCGTTGCTCCTCTCCGTCTCCGGCGTAGCTGCGGTTACCCGTGGCTGGGTGCTCCCCGGGAGCCGGCGACCGGTCCACCGCCCTCGCCTCTACGGCTGGGGCCAGTTGGTGGGTGCCTTCGCCCTGTGCTGGCAGATGGTCTTCTGGTTGGTGCTCAACGACCCCGACACCCTCGGCCCCAACATCCGGGAGTGGGGGACCCTGGCAGGCGGCGCGCTTCTGCTGACCGGCCTCACCCTGATGGCATTGAGCTATCGCACGGGTGGTAATCGGCAGGGCAATGGCACGCCCTAGCTGGGCGAGAGCACGTACGTCTACTGTCTACTGCCAGCTTGCCACTAGCCAGTAGAACGGGCCCCTACGCGTTTACATGGGGCAAGGAACCATGATCACGGCCCAGTGGGCCCCAAACTGCCCCGTCCGGCAAGGAAATTACTGGTCGGGACCTACCTCTCCGCGACTCGCGAGGCTTCATCCATTTCTGGCCGCTGTATACGGGAACGCCCATTCCGGAGAATTCCTGGCGCAACCACATGTGGCTGGATACCTGGATTTGACCGGCCTGTTCACACCCTTGTGGATCGCGTTCCGATAACAACAGCCCCCGCTGTCACCACCGTCCCGTAGGGTGCCCACAAGCGCTCTCTTGAACCTGTTCAAGAGAGTCTCCTGGGGAGGGTGACTGCACAGATGCGCAGTGGAGCGAAGGTCGCTGTCATCGGCGGAGTGTTCATGCTGGTGGTCGGCGGGGTGGGGTACGGGGCGTACAACGTCCTCGACGGGTTCGGCGGCAGCGGGGGCGGCGGCACGGACGGACGCTCCACCTCCGCCGAGGTGAAGACCGGGCCGCCGAGCAAGACGGAGATCAGCGAGACGTCGACGAAGTTCCTCAAGGCCTGGGCGGCCGGCCAGGCGTCCGCCGCGTCCCAGCTCACCAACAACGCCGTCGAGGCCGAACCGGCCCTCAGCGGCTACAGCGCACTGGCCCACGTCACCGAGGCCGTGATCACCCCGGGCCCGGCGACCGGCTCGAAGGTCCCGTTCACCGTGAAGGCGACGGTGAGCTTCGAGGGGAAGTCCAAGCCCTGGTCGTACTCCTCGGAGCTGACCGTCGTGCGCGGCCTGACCACCGGCCGGGCGCTGATCGACTGGAAGCCGTCCGTGATTCATCCGGACCTGGCGGACGGCGAAACGCTGAAGACCGGCGAGGCGTCGGCCCCGTCCATCGAGGCGCTCGACCACAACGGCCGGGTGCTGACGAAGGAGAAGTACCCGTCGCTGGGGCCGATCCTGGACACGCTGCGCGAGAAGTACGGGCAGAAGGCCGGCGGCACCGCGGGTATCGAGACCTGGATCGAGTCGGCGGACGAGAACACCCCGGACAAGACACTGCTGACGCTGTCCAAGGGGAAGCCGGGCACACTGCAGACCACGCTGGACGCGCGGGTCCAGGCGGCGGCCGAGCAAGCCGTCAAGCGGTACACCCAGGCCTCGGTGGTCGCCATCCGGCCGTCCACCGGCTCGATCCGCGCCGTCGCCAACAACCCTGCGACCGGGTTCAACGCGGCCATGCTCGGCAAGCAGGCGCCCGGTTCGACGATGAAGATCGTGACCGCGTCGATGCTGATCGAGAAGGGACTCGCCGGCGCGAACCAGAAGATCGAGTGCCCGAAGACCGCGATGTACCAGGGCCGCACGTTCCAGAACCTGGACGGGTTCTCCATCCCGGACGGCACCCTCACCACCAGCTTCGCCCGGTCGTGCAACACCGCGTTCATCAAGCTCATCGACGACACCGAGGACGACGCCGCACTGGCCAAGGAGGCCCGCGACGTCTTCGGTATCGGCCTCGACTGGAAAACCGGCGCCGCGTCCTTCGACGGCAGCGTGCCCGAGGCCTCCGGCGGTGAGGCCGCCGCGCAGTACATCGGCCAGGGCACCATCCAGATGAACGCGCTCACCATGGCGTCGATCACCGCCACCGCGAAGAACGGCACCTTCCGCCAGCCGGTCCTCGTACCCCAGGACCTGGACGGCCGTCAGCTCGCCACCGCGTCCCGCTCGCTGCCCGGGTCGGTCTCGCAGCAGGTGACCACCATGATGCGGCAGACCGCGAGCTGGGGCACCGGAAGGGCGGCGATGGCCTCGGTCGGCGGCGACAAGGGTGCGAAGACCGGTTCGGCGGAGGTCGACGGACAGGCCACGTCCAACAGCTGGTTCACCGGCTTCAGCAACGACCTCGCGGCCGCGGCGGTCGTCCAGTCCGGCGGCCACGGCGGCGACGCGGCGGGGCCGGTGGTGGCGCAGGTACTGCGCGCGGGGCCGTGACGCGCACCCCGGTGCCCGAAACCGGATCGCGTGCCCCGCAGCACGAACGCTCGTGCCGGGAGGGGCGCTAGCGTGCGGGGCATGAGTACTCCCGACGCGACCGCTCCCGCGACCGAAGCCACCGTTTCGGCCGCACACCCCCGATTTGCCGAGGCCCTGCGCGAGCTGGGTCTCGATGTCGAGATCCGCCGCTTCCCGGACGCCACCCGTACCGCCGCCGAGGCCGCCGCGGCCATCGGCTGCGAGCTCAGCGCCATCGTCAAGTCCCTGATCTTCGAGGCCGACGGGGCTCCCGTGCTGGTCCTGATGGATGGCTCCTCGCGGGTCGACGTGGAGCTCGTACGGCGGGAGCTGGGCGCCGGGAAGGTCAAGCGCGCCGGGGCCGATCTGGTCCGGGAGACCACCGGCTACGCGATCGGCGGTGTGCCGCCCTTCGGCCACCGTACGAAGACCCGGGTACTGGCCGACCGCGGGCTGCTCGACCACGACGTGGTGTGGGCTGCGGCAGGCACCCCGCACACCGTCTTCCCACTCGATCCCCAGGCAGTCATCAGGCATGCCGGCGGCACCGTGGTGGACGTGCGCGAGCAGTCCAGGTGACGCCACTGGTCGCATGCGCGGTTCTGATCGCGGCGATCACGCACGCCGGCTGGAACGGTTCGGCGCACCGAGGATCGCCGCGGCCGGACTGATGGTGGTCGGGATCGGGCTGACGCTGCGGGCGAGTTGAACGCGGCGGCGTCCGGAGAAGCACCGGCGCGGACAGCAGGCGCCGGTGCCGGTGCAACCCGCACAGCCCGCCGGTCCGCCCGACGGGCGCAGAGCCTGTCGGGCGACCTCTGATCGAAGGTCACCCGACAGGCTCTCAGTCCTGCGCGATCGCCCTCCGGAACCCCGCGTTCACGGCGAGCAGCCCGCCGTCCACCCGCAGCGTCGTCCCGGTGATCCAGGCAGCGTCGCGGGAGGCGAGGAAGGCGACCGCCGCCGCGATGTCGTCCGGTTCGCCGACCCTGCCGAGGGGGTAGAGCGGGCTCACCCGGTCCAGTACGTCGGCTCGGTCCGCCCACGCGTCCGTGCGGATCGTGCCGGGGGCCACGAGGTTGACGCGGACCCCGCGCGGGCCGGCGTGGCCGGCGAGCGTACGGGTCAGGCTGCCCAGGCCCGCCTTGGCGGCGCTGTAGGCGTGGTTGCCGAAGTCCTGCTCCCCGTTGACGGAGCCGATGTTGACGATCGCGCCCCTGCCCGACGCCACCAGGTGCGGCAGTGCCGCCCGTGAGCAGCGGTACGGGCCGGTGAGCGTGGCGTCGAGATCGCCCTGCCAGACGTCGTCGGGCTCGTCCTCGAAGAACGGGGTGTCGGGCGTGCAGCGGTACGCGTTGTTGACCAGCACGTCGAGCGTGCCGAACGCCTCGACCGCACGGGCCACTGCTGCCTCGACCGCCGTCCGGTCGCCCACGTCACAGGGCAGCGCCTCGGCGGTGGCGCCCGTCTTCCGTATCGCCGCCGCCGTGTGCTCGGCGCGGTCACCGTCCAGATCGGTCACCAGGACGCGTGCGCCCTCGGAGGCCAGCCGACGGGCCGTGGCAGCGCCGATGCCCTGCCCCGCGCCCGTGATGAGTACGCCGTATCCGTCGAACCTGGAATCACCGGTAGGAGTCATAGCGCCGACCGTACTGCTCTGACCAGGGCCTGGGCACGAGGATCGGCGGTGACTCCCTTCTGCAGACCGTTCGTCACATAGCCGAGCGAGATGCCCGATTCGGGGTCGGCGAAGCCGAGCGAGCCGCCGCGGCCCGGGTGACCGAAGGAGCCGGGGGCAAGGAGTGGGGCGGCCGGGCCGTGCAGCATGTAACCGAGCCCGAAGCGGGTGTTCACGACGAGCACCCGGTCCGGGCCCACGGACTCCTCGGTGCGGGCGAGGGTGAGCGTGGCCGGGGCGAAGAGCCGGTGACCGTCGACCGGGCCTATCATCGCGGCGTAGGCGCGGGCCAGCGCGCGGGCGGTCGCGATGCCGTTGGAGGCGGGGAGTTCGGCCGCCCGGTAGCCGGCGTCGTTCTCGTCGGGGAACGGGTCGATGGCGCCGAACGCGCGGCGGGTCAGCGACTCGGAATCACGGTAGGCGTCCACGACCGACCGCTTGGGGCGCATCCGCAGCGCCCCGCCGCTGCCGCCCGGGACGGGCGGCTCGACCGGTCCGATCCGGCCCACCCGGTGCGCCTCTTCCGCCGGGAGCCCGAACCAGAAGTCGAGGCCGAGCGGACGGGCGATCTCCTCGGCGATCCAGCGGCCCACGGTTCGCCCGGTGACCCGTCGCACCAGTTCGCCGATCAGCCAGCTGTACGTCTGCGCGTGGTAGCCGTGTGCGGTACCGGGCTCCCACTGCGGGCGCTGCGCGGCGACGGCGTGCGCCCCGGAGCTCCCGTCGGCGGCCTCCTGGGGCGTCAGCGGCCGGTCGAGGGCGGGGACTCCCGCACGGTGGGCGAGGAGGTGCCGCACGAGCACGCGCTCCTTGCCGGCCGCCTTGAACTCCGGCCAGTACGTGCCGACCGGGGCGTCCAGGTCCACCTGTCCGCGCTGGTGCAGCAGCAGCGGTACGGCCGCGGCGATGCCCTTGCCCGCGGAGCGGACGATCTGCACCGTGTCGACCGCCCACGGTTCGACGCCGTCGACGTCTCTCGTACCGGCCCACAGGTCGACGACCTTGCGCCCGTCCCGGTAGACGGCGACCGCCGCCCCCCGCTCCCCCCGCTGCTCGAAGTTACGGATGAAGGCGTCCCTGACCGGTTCGAATCCGGTCGCCACCGTGCCCCGTACGTCCACGCCTGCTCCTGCACTCCCGCTCATCCCCCCATGGTGCATCGCCGCCCAGGTGAGCCGTACCGCGGGTGACCCTCAGCTCAGCACGATCGGGACGTCGGCGCTGCCGCGGGCGGCGCCGGGTACGGGCAGACCCGGTGCGCACTGTCGACCGGCCTGGCGGCCGGCTCCTGGTCGACGGGCGGCAGCGAGGCCGCAGGATGGCTGGTGCCGTCGTCGGTCACGCGCCCATGGTCACGGAGCGCGGGTCGAACCCGAAGGGCAGCTCCAGCCGGTGGGCACGCATCAACTCCTCGTCACAGAGCAGGTCCTGAGTACGGTTGTCGGCCGCGATGGCGCCTTCGCTGAGGATGACGGAGCGCGGGCAGAGCTCCAGGGCGTACGGCAGGTCGTGCGTAACCATCAGCACGGTGACGTCCAACGACCGCAGGATGTCGGCGAGTTCGCGCCTCGACGCGGGGTCCAGGTTGGACGAGGGCTCGTCCAGGACGAGGATTTCCGGCCGCATGGCGAGGACGGTGGCGACGGCGACGCGGCGGCGCTGACCGAACGACAGATGGTGCGGGGGGCGGTTCGCGTACCCCGCCATGCCGACCTGTTCGAGTGCCTCGGTGACCCGCTCCTCCAGTTCGGCGCCACGCAGCCCGGATGCGGCGGGCCCGAAGGCGACGTCCTCGCGGACGGTCGGCATGAAGAGCTGGTCGTCGGGGTCCTGGAAGACGATGCCGACGCGGCGGCGGATCTCCGCGAGATTGCGCTTCTCCACCGGAAGACCGGCGACCCGGACGGTGCCCGCGCCCGCGTCGAGGATGCCGTTGAGGTGGAGGACGAGCGTGGTCTTGCCGGCGCCGTTCGGGCCGAGCAGGGCGACGCGTTCGCCGCGTGCGACGGTCAGGTCGACGCCGAAGAGCGCCTGGTGACCATCGGGGTAGGCGTAGGCGAGGCCACTGACCTCAAGGGACGGCGCGGTGCTACTGGACGGGCTCATAGGGTCCATCCCAGCAGACAGACCGCGAGGGCGAGCACGGGGAGTGCCGAGGCGTACGCCCACTGCGCGCCGGACGCCGTCACCTCGTCGATGACCGGCATCGAGCCGGTGTAGCCGCGGCTGACCATCGCGAGGTGGACGCGTTCGCCGCGCTCGTAGGAACGGATGAAGAGCGCGCCCGCCGACTTGGCGAGGACGCCCCACTGCCGTACCCCGCGCGCCTCGAAGCCGCGGGAGCGGCGGGCGATCGACATCCGTCGCATCTCGCCGGTGATCACATCCCCGTACCGGATCATGAAGGAGGCGATCTGGACGAGCATCGGCGGCAGCTTGAGCCGCTGCAGACCGAGCAGCAGCGAGCGCAGCTCGGTGGTGGACGCGAGGATCACCGAGGCGGCGACGCCGAGGGTGCCCTTGGCGAGGACGTTCCAGGCGCCCCAGAGACCGGGGACGCTGACGGAGACGCCGAGGAGCTCCGTCTGCTCACCCGGCACCATGAACGGCATCAGCACGGCGAACGCGACGAACGGCACCTCGATGACCAGCCGCTTGAGCAGGAACCCGGCGGGGATCCGGGCCATCGCCGCGACCCCGGCGAGCAGCGCGGCGTACAGCGCGAACGCCCAGACCGCCTCGCGCGGCGTCAGGACGACGACCAGCACGAAGCTGAACACAGCGGCGAGCTTGCAGTGCGGGGGCAGGTCATGGACCGGCGAGTGCCCGTGCCGGTAGAGCTTGTGCGCGTGGCCGGCGCCCATCAGACGGCTTCCTTGGTGCGGCTGTCGGCGGGTGCGTCCGGCGTACGGCGGCGGCGGACGGCCCAGAAGACCCCGCTGCCGACCACGATCGTGGCGCCGACCCCGATCACCCCGGCGAGGCCGCCGGAGAGCCGCGCGTCGGAGATGTCCTTGACGCCGTAGTCGGCGAGCGGCGAGTCCTTGGCCGCGTGCTCCTCGGCCTTCTTGTCGATGCCCTTGTCGGCGGCGACCTTCTCCAGGCCGTCCGGGCTGGCGGAGGCGTAGAAGGAGACGAAGCCCGCCAGCACGAGGGCGGTGACCAGGCCGGTGGCCCAGAGCCCGCGCGTGGAGCGGGCGGCGACCGGCGCGACGGACTGCCGGGCGGGGGCGTCTACGAGCTCGCCGTCGATCCGGAGCTTGAGCGGGGCGGTGAGACCGCGGGCGCCGTGGACCAGATCGGGGCGGACGGCGAGGACGGCTCCGACGGTCAGCCCGGTGATCACGGCCTCGCCGATACCGATCAGGATGTGCACGCCGACCATCGCGGTGAGGACCTTGCCGATCGGGATGTCGGTGGTGCCACCGATCCAGTAGATCAGCGTGAAGACGCAGGCCGCGGCCGGCACGGAGATCAGTGCGGCGACGAATGCCGCGGCGGTCGTGGAGCGGCGGGTGCGCGGCAGGACCGTGGCGAGACCGCGGAAGAGGGCGTACGAGACGACGGTGGTGGTGACGCCCATGACGGTGATGTTCACACCGAGCGCGGTGAGCCCGCCGTCCGCGAAGAGGATGCCCTGCATGAGCAGCACGACGGATATGCAGAGCACCCCGGTGTACGGCCCGACCAGGATCGCGGCGAGCGCCCCGCCCAGCAGATGCCCGCTGGTACCGGCCGCGACCGGGAAGTTCAGCATCTGCACGGCGAAGATGAACGCGGCGACGAGCCCCGCGAGCGGCGCGGTGCGTTCATCCAGTTCGCGGCGGGCGCCCCGCAGGCTGACCGCCACGGCACCCGCGGCAACCACACCGGCGGCGACGGAGACGGGGGCGTTGATGAATCCGTCGGGTACATGCATAAGGGAGGCTCCGCTTCCTGCGTTCCTGCACTGCTGCGCGGGGTCATGAACCTCTCAATGATAGGACCTTGTTGCGAATGGCTCGCAAGAGCGCATCTCCAACAAGTACCTGGTTTCCTTATCGTGCCCTTTGGTCAAAATATGCGACATTAGATATCAAACATTCATAAACAGTCGGTAATAGGAGGATTCGGCCCATGCCCCCTGTGATCGAAGAACAGGCCGAAGCCCGGCTCATCACCGAGGCGACCGACACCTTCTCCGTCCCCGTCGACTTGCGGTACGACGCGGCCGTCGACCCGCGTACGGTGCATCTCACCTTCCCCGGCGGCATCGACTGGGCCTTCGGCCGAGACCTGCTGGAGGACGGGCTGCACGCGCCGACCGGGCACGGCGCGATACGGATCTGGCCGTTGGGACGGGCGCAGCTGGTCGTGGAGCGGCACTCGCCGGACGGCGTCGAGGTGGTGCAGTTCGACAACGCGCCGCTGATCCGCTTCCTGGACCGCACCCACGGCGAGAGCAGGCAGTCCGAGACCGCACCGGCGTGACCCCGACAAAGTGACGGCACGGATGAGCCCCCGTGCCGCTCGCACGGGGGCTCATCGCCGCTCCGGCCCCGTCCCCACAGGTAACGGCCGGGTGCATTCCGGGGCCGCGTTCCGCTCGGACGCGGCCCCGGGGCTCGTACGGATCAGACGCGCGTCAGCTCACGCTCGTCCTGCGGGTCGCTCTGCCCGCCTTCGCCGGACGCCTCGCCGAGCTGCTTGCGCAGCCCCTCGCCCTCCACGTCGACATTGGGCAGCAGCCGGTCCAGCCAGCGCGGCAGCCACCAGGCGCGCTGGCCGAGCAGGGCGAGGACCGCGGGCACGATCGCCATCCGGACGACGAACGCGTCGAAGAGGACGGCGATGGCGAGCGAGAAGCCGATCATCTTGATCATCGACTCGCTGGAGCCGATGAACCCGGAGAAGACCGCCATCATGATCACGGCCGCGGCGGTGACGACGCGGGCGCCGTGCTGGAAGCCGGTGACGATCGCCTGCGGGGCCTTCTCCCCGTGGACGTACGCCTCGCGCATCCGGGTGACGAGGAAGACCTCGTAGTCCATGGCGAGACCGAAGACCACACCCACCATGAAGATCGGCATCATGGACATGATCGGGCCGGTCTGTTCGACGCCGAAGAGCGAGCCCAGCCAGCCCCACTGGAAGACCGCGACGACCGCGCCCAGGGCTGCGACGACCGAGAGCAGGAAGCCGAGGGCCGCCTTCAGCGGCACCAGCACCGACCGGAAGACCAGCATCAGCAGCAGGAACGCCAGGCCGACGACGAGCGCCAGATACGGCAGCAGCGCGTCGTTCATCTTCTGCGAGAAGTCGATGTTCATCGCCGTGGCTCCGGTGACCAGGACCTCGGCGCCGGTGTCGGACTTGATGCCCGTGCCCGCGTCACGGATGGCGTGAACCACGT
This sequence comes from Streptomyces sp. NPDC051286, assembly GCF_044455345.1. Classification (NCBI taxonomy): domain Bacteria; kingdom Bacillati; phylum Actinomycetota; class Actinomycetes; order Kitasatosporales; family Streptomycetaceae; genus Streptomyces; species Streptomyces sp. NPDC051286. The sequence goes on along the minus strand of NZ_JBITER010000015.1, from coordinate 49,811 downwards.
TCTCCGTCTCGGCGGAGCTCGGCCGGTCCTTCGGGATCACAGTGATCATGGCGGTGTCGCCGGCCTTGTTGAAGTGGGCCGGGGTGACCGCGACGACATGCGGGATGCCGGAGACCTGATCGGAGACCTGCTTGACCACGGCCTTGCCGTCCGAGCTGTTCGCCGTGTCCACGACGACCATCAGCGGCCCGTTGAAGCCCGGGCCGAAGCCGTCGGAGAGCAGGTCGTAGGCGCGGCGCTGAGTGGTGCTGGTGGGCTGGGAGCCGTCGTCGGGCAGGCCCATCTCCAGCGAGGCGGCCGGTACGGCGATGGCCCCGAGGCCGAGGACTCCGACCAGCAGCACCCAGACCGGCTTGCGCAGGACGAACCGCGCCCACCGGGTACCCATGTTCGGCTTCGCCTCGGGCCGGCTCGAAGCCTCGGCGGCCTTGCGCGCCTTGCGTCCCATGACCCGCTTGCCCGCGAAGCCCATCACCGCCGGGACGAGGGTGAGCGCGATCAGGACGGCGATCGCGACCGTGCCGGCCGCGGCGAAGCCCATCTTCGACAGCATCGGGATGTTGACCACGGCCAGGCCGACCAGGGCGATGACGACGGTGAGACCGGCGAAGACGACCGCGGAACCGGCCGTGCCGATCGCCCGCCCCGCCGCTTCCTCGCGCTCGCGGCCCTCGGCCAGCTCGGCACGGTAGCGGGAGACGATGAAGAGCGCGTAGTCGATGCCGACCGCGAGGCCGATCATCATCGCGAGGGTGGAGGTGGTGGAGCCCAGGTCGAGCACGTTGGCCAGGGCCGTGATCGTCGAGACGCCGATGCCGACGCCGATGAGCGCGGTGAGCAGCGGCAGACCCGCCGCGACGAGCGAGCCGAAGGTGATGACCAGCACCACTGCGGCGATCGCGACACCGATGATCTCGGTGGCCCCGGTCTCCGGCATCACCTGGAGCGCGTCGCCGCCGATCTCCACGGTCATCCCGCTCTTCTGCGCCGCGTGGCCCGCGTCCTCCAGGGCACTCCGGGTCGCATCGGTCAGCGCCATCGAGTTGACCTTGTAGGACACGGAGATGTACGCCGTGGAGCCGTCCTTGCTGACGGCGTTGCCGGTGTACGGGTCGGTGACCGAGGCGATCTGGTCCGAACCCGACTTCAGCTCGTCCGCGATCCTGTTGACCTCGGCCTTGTTCGCCGGGTCCGTCATCTTCTGGCCGTTGTCGGCCTTGAAGACGACCCGCGCGGTCGCGCCGTCGGCGCTGGAGTCGGGGAAACGCTGTTCCAGCAGGTCGAAGGCCTTCTGAGCCTCCGTACCCGGAATGGAGAAGGAGCTGGAGGTGGCGGTGGACGCGGAGGCGGCGCCGAATCCGGCGAGCGCCAGCAGTGCCACCCAGACAAGGGCGACATAGCGGCGGCGCCGGAAAGCGAACCGTCCGAGCTTGTAAAGGAATGTGGCCACGGAGGTGTACTCCCGGTCAGGTCGTGTGGGTGGAAAAGGGCGTGAGGAACCAGCCCGACGACGAGAGCGGCGTGTCAGGTGAGGCTTGGGGAGAGGGCCGTACGGAAGGGACGGGGTCAGACGCCGAGAGCGGGGAGGATCACGGAGTCGACGTAGTCGGTGAGAAACGCATGGTCGATGGGGCGGTCCTCGACCAGCTGCCGAGCGGTGAAAGCACCGACCAGCATGTGCGGTACATATTTCAGCGCCGGGTTGTCCGGACGCAGTTCACCCCGGTCCACGGCTCGGCGGAGCAGCACATCGAGGCTGGATATCTCCGGCTCGATGAGCTGTTCACGCAGCGCCTGGTACAGATCGGGACTGTCGTGGACGGCTTGCATCAGGCCCCGCATCAGCGCGGAGTTCTTCTGCATCTTGCAGTCGTCGGTCCGGGCCAGCGCGGCATGGAAATCTCCGCGCAGCGAACCGGTGTCGATCTCGGAAAGGTCGCCCGGCTTGTTGTGGCGCAGCGCCTTGACGACCAGCTCCGGCTTGCTCCCCCACTGGCGGTAGAGGGTGGCCTTGCTGGAGCGGGTACGGGCAGCGATGGCATCCATGGTCAGGGCGTCGTAGCCGCCCTCGCTCAGCAGGTCGAGCACCGCGGCGTAGAGCTCGCTCTCGCGCTCGGGCGTGAGACGGGTGCGTGCCATGGGCCGACCTCCTGTCATGTCACTGGTATGTCAGCCAAACGAAACTGTTTCGTACACCTCGAAGGTACCCCGCCACTGAGCGAAACTGCATCGTTTCGCTTGTGTGTTGCACCACAGCTGCTTCCGCACCACGAGTTGCCGCGTCCCGCTCACGCGGAAAGCATTGGGGGGTGAGTGACGACGTCGCGTATCTCCGTTTTCCGCACCTTCACAAGGACCTGCTCTGCTTCGCGGCCGAGGACGACCTCTGGGTCTCCCCCCTCGCCTCCGAGGGGCAGCAGCCCGGCCGGGCGTGGCGGGTGACCGTCGACCGGACCCGGGTCAGTCACCCGCGCTTCTCGCCCGACGGGACCCGTATCGCGTACACGACCTGGCGCACCCTGGATCCCGAGATCCATCTTGCCCCTGTCGAGGGCGGACCGGCCCGCCGGCTCACCTACTGGGGGTCGACCGACGCGCGCGTCTGCGGCTGGACCCCCGATCCGGACGAGACGTCGCACATCCTCGCCGTGTCCTCGCATGCGCAGCCGTTCTCGTACTTCTCCTGGGCCTACAGCCTTCCCACGGACGGCTCCCCCGGCGGCAAGCTCCCGTGGGGTCCGGTCTCCGACATCGCGGTCGCGGACATCGACGGCGAACGGCGCACACTGCTGCTCACCGGCACACCCCCGCACGAACCGGCCGCCTGGAAGCGGTACCGGGGCGGGGCGATGGGGCGGCTGTGGCTGCACGGCAAGCGACTGCTGCCCGATATCGGCGGCCATCTCGACTCGCCGATGTTCGTCGCCGGCCGGATCGCGTTCCTCTCCGACCACGAGGGCGTCGGCAACCTGTACTCCTGCCTGCCCGACGGCTCCGACCTGCGCCGCCACACCGACCACGACGCCTTCTACGCCCGGCACGCATCCAGCGACGGACGCCGGGTGGTCTACCAGTGCGCGGGCGAGCTGTGGCTGGTCGACGACCTCGAATCACCGGACGCGGTGCCGCGGAAGCTGCAGGTGCGGCTCGGCGGGCCGCGGGCCGGGCGGCGTACGTACCAGGTGCCCGCCGCCAGCAATGTCGACTCGCTGTCCGTGGACGAGACGGGCCGGGCGAGCGCCGTCTCGGTCCGCGGCAGTCTGTACTGGCTGACTCACCGCGACGGGCCCGCCCGCACGATCGCCGACACCCCCGGGGTCCGGGTCCGGCTGCCCGAGATGCTCGGCAGCATGGGCCAGGTCGCCTACGTGACGGATGCGGACGGCGAGGACGCCATCGAGATCGCGTACCTGCCGCGCGCCAGCGGTGACCGGGCACCGCGCCGGCTGGCCTCCGGGCAGATCGGCCGGGTCCACGAACTGATCGCCGACCCGGAGGGCGAACGGCTCGCGATCGCCACACACGACGGCCGGCTGCTGCTCCTCGACACGGCCGAGGAGTCCACCGGCGAACCGACCGAGCTGATCCGCTCCATCAACGGACCGGTCCGCGATCTGGCATTCTCACCGGACGGTGCCTGGCTGACCTGGTCGCATCCCGGGATCGGCCGCTCGCTGCGGCAGATCAAACTGGCCCGGATCATGGGACCGGGCGCCCCGGTGATCGTCGATGTCACCAACGGCCGCTTCGAGGACCAGAACCCGGTGTTCACCGGCGACGGCCGGTATCTCGCGTTCCTCTCCTGGCGCGGCTTCGACCCGGTGTACGACGTCCACACCGGCGACCTCTCCTTCCCGCTCGGCTGCCGCCCGTACCTGGTGCCGCTCTCCTCCGCCACCCCGTCCCCCTTCGCTCTCTCACCGGAGGGGCGCCCGGCGGCGGGCGGCCTCGACCCGGGCGAAACCCCGGAAGCGACTCCGGCCGAAGGAGCCACGGTCACGGTCGAGTTCGAGGGGCTGGAGAACCGGGTGACGCCGTTCCCGGTCACCGCGTCGAAATACTCGGCGCTGCACCCGGTCAGCGGCGGCGGGCTCGTCTGGCTGCGTTGGCCGATCTCGGGCGCGCTCGGCGAGACGTTCGCCAACCCGGCCGACATGTCGGGCCGTCCCACGCTCGAACACTTCAACATCACGAAGGCCAGGAAGACCGAACTCGTCGGCCATCTCGACTGGTTCGCCGTCAGCGGCGACGCGACCCGGCTGGTCGTCATGGACGACGGAGAACTGCGCGCCGTACCGGCCACCGAGGCCGGCGACAGCGACTCGACGGTCTACCTCGACCTGCGGCGGATCCTGCACGATGTCGACCCGGCGGCGGAATGGCGGCAGGCGTACGGGGAAGCGGGCCGCATCATCCGCTCCTACTTCTGGGAACCCGACATGTGCGGCATCGACTGGCCGGGCGTGCTCGACCAGTACCGTCCGCTGGTCGAACGGGTCGCGACCCCCGACGAGTTCGCGGACCTGCTGCGCGAGGTCCTCGGCGAACTGGGCACCTCGCACGCGTACGTGGGACCCGCCCGCCGCAACGAGGGCCCACCGCACTACCAGCGGGCGATCGGACTGCTCGGCGCGAACCTGGTGTGCCGGGACGGCAAGTGGCTGGTCCGGCGGATCCTGCCGGGCGACTCCTCGGACTCCAAGGCGCGTTCACCGCTCGCCGGCACGGGCATCCGGGACGGCGCGATCCTCACCCATGTGGACGGCCGCCCGGTAGATCCGGTCGCGGGCCCCTACCCCCTCCTCTCCCAGGCGGGCGGGACCACCGTCGAACTCACCTTCCGCCCGCCCGAGGGCGAAGGCCCCTCCCGCCGCGTCGCCGTCGTCCCCCTGATCGACGAGCGCCCGCTCCGCTACCAGGACTGGGTGGCCAAACGCCGCGAAGTCGTACGGGAGCTGAGTGCCGGCAAGTGCGGCTACCTGCACATCCCCGACATGGGCGGCTCCGGCTGGGCCCAGTTCAACCGCGACCTGCGGATGGAGGTCTCCCGCCCCGCCCTGATCGTCGACGTACGCGGCAACGCGGGCGGCCACATCAGCGAACTGGTCGTCGAGAAACTGACCCGCACGATCCTTGGCTGGGACCTGACCCGCGACGCCCAGCCGGTCTCGTACGCCTCCAACGCCCCCCGCGGCCCGGTGGTGGCTCTCGCCGACGAGGCGACCTCCTCCGACGGCGACATGATCACTGCGGTGTTCCGCCTGCTGGAACTGGGCCCGGTGGTAGGCCAGCGGACATGGGGCGGGGTCGTCGGCATGACGGGCCGGCACCGGTTGGGCGACGGCACGGTGATCACGGTGCCGATGAACGCGGCGTGGTTCGACGCGTACGGATGGTCGATCGAGAACCACGGTGTCGAACCGGACCTGGAGGCGCTGCGCACTCCGCTGGACTGGGCGGAGGGCCGGCACGCGGTGCTGGACGACGCGGTGCACATCGCGCTCGAACTCCTGAAGTCCCACCCGGCGTCGACCCCGCCGACGTACGAGGACGCCCCGAACCGCGCACGGCCACCGCTGCCGCCACGATAGGCACCGCATCAAGCCCGGTCCCGCGGCCCGTCACATCAGGCCCGGCCGGCGATCGAGGACAAACGAAGGGGGCTGGGGGCGCGCCCCCGAACAGGCCCCACGCACGCGAAAGGCGCGTCCGGTCTCCCGAACGCGCCCCTCGCACCGCCGAGTCAGGACTCGTCGTCGTACCGGTCGCGCGCCCCCTGCGCCGCGTCCCGGGCCTTGTCACGCGCCCGTTCCGACGCAGCGGACGTCCGCCCGCGCGGCTCGCCCTTCTTCTCGCCCGTGTTCTTCTTCGCCTGGTCGGCGAGCTCCTGCGCCTTGTCCTTGAACTGGTCTGCGATACCCATGCTGTTCACTCCTAGTGGGGTGCTCGGGATGCGTTGGGGGGTGACCCCGTTGGGGCCTCGACCAGACTTACACGGCAGGACATTCCACGCATTTCGATCACTTACGCTGCGTGCTCGCACCCCGCGCGGCCTCGTCCGCAGCACCTCCGGCGCCCACAAGTCCCTTGCTCACGCCCTCCAGCCGCGACCCGAACCGCTTCATCTCGCGCTGCCCGACCACCCCGATGACCGCCGGCAGGTATCCCCGCACCGATTGCATGCCGCGCAGCCACCACTGCGCGTACACGTGTGCCGAACGCCGCTCGATGCCGGCCACGATCCGGTCGACCGCCGGTCCCAGCGGATACGTGCGGTTCGCCGGCCACGGCAGCCGCTGCCGCAACTCCCGCATGACGTCGTCCTCGTCGGCACCCCGCACCATGTCGGTGTCCGTCCAGGACAGGTAGCCGACACCGACCTTCACGCCCCGGTATCCGACCTCCGCCCGCAGACTGTGCGCGAACGCCTCCACGCCCGACTTCGACGCGCAGTACGCGGTCATCATCGGCGCCGGAGTGATCGCGGCGAGCGACGCGATCTGCAGGAAGTAGCCGCGGCTCTCCATCAGTACAGGCAGAAACGCCCGCCCTGTCACCGCGCCGCCGATCAGATTGACCTCGATGACCCGCCGCCACGCCTGCGGGTCGGAGTCGGCCAACGGCCCGCCAGAGGCGACCCCGGCATTCGCGACGACCACATCGACCTTGCCGAAGCGCTCCTTCACCTCCTGCGCGACCCGTGCCATCGCCACATGGTCGGTGACGTCCGCGTACCAGTGGTCGCTCTCCGCGTGCAGCCGCTCGGAGACCTTCTTCAGCTCGTCCGGCTCCAGGCCGACCAGCGCCAGCTTCGCGCCGCGCGCCGAGAGCTTGCGGGCCAGCAGCTCGCCCACGCCGCGCGCCGCGCCGGTGACGACCACGACCTGTCCTTCGAGACTGCGCCTGCCGCTCATACGACCTCCTCCTCAACAGTGCCACTGACCGTCCCGGTGGCAGCGGTGACATACCCGGCGACCAGTTCCCGGATTCTCGCGGTGACCGCCTCCGGCGCCTCCACCGGTGTCATGTGGCCCATCCCCGCCAACTCGGTGAGCCCCAGGCATTCGGGCAGCGCCGCCGCGAGGGCGCGCGCGTGGACGGGCGGCGTCAGCCGGTCCTCCGTACCCGCGATCACAGCGGTCGGTACCCGCAACTCCCTTACTTCCGCGTCGAGATCGAGCTCCGCGAGCACATGCCCCCAGGAGACCCGGGCCGCCCGCGGGCAGGCGTGCACGATCCGGGCACAGGACTCGACCCGCTCCGGGGCCGAACCGGCGCCCATCGTCGCGTGCTTGAGGATCCGCTTCGAGACGGGTGTGACCGGCCCGAGCGGAGCCCGCGCCCCGAGGATCGCGCGGGTCATCCGGGCGCGGACCGTACCGGCCCGCATCGGTACGACGCGCGACTCGGCGATCAGCCGCGAACTGCCGGTGCTGCACAGCAGTACGGCTGCCGCGTGCTCGCGCAGCCCGGCCCGCCGCGAGGCGGCCATCAGCGTCATGCCGCCCATGGAGTGCCCGGCGAGCACCGCCTGCTCGCCGGGGGCCAGCGCGGCGGCCAGCACCGCTTCGAGGTCGTCGGCGAGCGCGCCGGTGCTGTACCCCTCGGGGCGGACGGCGGGCGTGCGGCCGTGGCCGCGCTGGTCGTAGGTGACGACCCGGTGGTCGGCCGCCAGGTCACGGATCTGCTCGGCCCAGAAATGGGTGTTGCAGGTCCAGCCGTGCGCGAGCACGACCGCGGGGGCGCCGTCCGGCCCGTGCAGCTCGACGTGGATGCGGGAGCCGTCGGCGGAGACGGCGGCCAGTTCGCGCGCGGGCACCGGCGGGGCGTCCTCGCTCCGCAGCGGCCGGCTCATCGCGCGGCCTCCTCGGCGACGGCCTTCCCGTCGACGGCGGTCTCGGCGGCATCGGCCGTCCGGGGCCGGATGACCTCGTACTCCCCGAGGTCCACCGTCCGTGTCTCCCGGCGGAACTCACCTGTCGTTCCCGGCCAGACGGTGGTGTTGCGCCCGCCTGCGTCCAGATACCAGCTGGTGCAGCCACCGGTGTTCCACACGGTCCGCTTCATCCGCTCCTGGACCCGCCGGTTCCACGCCTCGACCGCCGACGTCCGCGCACCGAGCGCGGCCCGCCCGCCCAGGACGTTCAGCTGGCGCAGATAGTCCGCCATGTAGTTCAGCTGGGACTCGATCATCAGGATCATGGACGAGTTCCCGAGCCCCGTGTTGGGGCCGATGATCGTCATCCAGTTGGGGAAGCCCGCCGCGGTCGCGCCCCGCAGCGAGCGCATGCCGTCCTTCCAGGACTCGGCGAGCGTGATGCCTTCCGCGCCGACGACCCGGTCGGCGATCGGCATGTCCGTCACATGGAAGCCGGTGCCGAAGATGATCGCGTCGACCTCGGCCTCCGTGCCTCCCCCAGAGACTCCGTCCTGGGAGGCGCCCCCTCCGGCGACGACGGTCGAGCCACGCACCTCGGTCAGCCCGGAGGCGACCACATCCACATTCGGCTGGGCGAGCGCCGGGTAATACGTACTGGAGAGCAGAATCCGCTTGCAGCCGATGCGGTACGAGGGCGTCAGCGTGGCCCGCAGCGCCGGATCCTTGATGGCCCGCGCGATGTTGGACTTGGCCATCCTCTCCACCAGGCCGAGCTCGTCGGGGTGCTTGGTGAAGGCGCCGACCTGCAACTCCCTTATGCCCCACAGTAGTCCACGGCGCGCGATGCCGGTGATCGGAAGCGCGCGGTGCAGCCACCGCTCGACGCCGCTGATGTTCCGGTCCATGCGCGGCATGACCCACGGCGGAGTGCGCTGGAACAGAGTCAGCCTGCCGACCTTCGGCTGGATCGCCGGCACGATCTGGATCGCGGAGGCGCCGGTGCCGACCATGGCGACGCGCTTGCCGGTCAGGTCGTAGTCGTGGTCCCAGCGGGCCGAGTGGAAGACCTTGCCGGGGAAGCCGGCGAGACCGGGTATGTCCGGCGTTTTCGGGTCGGAGAGCGGGCCGGTCGCGGCGACGACGACATCGGCGACGATCGTCGTCCCGTTCGCGGACTCGATCACCCAGTTCAGCTCGTCGTTGTCCCACCGCATCATGGTCACTTCATGGCCCAGCCTGATGTGCGGGCGCAGCCCGAAGGTGTCGGCGACACGTTCCAGGTAGGCGCGGATGTGCTCCTGCCCGGAGAAGGTGCGCGGCCAGTCCGGGTTGGGGGCGAACGAGAACGAGTACAGGTGGGACGGTACGTCGCAGGCGCAGCCGGGGTAGCTGTTGTCGCGCCAGGTGCCACCGACGGATTCGGCCCGCTCCAGGACGACGAAGTCGGTGATGCCTTCGCGGCGCAGGCGGACCGCGGCCCCCAGGCCCCCGAATCCGGATCCGATCACCGCCACTCGTACATGCTCGTGCTGGGCCATGCCGGCGCCTCCCGCGGTACGTCACACGACTCTGCCAGCAATCGCTGGCATTGTTGGGAGAGTAGAGCAGCCCCGTACCGATGGGTAGGGGTCCGGCCAGGGAAAGTTACCGACGGTACAACATAGGGTGCGGTGGTGGCTGAAGGACGCGAGCACCGCGAATACCGCATGGAGGAGCTGGCCAAGGAGGCCGGCATCCCCGTGCGGACCCTGCGCTTCTACCGGGAGCGCGGCCTGATCGCGCCCCCGCGCCGGGAGGGGCGCATCGCCTGGTACGACGACCACCACCTGGCCCGGCTGCGGACCATCGCCGGGCTGCTGGAGCGCGGCCACACCCTCACCGGCATCGCCGATCTGGCCCGCACCTTCGAGAGCGGCCGCGATGTCGCCGAGGTGCTGGGGCTGGGCGAGCCGACCGAGGAGACCCCGGTCCGCCTCACGCCCGAACAGCTCGCGGACCACTTCGAGGGCGAGGTCACCCCGGAAAACCTCGCCGCCGCCCTGGACCTGGGCTATCTCGCCACCGACGGCGACCAGATCGTGCACATCAGCCGCCGCCTCCTGGAGGCCTCGGCGGAGCTGGTACGCGAGGGCGTGCCGCTCTCCACGGTGCTCGCGGCGGGCCGCCGGGTCCGGGAACACGCGGACGCCCTCGCCGAACTCTTCGTACAGGTGCTGCAGGCCCACACCGCCCAGACCGAACTGCCCCGACTCCGCCCGCTCGCCCGCGCGGTGGTGGACGCCGAGCTCTCCATGGCCCTGGACCGGCGGCTGCGCCGCGACGACGGAACGCAGCCACCGAAGGAGCCGGAGACGTGACCTCGGGCGTCAGGGGCCGCTGAACAGCGGTACACACCCGGTGGCGGCGCAGGAGCCGACCGCCCCGCGACGAAACCGCGTTGACCGCCCCTCCCCCGCACGACAGGCTTCCCCCATGTCCGACAACAATCCGAGCGGTTCGCACGGGGTTGCCGCCCTGTTCTCCCACGGGCGGCTGACCACGATCCCCCGCAAGCCCGCCCGCCGGGAGCAGTTGCTCGCCCACCTGGCGCAGACCCTGTTCGAGCCGGACCGCACGTACAGCGAGCGCGAGGTCAACGAGGCACTGCTCACCGTGCACGACGACTACCCGGCGCTGCGCCGCTTCCTGGTCGTGGCAGGCCTGCTGACCCGCCCCAAGGACGGCAGCAGCTACCGGCGGGCCGGGTAGCAGCCCCCTACAGCTCGAAGACGGCCGTCACCGGCGCGTGGTCGCTCCACCGCTCACCGTGCGTGGCGGCCCGCTCCACCCATGCCTTCCTCGCGCGCCCGGCGAGACCGGGCGTCGCCACCTGGTAGTCGATGCGCCAGCCCGCGTCGTTGTCGAAGGCGCGCCCCCGGTAGGACCACCAGGAGTACGGTCCCGCCGCGTCCGGGTGCAGCGCCCGCACCACGTCCACGTACGCGGCCTCGTCGAAGACCCGGGTCAGCCATGCCCGCTCCTCCGGCAGGAAGCCCGCGCGCTTCTGGTTGTCCTTCCAGTTCTTCAGGTCGGCTTCCCGGTGGGCGATGTTCCAGTCGCCGCACACCAGCACCTCACGGCCGCCGGCCGCGGACCGCTCCCTGAGCCCCTTCAGATACGGCAGGAACGCGGCCATGAAGCGCTCCTTCTCGTCCTGCCGCTCCGTACCGACATCACCGGACGGGAGATACAGGCTCGCCACCGTGACACCCGGCAGGTCGACCTCGACGTACCGGCCGCTGTCGTCGAACTCCTCACCCCCGGTGCCCCCGAAGCCGCCGAACCCGATCTGCACCCGTTCCGGCGCCCGGCGCGTGTAGAGGGAGACCCCGGCCCGCCCCTTGGCGGCCGCCGGTGCGTGGACGGTGTGCCAGCCGTCGGGCTCGCGCACCTCGTCGGCGAGCTGGTGCGGCTCGGCACGCACCTCCTGCAGGCAGATCACATCGGCTTCGGTCCCCGCCAGCCACTCGACGAAGCCCTTCTTCGCGGCGGCGCGGAGCCCGTTCACATTCACGGTGGTCACGGTGAGCATCAGGGCACAATACCGAGAACCAGCGATTGCATACCTGTACCATTTTCCACATGAATATCCAGCCCTGCTCGTTCGACCACCCCGACGCCGTCAAACTCAACGACCAGGTGCAGCTCGAATACGCGGAGCGCTACGGGGACGAGGGCGATGTCACACCACTCGCCCCGTCCATGTTCCGGCCTCCGCGCGGCCTCTACCTCCTCGCCTACGACGAGTCGGGCGCACCGGTCGCCACCGGCGGCTGGCGTGCGCAGGACCAGAACGAGGAGGGCTACCTGGACGGCGACGCCGAACTCAAGCGGATGTTCGTGATCCGGGAGTGCCGAGGGCAGGGTCTGGCCCGCCGGATCCTCGCCGCTCTCGAAGCGGACGCGCGGGCGGCCGGCCGCACCCGGATGGTGCTGGAGACCGGCGACCAGCAGCCGGAGGCGATCGCGTTGTACACCTCCAGCGGCTACACCCTCTGCGAGAAGTTCGGCTACTACCGCACGTACGAGAGCAGCCGCTGCTTCGCCAAACCGCTCCAGGAGTCGTGATCCGGGCCCTGCCCTGGTCCAGCGCCCTTCGAGAAACCCGAGCAGCGCGGCGTTGCACCGCTCCGGCTGCTCCGGGTTCGGCACATGCGCGGCACGGTCGACGACCACGAGCACGGAATGCGGGATCAGCCGGTGCAGGGCCTCACCGCCCGCGACCGGCGTGTGCGTTCCCTCACCGCACGCGGGCAACACCCGCATAGAACCCGCTGCGTTCGTTCTCCGGCGCCGGCTCCTCCCGGTACCACTCCGCGGCCGGCACGAGCCCCGGCTCGACGAGATCCATACCGTCGAAGAACGGCTCCACCTCGCTGCGACTGCGCATCCGCAGCGTGATGGCTCCCTTCTTGTAGGCGGACTCGGTCTCGGCCCGGAGCTCCGGGTGCTGGTCGGCCGTGCCGTGCGACAGCACCAGATAGCTCCCCGACGGCAGGGCGCCGACCAGCGTGCGGGTGATGCCGTACGGGTCCTGGTCGTCGGGCAGGAAGTGCATCAGCGCGATCAGCGACAGGGCGACGGGCCTGCGGAAGTCCAGCAGCCGACGGGCGTGATCGAGGATCAGCTCCGGCTTCCGCACATCCGCGTGGATGTAGTCGGTGGCCCCTTCCGGACTGCCGACCAACAGCGCTTCCGCGTGGCGCAGCACGATGGGGTCGTTGTCCGCGTACACGATCCGGGCGGCGGGCGTGATTGCCTGGACGATCTGATGGAGGTTCGGCGAGGTGGGGATGCCGGTGCCCACGTCGAGGAACTGATCGATGCCCTGCCGCGCCAGCCAGGCGGAGGCGCGATGCATGAAGGCCCGGTTCCGCGCCGCGTTGCCCCGCGCCTCCGGAGGCAGCTTCTCCCCCACAGCCTGATCGACCGGGTAGTTGTCCTTGCCGCCCAGCAGCCAGTCGTAGACGCGTGCCGGGTGGGGTTTGCTGGTGTCGATCCGGGGCGTGGGCGGGCCGGCCGTCACAGGACGCTCCTCCGTACGGGGAATCGCGGGCAGGGGCTGCGCCTCAATCCTGCCGCAATACGTCCGCGGGGGAAGCATCGAATGGGCCGAACTTCCCTGGAGATCAAGCCGTCTTGGAAACGACGAAGTCCCGTCCGATCTTTCGATCGGACGGGACTTCACCGTGCGGTGGACCTGTGGGGATTTGAACCCCAGACCCCCTCGATGCGAACGAGGTGCGCTACCAGACTGCGCCACAGGCCCTTGCAACGAGTGAAACTCTAGCACCCTCACAGGGGTGCTTGGAAATCCGTTCCCTTGCTGGTCAGCCGGGTCGGTATCGGACCGGGTCTCACTCGTTGGCGGCGCGGGGCCGGTCGCCGTCCTCGTACTGGTCGAAGAGCGGGGTCCGGCCGTGGTCGCGGGAGCGGCGGGACGAGCCGGTGCGCTGGCGTGGCGCCGGTTCGACCGGGGGTGCGGCGGGGGACGCGGCGCCCGTCTGGGTCGGCTCGGCCGTGCTGGAGCGGGCCGCGCTCCAGGTCTCCGGGTTGCCGACCTCGACGCCACCCGTGGCGCGCGGGGCGACCGGTGCGGTGACGTACGTCGGCAGCGGGACCGGGACCGGCTCCCAGCTGTCGCCCTGGACCCGGCCGCGTTCACGCTGCTGGTCGACCCATTCCGCGTGGTCCGTCTGCTCGACCAGGGCGCGGCGGCCTGCCTCCTGCGGAGAGACCGCGGGGGCGGGCTCGGGCTCCGGGTGCCGCGCTTCGGGCTCCTCGTCGGACTCGGCGGGGGCCGTCGTCGCGGGCTGGTGCCTGCGGGGACGGTTCTCGCGCAGGCGCTGCGCCGCGACCTCCGCCCTGCGCCGGTCCATGGTGAAGACGAACCGGCGCCGTTCCTGGGCGCGCAGATGCACGATGTACATGCTCAGCAGCACGGCCGGCACCGCGGGCGCCCACAGGAAGCGGAAACCGCCGACAGCGGCGACGACTGCGCCGAGGGTGAAGGCGAGGAAGAGGATCGAGGTGGTGCGCCGCCGGCGCGCGAGGACCTGGGAGCGCTGGACGCGCCGGGCGCGCTCGGCGTCGGTCCCGCCGGGTCGTGCGCGCCGTCCGGACACGGGCGCGGGTACGGGCCTGTCCTGGGCCTGCGGCTCTGGTGCGCGCGCCGGGTCGTGCAACCGGGCTTCGGTGTGCGCCGGAGGCGCGGCAAAGGCCCGGACGTCCACGGAATCCATTCGGTCCGTGTCCGCGTCCGGGTCGGCGTCGGGGCCCGCCTCCTCGGCGGTGCGTTCCCGCAGCTCCTTGGCGTAACGGCGCTCCATGGCCGCCCGTCCGGACAGCAGCCGGATGGCGGTGCTGAAGCGTTCCGTCGGACGGGCTTCATTGAGCTCGTCCTGCCTGCGGAGCCACATCGGCACCAAGTAGGCGGCCCAGGCCCCGACGATGACTGCGTAGATGAGGCCGCTGCTGCTCACGTCTCACACCGTAGAGGGGTTTGCACGGAGGCATCCGCCAATTGGCCCGGTGTGTCGCACGATCCGGCTGATATCGCGGACTTTTTTTGTGATTGTTCAGACCGGAAGTCGGCGTTTGCACGTTCGTCAGCGACCGCACATCGATCAATTTCGAACACTTATTTTATTTCGCGTGGCGTTCCGGTCGTGCCTGGTGCCAGCGCCGGAGCAGCCCGTCGGGCACCTCCTCCGCCGTGAGCGCGAAGATCAGATGATCCCGCCAGGCACCGTCGATGTGGAGATAGCGCGGACGCAGCCCTTCCTCACGGAATCCGAGTTTCTCCACGACCCTCCGACTGGGCCCGTTCTCCGGCCGAATGCACACCTCGATGCGGTGCAGTCCGACCGTCCGGAAGCAGTGGTCGACCGCGAGCGCGACCGCGGTCGGCATCACACCGCGGCCCGCCACGTCCTGGTCCACCCAGTAGCCGACGTGTCCCGAGCACATCGACCCCCAGGTGATCCCGGCAACCGTCAACTGCCCGACCAGGCGCCCCTCGTACTCGATGGCGAAGGGCAGTATCCGGCCCGCGTTGGCCTCGGCACGCAGATGGCGGATCATCTGACGGTACGTGGGGCGCCGGGCGACCGGGCCGCCCGGCGCAGGCGGTGGAACGGTGGCCTCCCAAGGGCGCAGCCACTCGCGGTTGCGCCGGTTGACCTCACGCCACACGCGCTGGTCCCGCAGCTTTATCGGCCGGAGGGTGATGGCGCCGTCCGTCAGGGTCACCGGCCAGGTCGGGACGTTCAGCTCGGGCTCCCGGGTCGGGGGTGGTCGCCGCCGCGGAGCTGGTCGACGGCATGCACCAGAAGACGTTCGAGGACGGCAAGCCCGTCCCGGACCCCGCCGGTGGAACCGGGCAGGTTCACGATGAGGGTGCCGCCCGCCACACCCGCGAGGCCACGGGAGAGCGCGGCCGTGGGGACCTTCTCACGGCCCTCGGCGCGGATCGCCTCCGGGATGCCGGGGATCTCGTGGTCAAGGACGCGGCGGGTGGCGTCCGGGGTGCGGTCAGTCAGTGAGATGCCCGTACCGCCGGTGGTGACGATGGCGTCGTACCCGGCGGCCACCCCGGCCCGCAGGGCCTGTTCGACGGGGTCGCCGTCGGGGACGACCTGCGGCCCGTCGACGGCGAAGCCGAGCGCGGTGAGCGCCTCGACGATCAGGGGGCCGCCCCGGTCGGCGTAGACACCGGCCGAGGCGCGGTTCGACGCCGTGACGACAAGGGCGGTGTACGGGGCGGGCGGCGCCGCTCCAGTGGGCGCCGTCATGCGTCCGACCCCTCCGGCGCCGGGCGCCGGTAGTCGCCGGACTTGCCGCCGGACTTCGCCTCGACCCGGACATCCGTGATGACCGCGCTCTTGTCGACCGCCTTGATCATGTCGATCACGGTGAGCGCGGCGACCGAGACCGCGGTCAGCGCCTCCATCTCCACGCCCGTGCGGTCCGTCGTCTTCACCGTGGCGGTGATCTCCACCGCGTCGTCGGCGACGCTCAGATCGACCTTCACACCGGAGACGGCGAGCGGGTGGCAGAGCGGAATCAGCTCCGGGGTGCGCTTGGCACCCATGATCCCGGCGATGCGGGCGGTGGCGAGGGCGTCACCCTTGGGGACTCCCTCGCCACGGAGCAGTTCGACAACGCGCGGCGAGACGAGGACCCGGCCGCTGGCGCGGGCGACGCGCGCGGTGACGTCCTTCTCGGACACGTCGACCATCCGGGCCGCGCCCGCCTCGTCGAGATGCGTCAGCCTGTTCTGCGTACTCACTGAACTCCGCCTAGCGGTAGGGCGCCGGTTGCCCGCTCGGCCTGCACCGGGGTGCGGCCGGGGGCCCGAGGGGTGTCCCCGGTAAGGCACAGCGGCAGACACCGTACCGCCACCGGCTGGCGTTCAGCGGAGCAGGATCACCTCGGTGACCGTGCCGGGCTCCGCGGAGGTGACGTCCTCGGGCAGCACGATCAGCGCGTCCGCCTGGGCGAGGGCCGCGATCAGATGCGATCCGGAGCCGCCGACGGGGGTCACGGCGCCCGCCTCCGCGTCGTACGTGCCGCGCAGGAACTGGCGCCTGCCGGGCGGCGAGGAGAGTGCTTTGCCGGTGTTCAGCGTGGCCCTGACGGTCGGGCGGGTCACCTCTTCCAGGCCCATCAGCCTGCGGATCGCGGGCCGCACGAACAGCTCGAACGACACGTACGCGGAGACGGGATTGCCCGGCAGCGCCAGCAGCGGTGTGTGGTCCGGGCCGATCGATCCGAAGCCCTGCGGCTTGCCCGGCTGCATGGCGAGCTTGCGGAAGTCGATGCCGCTGCCCGGCTCGTCCTCGTCGCCGACGGAGGACAGTGCTTCCTTGACCACGTCGTACGCACCGACACTGACCCCGCCCGTGGTGACGACGATGTCCGCGCGGATCAGTTGGTCCTCGATCGTGGCGCGGAGTGAATCGGCGTCGTCCGTGACGGCTCCGACCCGGTAGGCGATCGCTCCGGCGTCGCGCGCGGCGGCGGTCAGCGCGAAGCTGTTCGAGTCGTAGATCCGGCCACGGGTCAGCTCCTCACCGGGCTGCACGAGTTCGCTGCCGGTGGAGATGACGACGACCCGCGGCCGCGGACGCACCTTCACGGTGGAGCGGCCGATCGCGGCGAGCAGGCCGATCTGCGGCGGCCCGATCACCGAACCGGCCCGCAGCGCCAGATCGCCGGGCCGCACATCGCTGCCGCGGGCCCGGACATGGGCGCGGGCCTCGACCGGGCGGTGGACACGGACCTCGCCGCCCGCGTCCTGCGGGGCGTGGCTGTGGGCGCGCATGGTGTCCGCGGGGCCGCCGCCCGTACCGCCGTCGGTCCACTCGACCGGGACGACGGCCTCGGCACCGGCCGGCAGCGGTGCGCCGGTCATGATGCGTACGGCCTCGCCCGGTCCCACGGTCCGGTCGCCGGAGAGCCCGTCGCTGCCCGCCGCGATGTCACCGATGACCGTGAGCACCGCGGGGAACTCCTCGCTGGCGCCCTCGACATCGGCGATCCGGACCGCGTACCCGTCCATCGAGCTGTTGTCGAAGGGCGGCAGGGCGACCCCCACCATGACGTCCTCGACGAGGACACAGCCCTGGGCCTCGGGCAGTTGCAGCTCGATGGGTTCAAGCGGCCGCACGGCGCCGAGAATGTCTTCCAGGTGCTCGTCCACCGACCAGATCGTGCTGCTCAAAGTGCTACATCTCCTCGGCGACATAACTGCGGAGCCAGGCCCGGAAATCCGGTCCCAAGTCTTCACGTTCGCACGCGAGTCTGACAATGGCACGCAGATAGTCGCTCCGGTCGCCGGTGTCATAGCGGCGTCCCTTGAAGACGACACCGTGCACCGGGCCGCCGATCTTCTCGTCCGCGGCGAGCAGCTGCAGCGCGTCGGTGAGCTGGATCTCGCCCCCGCGGCCCGGCTCGGTTTTGCGCAGTATGTCGAAGATGGCGGGGTCGAGGACGTAGCGCCCGATGATCGCGAGATTGCTGGGCGCATCGGCCGCTTCGGGCTTCTCGACCAGGCCGGTGACCCTGACGACATCGCCCTCGACGGTGGTGTCGATGGCCGCGCAGCCGTACAGATGGATCTGCTCCGGCTCGACCTCCATCAGCGCGACGACGCTGCCGCCCTCGCGCTCCTGGATCTCGACCATGCGGGCGAGCAGCGGGTCCCGCGGATCGATCAGGTCGTCGCCGAGGAGAACGGCGAACGGCTGGTCGCCGACGTGCGGTGCGGCGCACAGCACGGCGTGGCCGAGGCCGCGCGGGTCGCCCTGGCGGACGTAGTGCATGGTGGCGAGGTCGCTCGACTCCTGGACCTTCTGGAGCCGGTCGGCGTCTCCCTTCCGGGTGAGCGCCGACTCCAGCTCGTAGTTGCGGTCGAAGTGGTCCTCGAGCGGACGCTTGTTACGGCCTGTGATCATGAGTACGTCGGAGAGACCGGCCGCCACCGCCTCCTCGACGACGTACTGGATCGCGGGCTTGTCGACCACAGGCAGCATCTCTTTGGGAGTGGCTTTGGTGGCCGGCAGGAAGCGGGTACCGAGTCCCGCGGCCGGAATGACAGCCTTGCTGATCCTGGGGTGCAACTGAGTCATGCGCGCAACCATAACCGGTGGGCATGGGTGGCAGATGAGCCTCCGGTTAACTTTGTACTTCTATATGCGCATACGAGAGATATGTAGGTGCACGTTGAACACCGAGATGTCCGGAAAGGCCTCGCTCAGGCGTCAACTACTCGCCTCGCGAGCCCTCCTGACCAGCGAAGAAGTCGAAAATGCCGCGATGGCTCTGTCCCGCGGCGCAGTCGGTCTCACCGAGCTGGCCGGGGCCCGTACCGTCGCCGCCTATGTCTCGGTCGGGAGTGAACCGGGAACCCGCGCGCTGCTGGACGCGC
Organism: Streptomyces sp. NPDC051286; assembly: GCF_044455345.1. Taxonomy (NCBI): domain Bacteria; kingdom Bacillati; phylum Actinomycetota; class Actinomycetes; order Kitasatosporales; family Streptomycetaceae; genus Streptomyces; species Streptomyces sp. NPDC051286. The sequence goes on along the minus strand of NZ_JBITER010000015.1, from coordinate 30,963 downwards.
TGCGCGCGCGGGGCGTCCAGGTACTGCTGCCGGTGCTCCTCCCGGACAACGATCTGGACTGGGCGCCGTACGAAGGTGTCGGCCGCCTCTGCCCGGCGGGCCGCGGGCTGCTGGAGCCGGACGGTCCACGGCTCGGACCCGACGCCGTCCTCGACGCGGACGCAGTCCTGCTGCCGGGGCTCGCGGTGGACGGACGCGGGATGCGGCTCGGCCGGGGCGGCGGTTCGTACGACCGGGTGCTGGCCCGGCTCGCGGCCGCGGGGGCGCATCCCGCCCTGATCGTCCTGCTCTACGACAACGAGGTGGTCGCGACGGTTCCCGTGGAACCGCACGACCACCCCGTGGACGCCGTGGTGACGCCGGCCGGAACGCGGCGCTTCACCGACTGAGCGCGGTCGGCACCGCGCCGGGCCTGCCGGCCCGGACCCCGCGGTGCCGGGGCCGCCGCCCTACGACGGCTTGAGCGTCAGTGTGTCCTTCGTCGACTTGGCCACGGCGTTCGTCCCGAAGGACCAGTCGAGCAGATCTCCGTTGGCCCACTTGTCGGTCTGATCGGTGTAGTGCGCGCTGAACGCGTGACCGGACGCGCCGGTGAGGTTGATCCAGCGGGACTTGTCCCAGTCCCCCACGTTGACGACCATGCGCATCGACGGAACCCAGATGGCCTCGTAGCCGCCCGCCGCGTTCCAGCCGCTGGCGTTGACCGCGGCCTCGCCGCCGCCCAGATTCCACGGGCCGCGGTTGAGGGCCCGCTGGAGCAGATCGGGGCCTTCGGTACCGAGGGTCTGGTTCTTCAGGGTCAGCTGGTGCAGCCGGCCCCAGCTCCAGGTGGAGATGTCCTTGCCGAGCTTGGCGGTCAGCTCCCAGCGGGCGTCCTTCATGGCGCGGGCGAAGAGCTCGTCACGGTTGTCGGTCGCCTTGTCCCTGCGGTTCTTCGGCGCCTTCCACCAGTCGTTGTTCTCGTCGTCCATGAGGTTGGCGACCACCTGGTACCAGCGGTCGCCGCCGTCCGGCTGCGCCGAGTCCGCGTCGCGCTGACCGCATTCGCGTACCGGCTTGTCCTGCTCGTCGACCGGGCCCGTGCTGTCGGCCGGGAGCACGGTGAGGCATTCTCCCTTGACCCGCATCTCCTTGGGCAGCTTGTCGCCGAAGGCCAGCTTCAGGATGTTGCGCCAGACCGCGTTGAAGTACGCGGCGGCCGCCGAGTCGGGCTCCTGGGTGTAGTCCCAGCCCTCCAGGAGCTTCTGCGCCTCGCGCACGCTCTTGTCGGAGACCTTGATCTTCATCAGTTCGGGCACCAGCAGCGCGGCGATCTCGCTGGTGTTGTCCATCTGCATCTTCTGCATGTCTTCGGTCGAGATCTTCTCGCCGCCCTTGATCTTCGACGCGATGAGGTCGTTGATCCGCTGGCTGCGGGTGCCGTAGCCCCAGTCCTTGGTGAGCAGGTGGGGGTACTTCTCGTCGATGACGGGCTGGTTGGCGGTGACGATGTAGCCCCGTTCGGGGTCCTCCTCGTACGGCAGCTCACGGAATGGGATGTACCCCTTCCACTGAGACCTCGGGTCCCAACCAGGCGCCGGAACCGACCCATCGTATCCATTGGCGCGAATCGGAATCTTTCCTGGCGCCTGATAGCCGATATGCCCCTTGGTGTCGGCGTAGATCAGGTTCTGCGAGGGAACCTCGAAGTGCTTGGCAGCCGCGCGGAAGGTGGTGAAGTCCTTGGCGCGGTTGAGCTCGAAGACGGCGTCCATGGACTTGCCGGGTTCCAGTGCGGTCCACTTCAGGGCGACCGCGTAACCGTTGGCGCGGTCCGGCGCGGAATTGGTGACCGGGGCCTTCTGGCCGACCTTCTTCAGCTCGCTGCTGCGGTCGGAAATCAGGGGGCCGTTGTTGGTCTCGCGCACGGTGATGTGCCGGCTCGCACCGCCCGCGACCTTGATGGTCTCCTCACGGGTGACGAACGGCTTCACCTTGCCGTCGTACTGGTAGCCGTCGCCGGAGACCTTCTCCAGGAAGAGGTCGGTGACGTCGGCGCCGAGGTTGGTGAACCCCCAGGCGATGTCCTGGTTGTGACCGATTATCACGCCCGGCATGCCGGAGAAGGTGTACCCGGCGGTGTCGTACTGACAGGTCGGCTTGATCTGCCGGCAGTGCAGCCCCATCTGGTACCAGAGCGAGGGCAGCTGCGGCGCCAGGTGCGGGTCGTTGGCGAGCAGCGGCTTGTTCGTCGTCGTGTACCTGCCCGAGACGACCCAGGAGTTGGATCCGATGCCGTTGCCGTTCGGGCCGAGCAGCGCGGGGATCCGGTCGAGAGTGTCGGAGAGCGAGGCGAGCTGGGCGTTCACTCCCTCGGTGGCACCCTGCACGGTGCTCGCGCCGACGCCGGAGGCCGGCGTCGCCTTCGGGTCGAACGTGCCGGTGACCGGCGAGATCGCGCCCTGGCTGACGATCGGGGCGTGCTTGTCGTACGGGTACGCCGGGTACAGGTCCTCGATCTGCTTCTTGCTGAGCCTGCTGGTCATCAGCGAGCGGTCGATCTCGTCCTGCATGTTGCCGCGCAGGTCCCAGGCCATCGCCTTGAGCCAGGCGACCGAGTCGACCGGGGTCCACTTGGTCGGCTTGTAGTCGTTGGTGAGGCCGAGCGCGGCGTACTCGACGGAGATGTCCTTGCCGTCGCGCCCCTTGAGGTAGGCGTTCACCCCGTCCGCGTACGCCTGGAGGTTCTTCTTGGTGTCCGCGGACAGGACGGTGTCGTACTCCTCCTGCGCGACCTTGCGCCAGCCCAGCGTGCGCAGGAAGGCGTCCGTGTCGACCTGCCCGGAGCCGAACATCTCGGAGAGCCGGCCGGCCGTCATATGACGACGGACGTCCATCTCCCAGAAGCGGTCCTGCGCCTGCACGAAGCCCTGGGCGCGGAACAGGTCGGCGTCGGAGTCCGCGTAGAGCTGCGGGATCCCGTAGCTGTCGCGCTTGACGTCGACATTGCCGTCGAGGCCGTCGATCTTGATGGAGCCGTTCGTCTGCGGGTACGAGGCCCGCACGGTGGTCACGGACCAGAACGCGCCGTAGCCGATACCCGCGACAAGCGCCAGCACCAGGACGATCACGATCAGGCGGGCGCGTCGCCCCTTCTTCTTGCCGGTCTTCCCACCGGCGGAGCCGGAAGAGCCGGAAGAGGCGGTTGTGTTGGCGGGCATCGCTGTCCTTCGAGGGGCAGGGTGGTCCTGGGAGTGCAGGAGCAACCATAGGCGCAGCGCCGAAGCGGCTCCGACGCGGTATCGGGATGCATCGAATCAAGGAGCGATCGCACGAACGCTCGAGGCCGTCAAGAAAACGTTAAAGATTAGGTAAGGTAACGAAGTACCGGCCGCCGGAAGACGATTCGGCAGGCGTACGCAGGGAAGGAACGGCCACTGACTGTCCACGCGCTCAACGAACTCCTGCTCGTCTGCTCGCTCGTGCTGCTCGTCGCCGTCGCGGCGGTGCGCATCTCGTCCCGCAGCGGGCTCCCCAGCCTGCTCCTGTATCTCGGCATCGGGATCGCCATAGGGCAGGACGGGATCTTCCACGTCAAGTTCAGCAATGCCGAACTGACCCAAATGTTTGGTTATGCGGCCCTTGTCGTGATCCTTGCCGAGGGCGGCCTCGGTACGAAGTGGAAAGAGATCAAGCCGGCGCTGCCCGCCGCCGCGATGCTGTCGACCGTCGGCGTCGCGGTGAGTGTGGGCGTCACCGCGGCAGGGGCGCACTATCTGGTCGGCCTGGGCTGGCGGCAGGCGCTGATCATCGGTGCGGTCGTCTCGTCGACGGACGCCGCAGCCGTCTTCTCCGTGCTGCGCAAGGTGCCGCTGCCGGCCCGCGTGACCGGCGTGCTGGAGGCCGAGTCCGGCTTCAACGACGCCCCCGTGGTGATCCTGGTAGTGGCCTTCTCGACCAAGGGACCGGTCGACAGCTGGTACGTCCTGGTCGGCGAGATCGCTCTGGAACTGGCGATCGGCGCGGCCGTCGGCATCACCGTCGGCTGGCTCGGCTCGTTCGGACTGCGGCGCGTGGCCCTGCCCGCGTCCGGTCTCTACCCGATCGCGGTGATGGCGATCGCCGTGGCCGCCTACGCGGCGGGCGCCATGGCCCACGGCAGTGGCTTCCTCGCCGTCTATCTGGCCGCGATGATCCTCGGCAACGCCAAGCTGCCGCACTGGCCGGCCACCCGCGGCTTCGCCGACGGGCTCGGCTGGCTGGCCCAGATCGGCATGTTCGTCCTGCTCGGTCTGCTTGTCACGCCGCACGATCTGCTCGACGACTTCTGGCCCGCGGTCGTCGTGGGTCTGGTGCTGACCGTGGTGGCGCGCCCGATGGAGGTCTTCATCTCCCTGATCCCGTTCCGGATGTCCTGGCAGGAGAAGGCCCTCATGTCATGGGCGGGGCTGCGCGGCGCCGTACCCATCATCCTGGCGACCATTCCCATGGTGTCCGGGATCGAGGGCTCCACCCGGGTCTTCAACATCGTCTTCGTGCTCGTCGTCGTATACACCCTGATCCAGGGACCGACGCTGCCCTGGGTGGCGAAGGCCCTGAAGATCGCCGAGGACCCGTCCGAGGCCGCTGACCTGGGCATCGAGTCGGCGCCGCTGGAACGGCTGCGCGGTCATCTGCTGTCGGTGGCGATCCCCGCCAAGTCGAAGATGCATGGCGTGGAGGTCTCCGAACTGCGACTGCCCGCCGGCGCCGCGGTCACCCTGGTCGTACGGGAAGGCAAGAGCTTCGTCCCCGCGCCGTCGACGGTGCTGCGGCGCGGCGACGAACTGCTGGTCGTCGCGACCGATCCGGTGCGTGACGCGGCGGAGTCGCGGCTGCGGGCAGTCGGCGAGGGCGGCAAGCTGGCCAGCTGGCTGGGGACCGACGGGCGCAGCAGCGGCGCGAGGGCCCATCACTGACCATCCGAAGCGCACGACCAGGAGCCCGCGCACCATCGCAGGCAGGCAGGCTCCTGCCTGTAGCATGAAGGAAACCTGATCGACCAACTCTGCCTGATGCAGAGCTGGCGCGACCGTATGGCGGTCGTGGCGTCCTCCGCCTCTGCAGCGAGCGCCCGGCATCTACCGCAGTTCCGCGCGAAGAGGACAGCTCTCGGCAGCCCCCCGTACAGAACCGGCACCCACAAGGTGCGGACCGGCGGGGGCACCGCTACCAGGCGGCAGAAAGGCATGGACCGTGGCATCCACGGTCTCCGACCGCCCCGGTTACGGGCAGTTGCTGCGCACCCCCGGTGCGTGGACCTTCCTTCTTCCGGGCTTCGCCGCACGGCAGCCCTTCGCGATGCTGACCATCGGCATCGTCCTGCTGGTGCAGCACACCACCGGTTCGTACGGCAGCGCGGGTGCCGTCGCCGCTGTCACCGGCGTCTCCATGGCGCTGTTCGCACCCCAGAGCGGCAAGCTCGCCGACCGCATCGGCCAGCGCGCCGTACTGCTGCCGGGCGTCCTCGTGCACGCGGCGTCCGTAGCGGCACTGACCGCACTCGCCCTGGCGGACGCGCCGCTGTGGCTGCTGTTCCTGGCCGCCGTGCCGACGGGTGCGTCCGTCCCCCAGATCGGGCCCATGGTGCGGGCCCGCTGGGCCGCCCTGCTGGGCGCGGCCCCGGGCCGGAAGGCCTCGCCGCTGATGCCGACCGCCGCCGCTTTCGAGTCGGTGACGGACGAGTTCACCTTCGTCATCGGGCCGGTCCTCGCCACCGCGCTGTGCACCGGCGTGCACCCGGCGGCCGGGCTGATCGCGGAAGCGGCGCTGACGCTGCTGGGCGGGCTGCTCTTCGCGGCGCAGCACCGCACCCAGCCCGCGGTCCGCGCCGCCGCGGCCGGCGCCTCCGGACAGCGTGTCTCCGCTCTGTCCGTACCGGGCGTACGGGTGCTCGCGGTGGCCTTCCTCGGGATCGGCGCGGTCTTCGGTGGCATGCAGGTCTCGCTGACCGCGTTCACCGAGGAGATCGGCCGGCCCGGCGCGAACGGCCTGCTGTACGGGATCTTCGCGGCCGGCAACATGCTGGCCGGGATCGCCTGCGGCGCCATCGCCTGGAAGACCGGACCGCGGCGCAGGCTGATCGCCGGGTACACAGCGCTGACCCTGACCGCTTCGGGGCTGTGGGCGGTGCACTCCGTGCCACTGCTGGCCGGGCTCGGACTGCTCGTCGGGCTCTCCATCGCACCCGCGCTGATCAGCGGATACACGCTGGTCGAGACGCTGGTTCCGGCGTCCTCGCGGACCGAGGCGTTCACCTGGCTGACGGGCTCGATCGCGCTCGGCCAGGCGGCTGCGGTGACGGTCGCGGGACGGCTCGCGGACGCCCACGGCGCGAGCACCGGCTTCGTGGTGCCGCTGGTGGGGACCCTGCTGGCCCTGGCGACGCTGGTGACCCTGCGTTCGCGGCTGGCACCGAGGGCATCGGGGCGGACCGTGGCACGTGGTATCGGTCACCGAGAGCCGGTCACGGTGGACTGATCCAACGGAATACGTCAGTATGGAGCGTCGTTAGCACTCATTGAGTCAGAGTGCCAGGAGGATCAAGTGCCGACCTATCAGTACCAGTGCACCCAGTGCGGCGAGGGCCTCGAGGCGGTGCAGAAGTTCACCGATGATGCCCTGACCGTGTGCCCGAGCTGCGAGGGACGCCTGAAGAAGGTGTTCTCGGCGGTCGGCATTGTCTTCAAGGGTTCCGGTTTCTACCGGAACGACAGCCGCGGATCGTCGTCGAGCAGCACGCCGTCGTCTTCGTCCGCGAAGGCATCCGGTTCCGCTTCGTCTTCTTCGACGGGGTCGGACTCGAAGTCGTCCGCGTCGTCGTCCACCGCTTCCTCCTCTTCCTCGTCGTCGTCCTCCGCGTCGTCGTCGAGCGGTACGTCGGCCGCCTGAGCCGGGGTACGCAGCTTCACACTTCATCCGAGGGCCCTGCCGATCCGATCGGCGGGGCCCTGGGCATGTACGGCCCCGCTGGTGCCGTGACCGGCAGTGTCTGCGACGGGGCAAAGCCTGCCGGGAGGGGCACTAGTGTGACCGCATGGTGAACGCAGAGATCGGTGTCATCGGCGGCTCGGGCTTGTACTCCTTTCTGGAGGACGTCACCGAGGTTCGCGTGGACACCCCGTACGGACAGCCGAGCGATTCCCTGTTCCTCGGCGAGATCGGCGGCCGCCGGGTCGCCTTCCTCCCCCGCCACGGACGCGGCCACCATGTGCCGCCGCACCGCATCAACTACCGCGCCAACCTGTGGGCGCTGCGGTCCGTCGGCGTACGTCAGGTGCTCGGCCCGTGCGCGGTCGGCGGGCTGCGCCCGGAGTACGGACCGGGGACGCTGCTCGTACCGGACCAGATGGTGGACCGCACCAAGGCCCGTACGCAGACGTATTACGACGGGGAGACCCGGGCGGACGGGGTGGCGCCGAACGTGGTGCACCTGGGCTTCGCCGACCCGTACTGCCCCGAGGGGCGCAAGGTCGCGCTGGCGTCGGCCCGCGGCAGGGGCTGGGAGCCGGTGGACGGCGGCACGCTCGTCGTCGTCGAGGGGCCGCGCTTCTCGACCCGGGCCGAATCGCGCTGGCACGCGGCGATGGGCTGGTCCGTGGTCGGGATGACCGGGCATCCCGAGGCCGTGCTCGCCCGCGAACTGGGGCTCTGCTACACGACGATGACGCTGGTGACGGACCTGGACGCGGGTGCCGAGGCAGGCGAGGGCGTCTCCCACGGGGAGGTGCTGAAGGTGTTCGCCGCCAACGTGGACCGGCTGCGGTCGGTGCTCTTCGACGCGGTGACCGCGCTGCCTGCGGAGGAGGATCGTCACTGTCCCTGTGCGAAGGCGCTGGACGGGATCGAGACGGGGCTCGAACTGCCGTAGAGGGGTGCCCCGGTGACGAGCGGGTGACGGAGTTGTCCACATCGTGGGGGCTGTCCACAGGGCTCAGCGGGAATCTCGCGGAAGGCGGAGGGTGAGGGGTGTCGGCGTTCGTCCGGACTCCGCGCTCCTCACGACTGGTGGTGTTGGCCATGTTCCCGCCCGCTTCTGCGACCTCTTCCTCGTCCCATGTACGTCCGTCCGTCCCGGGGCCGCCGGTGTCGGCGCCCGTGCCTTGCGGGGTGCCCTCGTTCGCGCCGTTACGGGTGCGCGGGGGCGGGGGGCGCCGGCTGCGGCGTGCGATGGGGCGGCAGCGTCGCGCAATGGCGGCCGGGCTGGCACTGACGGCCGCGGCTCTGGCCGCCGCGGGACTGGGCGGCGGTGAGGCGCCAGGCGGTGCCGGTGGCGCGGCAGGTGCCGGGCCGGGAGTGAAGCGACGGCCGGTTCCGCTGGTGTCGGCACCCGTCCGGATCGCGGATGCGGCAACTGTCCGGCTGCTGCGCCCCGGCGACCGCGTCGATGTGATCGCGGCCGGGGGCGCCGGGGCCGATGCCAGGGTGGTGGCGAAGGGGGCCCGAGTGGCGGCGGTCCCGCGGGCGCCGGCCGAGGGCTGGGCCGAGGATCCCGCGGAAGGTCCTGCGGCGGGCGGCGCGCTCGTCGTGCTGTCCGTGCCACGGAGCACGGCCGCGTCGCTGGCGGGCGCGGGGATCTCGGGCCGGCTGGCGGTGACCCTGTGCTGAACCCGACCCACCGCGCGCTGCGCACTGATGCGCCGTCAAGCAACCGGACCGAAGGCATGGATCGGGTGGTTCTGCCTCGTACTGCCCCAGGTTGCGGAACGGTTCGCTCCGCCTACGGCACACGTGGCGGAAGCCTCACTCGTGAGCGAGAAGAAGAAGGCCGGCCCGGCGGAGGGCTTCAAGGCCTTCCTGCTGCGCGGCCATGTGATCGGCGTGGCGACCGCGGTCGCCATCGGGGCCGCATTCACCGGCATCGCGACCGCGATCGTCAGGGGCGTCATCATCCCGCTCGTGGGCGCGTGCGGCACCAGGGAACCGGGGTGCGGGCACGACGAGCAGCTCAGACGTGGTGGGGCGGCTTCTCGTCGAGGAAGCGCGCAAGGTCGGCGGAGCCGTCGCCGACCGGGGCCCGCTCACCCCACCCTCGGTCCGTATCGTCCGTGGACTGCTGGTCCAGTGGATCGTCGAAGATCAGAGCCGGCTTGGGCTTCCTCTGTTCCGGTTGTACGGGGTGTGCCGGCTGTGTCGGTTTCGAATCGCGCGGTCCGGAGGCGGGGGCGGTGCTCATGTGTCCAGGGTACGGCGGCTCTCCCGGGTGCGGCAGCTGTCAGCGACCCTTCGGGGCGAGCATCCGGAGCCCGAGGACGACCGCGAAGCACAGGCAGAGGAAGCCCGCGCCCCGCCGGGCCGTTGCGGTGTTGCCCTCACGCCGTCGTGCTCGGAGCGGGGCCCCTCGTCGAGGGCGACGGCCGTGATCACGTCGGCGATGTCCTCGTGGGTGAGCCTCGACCACGGTGGCGTGTTCCTCCAGTCGGCGCCCCGTGCGGTGTCCGGAGACCAGGATGAGGGTCGACGCGCCCTCGAGCGCCGTGCGCATGTCCGAGGCGTCGCCGTAGGCGGCCGGACCGCGTCGCTGGGCGCCTGGCAGTTCGGGAATGCGGTCGGGGCTGCGTCCGACGAGGAGTTGGGGCGCCGGCAGCGTCCCCTCGCGTGCGGCAGGCCGTCCCCATGCACTGCTGCTATTTCTCGTGAGCATCCACGAGCTTGAGAGGAGCTCATCGGCAACGCGCATGTGCCGACGACGGCCGCCTCGGCCGCCGTGACGGTCCCCGCCGCGGTCTGTCTGCTGACGGTGTGGCTGGTCCACGCCCGCCACTTCAAGCGCGACCTCGCGGAGCAACTGCCCCTCCCCCTGGCCGCGGTGGCCATCCTTGGCTGTACGTTCAGCAGAGAGTGGGCGGTCCTCGCGGCCGGTTTGGTGACGGCCGCGACGGTGGCCGTCGGGGTGCCGCTGTCACGGCGCCCGGCACCGGGCGCACCGGCCGCCGCGGTTCCGCCGAACCGGATGTGAGGAGCACGGGATGACCGGACAGGATGCACAGATTCCGCTGTCACCGGCGGCAGGGGTGGTGGACGCACTGACCGATGTCGCCGGGCTGCGCGTCGGTCATGCGCAGGTGCCGGGCGACGGCGCACTGAGCGGCACCACTGTCGTCCTCGCCCCCGAGGGCGGCGCCGTCGCGGCTGTCGACGTACGCGGCGGTGGCCCCGGCACCCGGGAGACGGACGCACTCGACCCGCGCAATCTGGTGCAGCGGATCGACGCCGTCGTCCTGACCGGTGGCAGCGCCTACGGCCTGGACTCGGCGTCCGGCGTGATGGCCTGGCTGGAGGAGCAGGGGCGGGGTGTGCGGGTCGGCCCCGATCCGTCGCAGGTGGTGCCGGTGGTCCCGGCCGCGTGCATCTTCGATCTGGGGCGGGGCGGCGACTGGCGGGCCCGCCCGGACGCCTCGACCGGCCGCGCCGCCGTGGAGGCCGCAGCCGGTACGGAGCCGGGGGCCCCGGTCGCCGAGGGCGGGGTCGGTGCGGGTACGGGCGCGGTCGCCGGTCAGCTCAAGGGCGGAGTGGGCACGGCGAGCGTGCGACTGCCGTCCGGAATCACGGTCGGCGTGCTGGTCGTGGTGAATGCGGCGGGCTCCGTGGTCGATCCGGTGACCGGGGTGCTGTATGGGGAGTACGGCGCCGCGGAGCCGCCCGTGCACCCCGCGGCGGAGGTCCACGAAACCGCCGTGCGCCGCCTGGCCGAAGCACGGGAGGCGAACGCGCTCCCCACGCTCAACACCACGCTCGCCGTCGTCGCCACCGACGCGGATCTCACCCGGGCGCAGGCACAGAAGCTCGCGGGCACGGCGCACGACGGGCTGGCTCGCGCCGTGCGGCCCGTACATCTGCTGACCGACGGGGACACGGTCTTCGCGCTGGCCACGGGCGAGCGCCCGCTGCCGCAGAAGAACCCGATCGCTCTGAACGAGCTCCTGGCAGCGGGCGCGGACACCCTGACCCGCGCCGTAGTGAAGGCCGTACGGGCGGCGGAGGGCGTCGGCCTCCGCCCGGGCGCGGGCGTCCACCCCTCGTACAACGATCTCTACGGCGCCCGCTGACGCCCGCCGCAGCCGGGAGCCCACCGACTCGCCATCCGCAGAAGGAAGTTCGGACGAAACGCCAGGAACCTTCCGCACGCGTCATACGTTTTCAGGAACCCCGGTCACGATGTCGGACCCAGGGACTACGTTAAGCACGCATCAAGTAACACGCGGCGACGGCCTGGAGACAGCACCTTGAGCGATCCGTACGAGACAACCGAGCAGCATCTCGACCGACTCCTACGACGGGCACTCAACTCTTTCGACCTGCCCGACTGCACGGTCGAGCAACTCGGGACCGCGCTGGCCCACAGCAGCTCCCTGCACTCCTCGCACCACAGTTCCGTGCTGCATCGCGAAACCTACCGGCACACCTACCTGCTGGCCGACGGCTCCGCGCTCACCTTGTGGGAGCTGGTCCACAGCACCGCCGGGGACGCGGCGGACCCTCGGTCGCGGAGGCAGCCCGTTTTCCAGCGCCACGAGTTGTACGACGACGAGGCGGACGTCCATCTCGCTTCCGCCCGGCTGTCCGGCAATTTCTCCGACGTACCCGCGTTCGGAGAGGACGGCTCGCAGGCCGACCTGGAGATACTGACGGTCCTGATGGCCACTCCATCGGCCCCGCTGCCCCGGATGTACGCGCCGGACAACTCCGCGGACCACGCCCGCCGGGTCCTGCGCCGCGCGGAGAACAGCGACGTTCCGGGCGAGGAGACCGCGCGCCTCCTGCGGGCCGCGTTCGCCCACCACATCACCCAGATCTTCGGCAGGCAGTGCCGGGTCGACGGGCGGGACGCCGGATTCACGCTGTACGAGCACGCGTTCCTGCTTCTCGACGGCAGTGAAACGAGTCTCTGGGAGGTCGAGCACACGGCGACGCCGGACGGTCGCCACATGTGCGAGGTGTACGGGGACGAGAAGACGGCGCGCAAGGCGATGGAGAGCCGTACGCGTATCTGCTGACCGCTGCGCCGCCCGTCGCCCGATGGCCGAGGGCGGCTGCCGCCGAGCCGCACGCAAAGGTGCCCGCGCCCCCGAGTGGGTGCGGGCACCTTTGCGTGGGGGCAGACACCCTCAGGACGTCAGCACGGGCTCCTTGGCCACCTCGCCCGGCACACCGTCGGCGACCTGGACGTCCTCGCCGCCCTCCACGTGCTGGCGCGGCCGCGCGGGCAGCGCGAACATCACCAGGAAGATCACCGCGAGTACCCCGGCCACCCACCAGAGCGAGTGCTGGAACGCCTCGGCGAACGCCGGACCCACCGCGTCCGGCGCCAGCCGGTCGCTGATCGACCCGAAGAAGACGACCGAGACCAGGCCGAGCCCCAGCGCGTTGCCCATCTGCTGCACGGTGTTGATCAGCCCGGACGCCGACCCCGAGTGCTCCTTCGGCACCTCGGACAGCACCGCGTCCGTCAGCGGGGCCACGATCAGCCCCATCCCGATCCCCATGACCACCAGCGGCAGGGCCATCTGCCAGGGCGCGATGGACATGCCGTACCGGTCGGACTCCCAGATGTAGAGCAGCACCCCGGCGACCATCAGCAGCGCGCCCGCCTGCAGTACCTTGCGGCCGAACCGGGGCACCAGCTTCTGTACGGAGATCCCGGCGGCGAACGAGACGGCGATCGAGAACGGGATGCCGGTCGTGCCGGCCCGCAGCTCGCTCCAGCCGAGGCCGACCTGCATGTACAGCGTCCAGACCAGGAAGAAGATGCCGAGGGCGATCCCGAAGGTCAGCTGGACGGCGATGCCCGCCGCGAAGCTCTTGACCCGGAACAGCGAGAGTTCGACGAGCGGCGAACCGTCCTTGCGCGCCTTCCTCCGCTCGAACAGCACCAGGACCAGGAACACCAGCGCGCTGCCGATCATCGACGCGTACCCCCACAGCGGCCAGCCCAGCTCACGCCCCCGGGTCAGCGGGTAGAGCAGCATCAGCAGCCCCAGCGTCACCAGTGCGACACCGACCAGGTCGAGGCGGAGCGCCTTCGGCGCCTTGGACTCGGTGATGAACTTCCGCCCCAGGACCAGCCCCGCGATGCCGACCGGCAGGTTGATCAGGAAGATCGGCCGCCATTCCAGACCGGCGATGTTCCACTCGGTGAGCAGCGCGCCCAGCAGCGGTCCCAAGACCGCGCCGAGACCGACGACCGCGCCGAAGAGGCCGAAGACCTTGCCGCGCTCGTGCGCCGGAAACGTGGCGTGCACGATCGACAGCACCTGCGGGACCATCAGCGCCGCTGTGCCGCCCTGCAGAATGCGGGAGGCGACCAGCATCTCCGGGTTCGCGGCGAAGCCGCAGAGCGCCGAGGCCAGCGTGAAGCCGCCGATGCCGATGAGGAAGAGCCGCTTGCGGCCGTAGATGTCGCCGAGCCTGCCGCCGGTAATCAGACCGGCCGCGAATGCCAGGGCGTATCCGGCGGTGATCCACTGGATCGAGCTGAACGAGGCGCCGGTGTCCCGCTGGATGCTCGGGATGGCGATGTTGACGATGGTGACGTCGACAAGGTCCATGAAGGCCGCGGTCATCACGATGGCGAGCGCGAACCACCGGCGCCGGTCCGACGGGACCGAGGACACCGCGGGAGCGGCCGCCGTGGACGGCAGAGGGGATTCGGAAGAATTCATACGACGAAGGTAGAGGCCCATTAGGTCAGATCATGACCCAATGGGCAGGCATCCTGGGTCCATGACTGATACCCCGGCACGACTGCTGAATCTGCTGTCGCTCCTCCAGACACCGCGTGAGTGGCCGGGCAGCGAACTCGCCGAGCGGCTCCGGGTCAGCCCGCGCACCATCCGGCGCGACGTCGACCGGCTCCGCGACCTCGGCTATCCCGTCGAGGCCTCGCGCGGCTCGGTCGGCGGCTATCGCCTCGTCGCGGGCACCGCCATGCCGCCACTGCTGCTCGACGACGAGGAGGCGGTGGCCATCGCGGTGGGGCTGCGGGCGGGCGCCGGGCATGCCATCGAGGGGGTCGACGAGGCGTCCGTGCGGGCGCTGGCGAAGCTGGAACAGGTGCTGCCGTCACGGCTGCAGCATCGGGTCTCGGTCCTGCAGAACGCGACGGTGCCCCTGGCCCGCGGCGACGGTGCAACCATCGACCCGCAGACACTGACGGTGATGGCGGCTGCGGTCACCGGACAGGAGCGGCTGCGGTTCGCCTACCGGGCGGGGGACGGCGCCGAGACGAAGCGGCTGGTCGAGCCGTACCGGCTGGTGAGCACGGGGTGGCGGTGGTACCTCGTGGCGTACGACCTGGGGCGCGAGGCGTGGCGTTCGTTCCGCGTCGACCGGGTGAGCGAGCCGTTCGCCACGGGGGCCCGCTTCACCCCACGCAAGCTGCCCACGGGCGACGCCGCGGAGTTCCTTGCCGACTCCATCCAGCGCCGGCAGCCGGAACTGGCGGTCGAGGTGAGCTTCGCGGCCCCGGCGGAGTTCGTCACCGCCCGGCTGCCCTCGGTGTTCCGCCCGCTGGAGCCGACCGGCGAGCACAGCTGCCGGCTGCGGGCGGTCATGGCGGACTCGCTGGAGTGGGTGGCGCTCCGGCTGGCGCTGGTCGACTGCGAGTTCACCGCTCACGAGCCGCCGGAACTGGTGGCGCACCTGAGTGAGCTGGGTGCCCGTTTGACCCGCGCGACCGCTCCGTCCGAGTCGCCACCGGCGGAGCGGCCCGCGCATCCCGGCGCAAAGGAATGAGCCCCGGCGCCAGGGGGGGTGGGCGCCGGGACTCAGCTCAGGGGGTCCGTACGAAGCGACCCATATCGGAGGCTACTGGACGCGGGGTCACGCCGCAGCGTCAAAACCCGTGTCGTGGGCCATTCGCTTCAGTTCGAGCAGCGCGTGCTTCTCGATCTGACGGATCCGCTCCCGGGTCAGCCCGTGCTGCTTGCCCACCTCGGTGAGGGTCCGCTCACGGCCGTCCTCGATGCCGTACCGCATTCGGATGATCGACGCGGTGCGGTGGTCGAGCTTGCCGATCAGGTCCTCCAGTTCCTCGCTGCGCAGCAGCGTCATGACGGACTGCTCGGGCGACACCGCGGAGGTGTCCTCCAGCAGATCGCCGAACTGGGTCTCGCCCTCGTCGTCCACGGACATATTGAGGCTGACCGGGTCGCGGGCCCAGTCGAGGACGTCACCGACGCGCGTGGGCGTGGAGTCCAGCTCTGCGGCTATCTCCTCGTGCTCCGGGTCACGCCCGTGCTCACGGTTGAACTCGCGCTGCACACGGCGGATCCGGCCGAGCTCCTCCACCAGGTGGACGGGGAGTCGGATCGTACGGGACTGGTCGGCTATGGAGCGGGTGATGGCCTGGCGGATCCACCACGTCGCATACGTGGAGAACTTGAAGCCCTTGGCGTAGTCGAACTTCTCGACCGCACGCACCAGGCCTGCGTTTCCTTCCTGAATCAGGTCCAGCAGCGGAAGACCTGCCCGCGGGTAGCGGCGGGCTACAGCAACCACCAGTCGGAGGTTGGAACGGATGAAGATGTCCTTGGCACGCTCGCCCTCGGCGACCAGCGCCTCCAGCTCCTCACGCGTCGCTCCACCGGCTTCGCTCTCCACCGCACCGTCGAGGATCTGCCGCGCATACACGCCCGCCTCGACGGTCTGCGACAGTTCGACTTCCTTGGCGGCATCGAGCAGCGGCGTGCGCGCGATCTCGTCCAGGTACATGCCGACCAGGTCGCGATCGGCGATCTCTCCGCCCGCGGCGCGAACACTGCTTGCCCGGTTGGTCCCGCCACTGGCGGACGAACGACGGGCGACGGCACGGGTTGCCATGCGTGCTCCCTTGCTGAGTAGGTCGCGACACCCTCTCGGGTGCCCTGCATCCGATGGAAACAACGACTGGAATCCGGACAGAATTCCCATGGCTGGCATTCATTTTCGCGATCATGCAGTACCCTGTCCGGCTGCGAGGGGGAGTGCCCGTGTCGGAGTTCGGTACAGAGGTGCAGGTCAGGCCCGGCATCGAGGGTGATCTGGTGGCTCTCACGGACATCTACAACCACTACGTATGTGAGACCGCTCTCACATTCGATACCGCTCCCTTCACACCCGAACAGCGGCTGCCGTGGCTGCGCTCCCACCCTGAAGACGGCCCGCACCGCCTTCTGGTTGCTCAGGATGTCCGCATTGTCGGCCCCGCATCGATCCTGGGCTACGCCACCAGCAGCCCCTTCCGCCCCAAGGCGGCATACGCCACATCGGTCGAGGTGAGCGTGTACTGCGCGCCGTGGGCCACCGCACGCGGAATCGGCACCCTCCTCTACACGTCGCTTTTCGAGGCGCTCGCCGACGAGGACCTGAACCGCGCGTACGCGGGCATCACCCAGCCCAACGACGCCTCGGTCGCACTGCACAAACGTTTCGGCTTCCACCATGTCGGTACGTACGCCGAGGTGGGCCGGAAGTTCGACACGTACTGGGACGTGGCCTGGTACGAGAAGCGGCTGGGGCGGGAGACCTAGGACCCGGCGGGGTCTCGACGTAGGTCCGCAGCCCGTTACCGGCGGCGGGCCCCGCGCCTAGCGTGTTCCGGCATGACCGACACGACAGGCAGGACAGGCAGGACAGACTCGGCAAGCGCACCGGACCTGGCACCGGTCGACCCCACCGGCACGCTCGACGAGGCGCTGGAACGGCTCCACGCCGCGGGTCCCGAGCGCGACGGCTGGCTGAGCAACCACGGGCCGATGGCCGTCGAGGCGCTCGTACGGCACGGCCAGGCACCGGCCGTCCACCGCTGGCTCGACTATTACAGCCACAAGCTGGAGGACATGCCGGCCCCCGCGACCCGGATCACCGCGGAGAACTGGCACGAAGCCCTGGGCGACCCGCGGAGGATCGCCGACTGGACGATGTACTTCGCGCAGGAGACGGCCGGGCGCCCCTGGCAGGACGTCCTCACCGAATGGTGGCCGCGACTGCTGCCTGGCATCGCCGCGGGCGCCACCCACCCCGTGATCCGGGTCGGCCACGCCGTGCGCACCCTGCTCGGCGGCGGAGCGAACGCACCCCGGGTCACCGAGCTCGCGCATGGCCTGGGCTACTGGGCCGCCCGCCACCAGCCGCTGCCCGCGCTGAGCCCACCGGCGTCGCTCGCGCCCGCGCCGAGTGCCGCGGCCGCGCTGGACGCCGTACCGCCGGTGGCCGACCAGAGCGGCGGCATCCGCGACCGGCTGGCGCTGCTCACCACGTTCCCGCTGTGGCCGGAGCAGTACGCGGACGACCCGGACGTGGCGCGCGCCAGGCTGGCGGAACTGGTCAGCGCGGCGACCCACCGCTACGCCACCCACGGCCATGGCGATCCGATCATGCTGGTGCACGCCGCGACCGCACCCAACGCCGTGCTGCGTACGCTGCCCGCCCTCCCCCGTGAACTGTGGCCGCAGAGCCTGGCCGCCGCCTGGGCCGCGAGCGCCGCGGTCACCGCCGCGTACAGCCCGGCCGACCCCGTCCCGTGCACCGCGGCGCCGTCGGCATCCTCCGCGGACGAGATCTTCGCGCGGGCGGCGGCCCACGGCAACGACCACACCATCAAGTTCACCGACACCGCACTGGACGTCGGTGACACGACGGCCCTGGCCGCCGCGCTCCGCTCGATCGAACTGATCCCCCCGGCCCTCTGAGCACTCAGCCGAACTGCACCGAGCGCTTCGCAAGCCCCATCCAGAACCCGTCGATGATGCTGCGCCCTTGATCCAGCTCGCCCTCCGAGGCGCCCAGCGTCACGAAGAGCGGCGCGAAGTGCTCGGTGCGGGGGTGGGCCAGCCGCCCGGCCGGGGACTTGCGCTCGAAGTCCAGCAGCGCGTCGATGTCCTGCGCCTGCAGCGCCCGGTGCCCCCAGTCATCGAACTCCACCGACCAGCCGGGGTTGCCGCCGCCCGCGTGCCGCAGGGCTGCCAGGTTGTGGGTGAAGAAGCCGCTGCCGACGATCAGGACGCCCTCGTCGCGCAGGGGCGCGAGCTTGCGGCCGATGTCCATCAGCTTCTGCGGGTCCAGCGTCGGCATGGAGATCTGGAGTACGGGGATGTCGGCGCCCGGGAACATCTCCACCAGCGGGACGTACGCCCCGTGGTCGAGCCCGCGGTCCGGGATGTCCTGGACCGGCATACCGGCGCCGCGCAGCAGCTTGCGTACGCTCTCCGCCAGCTGCGGGGCACCCGGGGCCGCGTACTGCACGCGATAGTAGTGCTCCGGGAAGCCCCAGAAGTCGTAGACGAGCGGGACGGCCTCGGTGGCGCCGAGGGCAAGCGGAGCCTCCTCCCAGTGGGCGGAGACCATGAGGATCGCGGTGGGGCGCGGCAGCTCGGCGGACCAGGCGGCGAGCTGGCCGGGCCAGACGGGGTCGTCGGCCAGCGGCGGCGCACCGTGGGAGAGATAGAGGGCGGGCATGCGCTCCGCGGTGACAGTCATGACACTCCCCATCCACTACTGCTCAAAGCAAGTCTTCTGCGGCGGTGGGATCAGCTCATTGAAGCTTCAAGTTCCCACTCAAAGAGACCTTAGCCGCATCTAGTTCAACTTTCAAGAAAAGGTCGTACAGTGGGGTACATGACCACGGCATCCACCGGCGGGACCCGCTGGCTCTCCGACGAAGAACAGAGCGTGTGGCGCGCCTACCTCCACGCAACCACGCTCCTGGAAGACCACCTCGACCGCCAGCTGCAACGCGATGCCGGTATGCCGCACATCTATTACGGACTGCTCGTCCAGCTCTCCCAGGCGCCCGGCCGCCGGATGCGGATGACCGAGCTGGCCAAGGACGTCAAGATCACCCGCTCCCGGCTCTCGCACGCCGTCGCCCGGCTGGAGCGGAACGGCTGGGTGCGCCGCGAGGACTGCCCGTCCGACAAGCGCGGGCAGAACGCAGTCCTCACCGACGAGGGGTACGAGATGCTCCGCCGGTCCGCGCCGGGACATGTCCGCGCCGTACGCCAGGCGATGTTCGACCGGCTCACACCGGAGCAGGTGCGCTCGTTCGGCGAGATCATGCAGGTCATCGCCACCGGCCTGGAGCCGGAGGGTACGGACGCCGACCTGCCCTGGCTCCGCTGAGCCGCCTTCGCACACCCATACGGGTCTGCCCCGGTTCCGCTGAGCGGAACCGGGGCAGACCCGTGTTCACATCACTTCACGTCGCGCGTCCCGCGTCAGTGCGCGACGACCGGCACCTTGAACTCGTCCTCCACGCCATCGGCGTCACCGGAACCCGAGCCGGCCGGGGCGGTCGACGGACGCCCGGCGTTGATGAACGTCACCGCGATCGCGGAGGCCACCACCAGGATGCCGACCGCCCACCAGATGGCACCGGTGAAGCCGTGCACCATCGACTGCAGCTTCAGCAGCTGCGGGTCGGTCGCGCCGAGCGCGGCGTGCGAGGTGGCGTACGCCGTCGCGGCCGAGGCGGCGACGGTGTTCAGCAGCGCGGTGCCGATCGCGCCGCCGACCTGCTGCGAGGTGTTGACCATCGCGGACGCGACACCCGAGTCCCGCGGCTCGACCCCGTGCGTGGCCAGCGACATGGCCGGCATGAACGCCGTACCCATGCCCAGTCCCAGCAGGAGCTGCGCCGGGAGGATGAGCGCCGCGTACGAGGAGTCGACCTCCAGCTGCGTCAGCAGCAGCATGCCCACGGCGGCGGTCAGGAAGCCCGGACCCATCAGCTTGCGGGCCGGGACCCGCGTCATCAGCCGTGCGCCGATCTGCGTCGAACCGGTGATCATGCCCGCGATCATCGGGAGGAAGGCGAAGCC
Organism: Streptomyces sp. NPDC051286; assembly: GCF_044455345.1. Taxonomy (NCBI): domain Bacteria; kingdom Bacillati; phylum Actinomycetota; class Actinomycetes; order Kitasatosporales; family Streptomycetaceae; genus Streptomyces; species Streptomyces sp. NPDC051286. The sequence continues at coordinate 11,149 of NZ_JBITER010000015.1, read as the reverse complement.
CGTCCTGATCGGCGAGTAACCCCTCACGACCTGCAGGTAGTACGTCAGGAAGAGGAACAGCCCGAACATCCCGATGACCGCCAGACCCAGCGAGAGGTAGACGCCGGCGCGGTTACGGTCCATCAGCACGCGGAGCGGCAGCAGCGGCGACGCGACCTTGGCCTCGGTCAGGACGAACGACAGAAGCAGCACACCGGAGGCGACGAACATGCCGACGGTCAGCGGGTCCGACCAGCCGGAGGACTCGGCACGGGTGAATCCGTACACCAGCGAGACCAGACCCAGCGCGGAGAGGACCACGCCCGGGATGTCGAGCGAGGAGCGGTTACGGCTGCCGGCCGGCTCACGGATCACGAAGTACGCGCCCGCGGCGGCGATGATGGCGAACGGGATGTTGACGAAGAACGTCCAGCGCCAGTTCAGCGTCTGGGTGAGGAAGCCGCCGAGGATCAGGCCGACGGCGCCGCCGCCACCGGCGATCGCCCCGTAGATGCCGAACGCCTTGGCGCGCTCCTTGGCGTCGGTGAACGTCACGGCGAGCAGCGAGAGTGCGGCCGGGGCGAGCAGGGCGCCGAAGGCACCCTGGAGCGCACGCGAGCCGAACAGCATGCCCTGGTTCTGCGCTGCACCACCGAGCGCGGAGGCCAGCGCGAAGCCGACCAGACCGACGACAAAGGTGCGCTTACGTCCCCAGAGGTCGGCGATCCGGCCGCCGAAGAGCAGCAGTCCGCCGAAGGCGAGGGCGTAGGCCGTGATGACCCACTGCTTGTTGGCATCGGTGATGCCGAGGGCCGTCTGCGCGTGCGGCAGCGCGATGTTCACGATCGTGGCATCGAGCACGACCATCAGCTGCGCGAGCGCGATGAAGGCCAGCGCTTTCCAGCGATTGGGGTCGGGAAGTCGGATATCAGCTGTTTTTGACATGGGCTAGCCACCTAAGGACGCGCGTGGACGCGAGGAGTCGTGAACCGTGATCCGTGACCGCGAAGAGGTGCACCCGGTCAGCGGTGAAAGCGGAGGAGGTGAGGGTGGTGGAAGTGGACGTGCGGTAAGTCGGGTGGCGAGGGCATGGCGGACACGCGGCCCGGAACCTGTCTCAGGAGCCGGGCACGGGCGTCATGAGCGACGCCGCAGAACCTCCAAGGTCGCCGCTGTCCCGGGCAGAACGGACCGGGCCGGAGCCTCCAGGCCGTCCAGGAACAGCTGGAGATGACGGTGGGCGAAGCGGTCGATGCCCTGGCAGGCGATGCCGGGCAGCGGCCGGGTGAGCTGGGAGAGGCCGACCAGTACGTCACCGACGGCGATGTCGGTGCGCAGGCGCCCCACGGACATGGCTCGCGCCACGAGCCCTTCGACGGCCTCTTCGAAGCGGCGACGCTCGGCGAGCAGTTCGGGATGGTCCCTGTCGAAGCTGCCGGACAGCATCGGGCAGAGCGCGCCGATGCGTTCGTCGGCCGCCGCGTGCACGAAGCGGCAGAGCGCGGCGAAGGGGTCGGCTTCCTCTGCCGCCGCCTCTTCCGCGCGTTCGGTGGTGCGGGAGGTGACCGAGAGGACGATCTCATGGATCAGTGCTGCGCGGTCGGGGAAGTTCCGGTAGAGCGTGGCGTTGCCGACGCTTGCACGGCGGGCCACCTCGTCGAGCGGCACATCCGGCCCGAACTCGACGAACATATCGCGCGCGGCCGCGACGATCCGCTCCCGGTTGCGCAGCGCGTCGGCCCGCGGGCGGGTCGTACGGCGCGGCACGGTTCCGGCGGCGGGGCGGTCAGCGGTTTTCACGAGATGGTCCTTCTCTTCCGGGTCTTCCTGGCCGTGCAGGTCCTGCGATGGCCTCCGCGCGCACAACCTCGGGCAAGCGGGGACCGCCTCCCCGTTTAGCTGGGGACACCAGGTTCAAACGGGGAATCGATCCCCGGTTATTTCCCGCTCCACCGTGACCTGGGTCACATCACGCAGGCGGGAAATTACACCGATCGGCGCACCCAGCGCGCGGCGCCGTACCGCCCGCCCGAGGGTGATTCAGAGAGGGCAGTCAGGGTCGGCCGACTGCCGCGGACCCCGAAGGCGCCTCTATGCAGCAGCCCCGCCGCCGGATACGCAACCAGCGCCACCCGGTCGCACTGGCGGGGGCAAGCGCCCTGGTCATAGGGGCTCTGGCCTCCGCCAGCAGCACGCTCGTGCCGCCCGGCCACGCCGGCGCGGGGCCGGTGACCAGCACCGAGGCGGCAGGGGTCGGACCGTGCCGAATAGCCGCGACGATGGGCGTGCAGATGTCGGAGGGTATGCCGACGCCGACGGGGTACGCCCATTCCACGGGCCAGGTCCACGCACTGAACCTGATGATCGACTTCCCGGACGCGCCGGGACCGGAGCCGGCGCTCAAACGGCTCGCCGAATTCTTCCCGCAGACCACCAACTGGTTCCGCACCAGTTCGTACGGCCGGCTCATCTACCGGCCCGACGCCCCCGTGAAGAGCTGGCTTCGGATGCCTCTGCCGTTCTCGGCGTACGGGATAGGGCGCGGCTCAACGTACGAGCCGGGCTACCGGCACCTGGTCCAGGACATCGTGGCCCTCGCCGACCCGAAGGTGGACTTCGGCGCGTACGACCTGGTCAACATCCTGGTCACACCGAACGCCGGACCCCCCGCCCTGGACACCGTCCTGTCCGTGACCTTCTCCGGCAACGACGACGCACCGCTCGCGGATGGTGCCCCGCTCTCCAACACGTCCTTCATCTACAGCCGCCAGGACGACGGCTCGGGCTCGTACGCACAGACCGGCTACCGCGTCCTGCCGCACGAGAACGGCCATATCTTCGGCCTGCCCGACCTTTACACCATGGAGGGCGGCGGTTCGGTCGGGCACTGGGACATCATGTCCGAGGACTGGGGGGCCAACAACGACTTCCTCGGCTGGCACAAGTGGAAACTCGGCTGGCTCGACAAGAACCAGGTCAGCTGCGCGTCCAAGCCAGGCACCACCGACCACGTCCTCACGCCCCTTGCCACCCGGGGCGGCCGGAAGCTGGCCTTCGTGCCGCTGACCGGGCAGTCCGGCTACGCGATGGAGGTACGGACCCAGGCGGGCAACGACCAGGCGGTCTGCCGGCCCGGCGTACTGATCTACAAGGTCAGCTCCGACGTCGACACGGGCGAGGGTCCGATCTCCGTCGTGGACAGCACCAAGGACAGCGGCGGCTGCACGCGGCTGCCCAATGTGCATGCCGAACTCTCCGACGCCCCGTTCCAGCCCGGCCAGAGCTTCACCGACCGGACCAACGGCATACGCATATCCGTCGTCGACAAGGACTCCAGGGGGAACTACCGGGTCCGCGTCACCCGCCTCTGATCACACCCCCTCCTCGCTGCGTCTGAGAGTGCGGACCTCCTCGTCGACCACCCTGCGCAGCTCACGCTTGAGGATCTTCCCGGTCGGGTTCCGGGGCAGTTGCTCGTCCCGCACGAGGACATGGGCCGGGACCTTGAAGGCGGCCAGGCTCCGCCCGACGTGCGCCCGCAGCTCGTCGGCCGTGACGGTGGCACCGGGCCGCAGCCGGACGACCGCCGCGACCTCCTCGCCCAGGACCGGATGCGACACCCCCAGCACCGCCGCGTCCTCGACGTCCACGTGGTCGTGGAGCGCGGCCTCGACCTCCACGCAGTACACGTTCTCGCCGCCACGGATCACCATGTCCTTGATCCGGTCGACGATGGTGACCCGCCCGTCGCGCACCAGCGCGAGATCACCGGTCCGGAACCAGCCGTCCGTGAACGCCTCGGCCGTCGCCGCCTCATCGCGCCAGTAGCCACGGACCAGCGACTGGCCTCGCAGCCACAGCTCGCCGATCTCCCCCTCGGGCAGCGTCTCACCCGCCGGACCGGTGATCCGCACCTCGGTGACGGGTGTCGGCCGGCCGACACTGCCTGGGTGGAGCCGGTACTCGGCGCCGAAGTTGGCCAGGACGCCGCCGCTCGTCTCAGTGAGGCCGTAGCCGTTGCGCGGCTCGATCCGCTCGCCGTAGCGGGCGGTGAGCCGTGCGACCAGGTCGGGCGGGGCGGCGGCGCCACCGGTGTTCAGCATCCGGAGGCTCTCCAGCCGGTCGTCCGCACGCTCGGCGGCGGCGAGCAGCTGAAGGGCGGTGGCCGGGACGCCGGCGTAGTGGGTGACGCCGTGCTCCCGGATCAGCCGGAGCGCCTCCTCGGCGTCCCACTTCCGCATGACCACGAGCGAGCCGCCCGCGGCCATCGCAGCGTAGAAACCGGTGAACGCGGCGACATGGAAGAACGGGAAGGTCATCAGCGTGACAGGAGCGGGCCCCTGTCCCGGGATGACCCCGCGGCCCAGCGCGGAAGCGGCCGCATGGAACCGCGGGTTGAGTGCGGCCCCCGCCTGGGCGAGCTGGGTGGCGACAGCGCCCTTGGGCCGCCCTGTGGTGCCCGAGGTGTACATGATCGTCGCGTCGTCCTCGGGCCGGATCCCGACCTCGGGCGGTGCGGCGAACGGGTCGGGCGCGGGCAGGTCCTCGTACCGCTCGACCCCCTCCGGAACCGCGCCGTCCCGGTGGTGGAAGACGACGACGCGCGCCCCGGCCTTCTCCGCCCAGGCGGCAACCCGCGGCAGCCGCTCACCGTCCACCAGCAGCACCCGCGGCTCGCAGTCGTCGAGCGCGTAGGCGAACTCGCCCTCCGTCCACCAGGCGTTGAGCGGTACGGCGACCAGACCGGCCAGCTGCGCCGCCCAGAAGGCGATCTGCCACTCGGGGTGATTGCGCATCGCAACAACGGCCCGGTCACCGGGGCGGAGCCCGTACTCCTCGGTCATCCGGCACGCCAGTGCGGATGCGGCGGCGAAGAACTCCCCGTACGAGTAGCTGCGCCCGGCGCCGATCAGGAACGGGTGGTCCCCGAAGGCCCAGGTGGTCTCGACGAACTCGCGAAGGGTCCTGGGCCCGCTCGCATAGATGAGCGAGCCCGCCTGCACGCCGTCCTGAGCCCGCACGACAGCGAACGGCGCGCCGGGTCCGGTGAGCGCGGCGTCGATTCGGGCGGCGGACGCTGCGGCGGCGGGCGATTCGGCCGCGGCGGGCGATTCGGCGGAGGACGGGGAAGCTGTGGAGGCGGCGGATGGGGTCGGATCGGGGTGCGGCACGAACGACCTTTCAAGCGCCTGCTCAGGACTCCGCGACGCTATGCCCGCCCCCATCCCCCGTCAAGGCACCGCCCCGCCCCGCGCACCCCCTTCACCTGCCCCGCTGCACGCCTCGTCGTCGTACGCAGTCGCGGACGCACCTCTACGCCTAGGTACGGATACTCAGGCCCGGTTGAGCGAACGCGCGGACGTCACGCAGCGCACCCGACCCGTAACGTCCGCACCAGCAACCTCATTGAGCACACCGGAAGTTGAATGCCGCTCTCCCGGACGGTGCCCGGGCCACGGGGAGGAGACCACGCATGGCGTGGGACGAGTGGGAACAGATCAAAGCCGATGTGACGAATCGGCAGCCCGTAGCGATGCGGCTCAACCATGTTCCGATTGAGCCCGGCTCCGGGCCCAGCGCCGTAACGGGCGGCCTGACGTCCAGCAAGAAGGCGTGGACCACGGCCGGGGAAGGGGTGGGCTCCCTTCGCCAGAGCGTCAGCACCGCGCTGACCAAACTGGAGGACGGCCAGGCAGGGCTCGGCGAGATCACGGGCTGTCTGAGCGCGGCGGCGCAGCAAGACGTGTACGACTCGTGGAAGAAGTACGCCGAAAGCGTCAGCGAGCGGTGCGGCTCACTTCAGAAGATCCTGGAGCAGGTGGGCCGCGACCTGTTGACGACCGATGAGGCGGTCAAGGGCGAGATGCACAAGCTGAACCTCGCGTACGCGGACACGGACGCCGTCGGCGGCCAGGCGCAGGGCCGGTGACGGCGGCATGGACTACGCCACCCTCAAAACCTTCAAACCGTCCGAGTTCGAGGACGCCGCCGACGGATACCGCTCCATGGGCAGCATGGCCCAGGCGGCCAAGGACCACATCGAGAAGACCGTCGCCGCGGGCATGCGCAAGACATTGAACGGTGAGGCGGCGGAGGCGTCACAGAGGCAGCTTCAAGCCCTGGCGAAGAACTTCCACTACGCCCTGACCGAATGCGGCGTGATCAGCACGGCCCTCAACGGGTTCGCCTACGACATGGCGGCCGCCAAGCAGAAGCTGACCGCGGCGGTCGAGGACGCCCAGGCGGACGGCTGCAGGGTGAACGGGGACGGCTCGGTCGCGTATCCAGCGGGTCAGAAGCCGGGCGACGAGAAGGTCGCTGACGGCGGCACGGTGACCGGGAGCGCCGGAGGCAGCCAGACCTCCGATGCCCTGGAGCGCCAGGCGGCGAACATCCACCCGAACCCGAACTACGGCAAGGCGATGGGGTACGCGAATCGGATCGCCGACGCGCTGAAGGAAGCCACGGACGCGGACGCGAAGTGGGCGCCGAAAGTACGGGCCCTCAAGGCCGATGACGACCTGACCGTGTCCGCCCGGGACTGGACGGACGTCACGTCGGACACGGGGGGCGTGCGCGAGACAGCCGATGCCTACCTCGACACGATCAAGCCACCGCCCAAGAACGGCTGGCCCCAGGACAACGCCAATTGGTGGAAAGACCTCTCCGAGGAGCAGCGCGCAGCCTACGTCTCCATGCACCCCGCGAGCATCGGAGCGCTCGATGGCCTTCCCTCCGACGTACGCGACGACGCGAACCGCATGGTGCTCGCGGAACAACGCGCCGCCAAGCAGGTGGAGTACGACGCCTGGCTCAAGAAGGAACCGGAGCACTACAAGCCCTACATCAGCCCCATCACGGGTCGCGACGTGAAGGGCGCGATGGTCCCGACCGAGGAGTGGAAGGAGTGGAACGAGAAGAAGAAGCAGCTTGAGAACGGCTACAAGGGCATGGACGCCATCCAGAGTCGTTTCGACAGCTACACGAGCGAGAGCAATCGCCCCTATCTGCTCGGATTCGACGGCAACGACATGGGGCGCGCCATCGTCTCCATCGGAAATCCGGACACCGCCGACAACGTGGTGACGTACGTGCCCGGCACGTTCGCCAAGCTGGAGTCCATCGACGGGGACGTCGGCAGGGCTGCGGCACTCCAGTTGGAGGCGGAGCGCCAGGATCCCGCCCACTCGACGGCATCGATCGTGTGGCTCGGGTACGACGCCCCGCAGGCCATCGCGACCGATGCGACGGAGACCAAGTGGGCCGACAAGGCAGAGGAGCCACTGGGCAACTTCCTGCAGGGCATCGAGGAAGCCAATCATCGCGACGTGAACCAGACACTCCTGGGTCACAGCTATGGGTCCTTGGTGGCAGGCCAGACGATGAGATCCCACCTGGACCTGCCGGTCGACAACGCGATCATGGTGGGCAGTCCGGGCGTGGGCGTGGATCACGCGAAGGACCTGAACATCGCGCCAGACCGTGTCTTCGCGGCCACCGCCAAGAACGACCTCATCAACCTCGCCCCGCCCCCGGCAGGCCCCCTGGCCCCCCTCAACCCGAAGGCGTACATGGAGCTCTTCGACAACCACTCGATCGTCCACGGAACCGACCCGGTCTCCGACAACTTCGGCGGCAGGGTCTTCGACGTCCCCGACGGGAAGTTGCCGGGCTCGGGCGGCGAAATGATGCCCGCGCACTCCCAGTACTGGGACGAAAAGCCCCTTGGCAGCCTGGCAAAGATCATTACTGGAGGACAGCCGTGAATCTACGCAAAGTAATCCCGGCTGCCGCACTGCTGGCCATGACGATCACGGTGACCGCGTGCGGGGCGCAGGAGGACGGACAGGAAAACGGCGGAGAGACACCGAAGCAGGTCACGATGAATGAGCAGCAGGCGATCGACCGGGCAGAGGAAATCATTCACCAGGCGGTGGACGGGATGTCCCCCAAGCCGACACTGGAGCGCATCGGCCCCCAGCCCGTTGGCCCCTGCATCGCCAGAGACGACCACGGCCCTGACGACCGCGTGCAGGTCACCCTCGCCTACAAACTGACCGGTGTTCCGGGGGTCGAGGCCAAGAACCTCGTGCGGCAGGCACGAGACGCCTGGCTGAAGCAGGGCTACAAGTACAACTCGTCGGGCGAGGACGACTGGTCCGGCCCCTTTCCGTCGGTCTACATGCGTACGGAGCCCGACGACTTCTGGATGGACGCCATAACCGGCGTCGTGGATCGCGCCAAGGGCGCGGGCCTCGCCTCTCTCAAGGTGACATCGCCCTGTTTCCTCCCGCCGGGGAAGTCCTCGGCGTCGACTATGGCCGACCCCGCCGCACTGGGGGACCTGCAGGCCGACAATCCCACCACGCGCCGTGCCCTCGCCCACTCCAGCCGGATCTACGACGCCCTGCGGATCGAGTCGGCGCCCACGCAGCCCGGGGAAGGCCTCAGCACGGTCCAGGGCGAGTCCGGGACCTCGGTCCACCACACCTGGTCGAGCGAACCGTTGCCGGAGGACGAGACGGCACGGGCCCTGGCACTCGCGCAGGCGTACTTCCAGAGCGAGGGATGGAGCGTGCGCCAGGTGCCGACGCGCGGGGGCACCCCTGTCGTCGTCGCCCGCCACCCCGAAGAGGGCACGATCGCACAGGTCGCAGCCTCGAACACCGGCGCGGTGCGCATCGCGGTGACGACGCCCGTGGGCGGTCCGGCTTCCGCAGACGTCTGACAGCCGGCCCGGCCCCGCGTCCCGCCGGGGCGGGTCCAGTCGCGTTCCCGGATCGGACCGCGCGTGAGCGGCGACAGCCGGGCCGATTCGGCGCTGCCGATCTACATCGGCTACGCCTGGCTCAGCAACTCCGCCGCCCGAGCAAAGATCATCCACGCCCTCGCTGCCTGAGCCAGTGCGCACGTATCTCCGCCTACGGATCATGCACCACCCGCTACACTGACCGCGGTGGCTACGCCCTCCCGGGCTGCCACCGCGACCTGTCGCCAAGCACGCCTGATCGGTCCGCCTACCTCGGCAGACTTTCAGACACGTTTTCCGACAGATCCCCGCCTTCGTAGCTCAGGGGATAGAGCACCGCTCTCCTAAAGCGGGTGTCGCAGGTTCGAATCCTGCCGGGGGCACCAGGCAAAAGGCCCCGGACCGATCATGGTCCGGGGCCTTTGCCATCAGTTTTTGACATCAACGAGGGCGGTCACTCACGGCTAGGGCGCCTCTTGAGCAGCCGGTCCATGTGGCTGATGGCCTCGCGCTGCGTGTCGTGGACGACGTGCGTGTAGACGTCCATGGTGATGCTGATCTGGCTGTGCCCGAGGATCTCCATCACGACGCGGGGCGCGACCCCGGCCGCGGTGAGGAGCGTCGCGCAGCCGTGCCGGGCATCGTGCAGCCGGACGACGCGGAGGCCGGCGGAGTCGGCTACGCGGGTGAAGGAGCGGTACACGTTGCGCGGCTCGACCGGGCGACCGGTGCGGGTGGTGAAGACGTGGCCGTTCTCGTCCCAGGACTCCCCCGCACGCTGCTTCGCGGCCGCCTGGCGCATCCGATGCCAGCGCAGCGGCGGGATGCACATCGCCGGGAGCGGCAGGGCACGATGGCGGCGGTTCTTGGTCTCGTCGTCATAGAGGACTCCGCGCCGTCGCTGGGTCTGCTGCCGGACGTAGATCACGCGGTTGTCCAGGTCGATATCGGTCCAGCGGAGACCGATGATCTCGCCCCGGCGGAGGCCCATGGCGATGGCGAGCACGAAGGCCGCGTACAGCGGGTCCTTACGGGCGGCGGCGAGGAAGCCCAGGGTCTCGTCGAGTGTCCAGGGGCTCAGCTCCCGGGACTTGGCACGCGGCGGCTCGACGAGGGCGGCCACGTTCCGGGTCACCAGTTCCTCGCGGCAGGCGGCGCTGAGAGCCGTGCGCAGCACGCGGTGAGACTCCTTGGCAGTGGCCGCGGTCGTCTTGTTCTCCAGCTGAACGATGAAGCGCCGGACATCGGCAACGCCAAGAGATTCCAGCCGCTTCGAGCCCAGCATGGGCACGACGTAGAGCCGCACGTGAGCTTCGTACTTGTCGTACGTGCTCAGCTTGCGCCGGGGCTTGATGATGTTGTCGAGCCAGTACGGCAGCCACTCCGAGAGCCTGGCCGAACGGGTGGGCACGGGGACGCCCTGGTCGACCTTGTCGAGTAGTTCGCGGCGCTTGGCGTCGCACTCAGCCCAGGTCTTGCCGTAGGCGAACTTGCGAGCCCGGGTGCCATCCGGCTGGAGGACGTAGACGGCAGCCTGATAGCGGCCGTCCTTGCGCTTGGTGATCGTGCCCGCGCCGTTGGGGTTGCGCTTGCGCTGGGAGGCCATCAGGCAACCTCCTCGATCTCGCGGGTAATGAAGTCCCGTACGGCGTCTGCAGGTACACGCCGGGAAGAAACCGGCATCCGGGTCGAGGTCGACGAGCTCACAGGGGTCTACAAGAACACGACCCGCGGCATCGTCGCCCTGGTGTTCCGCTGCAAGCCGTCAGGAGGCATCGAGCGAACCTCCGCCGAGTCGACGGCAGTTGACTGGCTCACCCCCGAAGAGGTCGCTGAGCGGATGGCAGAGGTGTACGCGGTCCGGCTACTCGACGCCCTCGACGGGGCAGGCCCTCATGTCCGGAGCCACGACGGCCACCGACTGACGACGGCGCGGTGACCATGCAGCCGCAGCGAACGATGAGCCGCGCAGAGGCCGTGTCCCTAGTCCAGTGCCTCTTGGACGTTGTTGCCGACGAATCGGAGACAGGCGAGATCCTCGACGCCCTGGAGCGCGGACTGGTGTGCCCCCACATCAGCGACTACATCTACTGGGACTCCGACCAGGAGTTGAGCGCCGAAGAGATCGTCGACCGGGCCTTGGCATACAAGCCGATCGCCCTCTGAGCTCTAGGGCTCGTATTGAGTTGTGATCAATCGGTGGTCCGGGTTATAAGCTGTTGTCTTTCCGGACTTGAGGTCTGCGTTTCCGCTGGTCGGGCGTAGGGTCGGCGGTCCCGTGGGAGTAGTGGCCTGTCGTGCTGTCGCTCCCTGGGGAGGTCGTGGATGTCAATCCCCTGGAAACGTAGAGGCCTTCCTTACGCGGCTTGGTCCTTCTGGTGGTGCTCGGCTCGTGCTTCGCTGATGGTGCGTTCGAACTCG
>NZ_JBITER010000014.1:627-179216 GCF_044455345.1 Streptomyces sp. NPDC051286 | reverse complement strand
CCGTTTCGTACCGTCGCAAGTCGAAACGTAGCCGGGGTACGGCGTGTTCTGCATATCAGCCCAGGTCAACGACCCACGGAAGCGACAGGGGAGCCCCATTTCCCCGGCCTTCCCCTCGTCGGATACGAACACGGGGACGATCTCGCGCACGCACAGGCCGGCGGATTCGACACACTGGGCACACTTCGCATCTGGCTGCACGACTCCTGACCGGCAACTGTCCCCGCCCAAGTGGCGGGGGACAGGCACGCACTGAGGCTTCCCCTTGATGTGAACCGTTCCGGGTTTGATCGAGACTCTAGGTCGTGACTGTGACCTGGGGTTTCGTGGTTTCGCGGTAGTAGTTGGTCTCGTATTCGGCGGGTGGGATGTGCCCTATCTCACCGTGCAGTCGGCGGTGGCAGTACCAGTCGACCCATTCGGCGGTAGCCAGCTCGACCTCGGAGAGTGTCTTCCGGGGCTGGCGGGGCTTGATCAACTCAGTTTTGAACAGGCCGATCGTGGACTCCATCAGGGCATTGTCGTAGGCGCGCCGACCGAGCCGATCGACGCGGCGATGCCTGCCCGGTCGAGGTGTTCGGCGAGCGCGAACGATGTGTACTGCGACCCGGCATCGGAGGGCGCTCGCCCGGCGCTATCCCAAGCGAGCGGGCGAGAGCGTGGAGTTCGGCTACCCGCTGCTGCGACTCGTGGTCCTGGTCGAGTGTGGCACCCGTGCTGTGCTGGCCGCCGCGTTCGGCCCCGAGAGTGACGGCGAACTCACCTACACAGGAAGCCTGTTGATTGTGCTGGACCGCACGGTGCTCCTGCTGGCCGATGCCGGATTCGATGGAGCCGAGTTCGCCGGACGGGCCGGGGCCGGCGATCTCCGCAGTGCAACGCGCGGGGGTTCGAGCCGGCCCGGCATCATCAAGCCCGTCCGGCGATGGAGGACGCAGCGGCCCCTGGTCGCCCCCGGGTCACCGTACCCCGCGCCCGGGCACTCCCGTACTGCCTCGCAACACCACCTCACCCTCCACCCGCACCACCCGGGCCCGCTTCCCGGCCCCCACCTCCCGCAGTGCCAGCGCGATGGCGCTCTCGCCCATCGATGTCAGGGGCAGCGCCACTGTCGTGAGCGGCGGCGACAACTCCCGTACCAGCGGGATGTCGTCGAACCCGGCCAGCGACACATCCTCCGGCACCCGTGCCCCCGACTCCCGCAGCGCCGCCAACGCCCCGACCGCCATCACATCGGTCACCGCGAAGACACACGTCGGCCGGGCGCGGGACGGCACCTGCGCCGTGGCGAGCAGCAGCCGCCGCGCCGCCTCGTACCCGCCGTCACGGGTGAACGCCCCCTCCATCACCTGGCCGAGCCCGATGCCTGCCTCGGCGAGCCCCTCCCGGAACCCTGCCAACCGGTCGGAGACTGTCGTCAGCTCGGGCGGCCCACTGAGAACCGCGAACCTCCGATGCCCCAGCCCCACCAGTGCCCGGGCCAGTGCAGCCGCCCCCGCCCGGTTCTCCGGCTGCACGGTGTCCACCCGCAGGCTGCGGTGCCGGCTGACGACCGCCACCCGCCCGCCGGCCCTGACATACGGCTCCAGCTCGGTATCCATGGCCCGCTCCCATGCGCGGTCCTGGAAGCCCGAGCCGATCAGCAGGATCGCCCGCGCGCGCTGAGCCCGCAGCATGGAGACGTAACTGATCTCCCGCGCCGGCTCCCGGAACGTGGAGGCCAGCATGACGAGCAGCCCGCGTTCCGCGGCCGCCCGCATCACACCGCTGGAGATCGCGGCGAAGTACGGGTCGCTGACGTCATGACAGATGACGCCCACCGTGCGGTTGTTGGCGGAACTGGCGAGGGCCTGGGCATGTGCGTTGGGGATGTAGCCGAGCCGTTCCGCCGCCGCGTGCACCCGCTGTCGCAGATCGTCGCGGACCGTGGCCGTACCGTTGAGCGCCCGCGAAGCAGTGGCCGGTGAGACGCCGGCCTCCCGGGCCACGGCGTCGAGCGTCACATGGGCCGCGGCCGCGACGGTGCGGCGCGCTCCCGGACGGTCCCGCGTCGCCCGTCCGCTGGTCACGCGATCACTCAACTCGACCCCCAAGGGCGCGGTGGCGGCAGGGTCCCGAAACTTCAGGACGACCTATTGACCGTGCGTGCAGGCAGTCATTAGCGTGGCGGCACCTTATCAGAAAGCGCTTTCTGAAAGCGCCTTCTCCGTCATCGCAGGATTGCACAGCTCTCCACAACTACCACCGAAGTGCATGGAGTTCACCGTGAGCCAGAGCGCGTTGACCAGAAATCCCGCCGAAGTGGCGGGTGTTGCCCGGCGGGCTGGGCCGTCCGCGGGGGAGCGACTGGCGCGGGCGGCCGAGCAGAGCTGGCGCCCGGTCGCCCTGCTGCTGGTCTGTTTCGTCGCCTGGTGGGCGATCTCGGCAGCCGAGCTGGTGGAGTCGTATCTCGTGCCGTCGCCCGGTGCGACGCTCGATGTCCTCACGGGGAAGACGAGTTATCTCTGGCAGCACAGCTGGGTGACCACGTACGAGACGTTGCTCGGCTTCGTGATCGCCGTGGCCGTCGGCGTGCTGGCGGCCGTGGTCATGGTGTACTCCTCGACCGTCGAGCGCACGCTCTACCCTATTCTGCTGTTCGCCCAGGTCGTACCGAAGATCGCGATCGCGCCGCTGTTCGTCGTCTGGCTCGGCTTCGGCATCGCGCCGAAGATCCTCATCGCCGTCCTGATCGCCTTCTTCCCTGTGGTGATCTCCATGGTCACGGGACTCAAAGCGGTCGACCCGGAGATGCTCCAGCTGTCGGCGACGATGGGTGCGAAGCCCTGGCAGACCTTCCTCAAGATCCGTTTCCCGGCGTCCCTTCCGCATCTCTTCTCCGGTCTCAAGGTCGCGGTCACCCTGGCCGTCACCGGCGCCGTCGTCGGCGAGTTCGTGGGCGCCAACGAGGGGCTGGGTTATGTGATCCTGCAGGCCAACGGCAACCTCGACACACCGATGCTGTTCGCCGGGCTGCTGGTGATGTCCCTGATCGGCGTCGTCCTCTTCGTTGTCGTCGAGATCGCCGAGCGGCTCCTGCTCCCCTGGCACGCCAGCCGCCGCGACGCGCCGGCCACCACCTCGTACTGAACGCCACCCCACCCCGTCCCGTACCGAGCATCACCCATTGATTGCTGTGACAGACCCCGTTGCGAGAAGGGCCACCCCATGCACGCGCGCAGACTTCTGATCGGTGTTGTACCTCTTGTCCTGCTGGCCACGGCCTGCGGCGGGAACGACGCGTCGACCTCCACCAGTGACTCGGGCAAGAAGCTGGACAAGGTCACGCTGACGCTCAACTGGTATCCGTACGGCGAACACGCGCCGTTCTACTACGGCAAGCAGCAGAAGATCTTCGAGAAGCACGGCATCGACCTGACGATCCAGGCGGGCCAGGGCTCACAGAAGACGGTGCAGGCGACCGCCGCCGGACAGACCGACTTCGGCTGGGCCGACACCCCGGCGCTGCTGGCCGCGGTCGACCAGGGCGTGCAGGTCAAGAGCCTCGGCGTCTTCCTGCAGACCACCCCCGCATCCGTGCAGTCCTTCGACTCCAAGGGCATCGGGTCGCCCGCCGATCTGAAGGGGAGGACGATCGCCGGGACGGCCGGTGACGCGCTCTCCAAGACATTCCCGATCTTTCTGAAGAAGAACAACATCGACGCGTCGGAGGTGAAGGTCCAGAACACCGACCCGGCGGGCAAGATCGCCGCGGTGATCTCCGGGAAGACCGACGGACTGCTCGGCTACGCCAGCGACCAGGGCCCGACCATGCAGGAGAAGGCCAAGAAAACCGTCTCGTATCTGCGCTTCTCCGAGAACGGGCTGAACTTCTACTCCAACGGTCTGCTCGCCGGGCAGAAGCTGCTCACCTCCAGGTCCGAGCTGGCAGGACGCATGGTGCACGCGGTCAGCGAGGCATGGGCCGCCGCGGCGAAGGCGCCCGAGCCTGCGGTCGCGGCCATGGACGGGGCGTCGGAGCAGCTGCCGCCGAAGACCGTGCTCGCGGAGCAGTTCAGGACGACGCTCACGCTGCTGCACACCACGTCGACCGAGGGCAAGGCGCCCGGGGTCAACGACGAGGCGGACTGGCAGCAGACCATCGATGTCTTCGCCGAGGCCGGAATGGTCAGCAAGCCCAAGTCCGTGGCGGAGTACTGGGACGCGAAGACGGCGCTGAAGGGATGACGATGCCGAAGCAGGACGCGAAGCCCCGGGACCCGCTCGGTGCGAGCGACCGACACGCCGTCACCCCGGCCGTCGGCGTGTCGGACGTCTCGGTCCGGTTCCGCAGCAAGAACCGCGATGTCACCGCCCTGCGCGAGGTCTCGCTCGACGTGGCGCCGGGCGAGTTCGTCGCCCTGGTCGGACCGTCCGGATGCGGCAAGTCAACCCTGTTGAAGCTGGTCGCCGGACTGCTGAAGCCGTCCTCGGGCGAGGTCCGGCTCGGCGGCGAACGGGTCAAGGGCCCACGGCACGACATCGGTTACGTGTTCCAGCGAGCCGCCCTCCTGGAGTGGCGTTCCGCGCGCCGCAACATCCTGCTGCAGGCGGAGATCCGGAAGATGCCCGCGGCCGGGGCGCGCGACCGGGCCGACGAGCTGATTCGGATGACCGGGCTCGGCGGCTTCGAGGACGCGTATCCGCACGAGCTGTCCGGCGGGATGCAGCAACGGGTGGCGCTGTGCCGCGCGTTGCTGCACGAACCGCCGGTGCTGCTGATGGACGAGCCGTTCGGCGCGCTCGACGCCCTCACGCGTGAGCAGATGAACATGGAACTGAACCGCATCTGGCGGGAGACCGGCACCACCGTGCTGCTGGTCACCCACTCGATCTCGGAAGCGGTCTATCTGGCCGACCGGGTGGTGGTGATGAGCCCACGGCCCGGCACCATCACCGAGATCATCGAGGTGGGACTGGACGCGGAACGGGAGTACGGCGAGACGGTGGGCCGCCCGGAATTCCGGGATGCGGCGGCACACATCCGCGATCTGCTCGGCGCGGCGTCCGCCCACGACTGATCGGGGCGGTCCGTCCCGCCGCGACCCGGGGGCGCCCGGGCCCGCACGGCAAGGCGCCCGGTGATGCCCCCGGGCGTCACACCGGCGCGAACGCGACCGTCGGCATCCCGGTCTGCACGGCCGGCGGCGTGGCGCCGGTATGCCCCATGCCCGCGGACTGACCAGCCGCCTCAAGACCGGCCGAGCCGTGCAGCTGCGCCCGGGCGAGCACCGCACCCGCCGCGCCCGTGTTGGCAATCAGGCGTCGCCGACCGCTCCCGGTACGGATGCAGCCACTCGGCGGGCCACCCCCGCGTCCGCCCCGGCCCATGCCGTCATCTGGTCCACCGCTCTCCCGGCCACCGTGGACGCGACCCTCGCCTGGTACGGGAAGCTGCTTGCCGCCCACTGAGCACACAGCGGCCCCGGGGAGGCGGATCGCTCTCCGGGGCCGCTGCGCGCGCCGGTCCGCTCAGTACCGCAGCCGTGACAGATACGTATAGCTGGCGAGCGCCGAGGCGAACGGATCAGTCGGCGAGTCGTGCTCCACCAGCCACTGCTTCACCCCGCCCCGCCGCGCCGTGTCGAACATCGCCGGGAAGTCCAGCACCCCCGACCCGACATCCGCGAAGTCCCCGTTCGGCGTCATGTCCTTCACATGCAGCGCCGGGAAGCGCCGGGGGTGGCGTACGAACAGCTCGCCCGGCGCCGAGGCGCCACCGTTGGCCGCCCAGTACAGATCCAGTTCGAAGCCGACGAGTTCCGGATCGGTCTCGGCGAGCAGGATGTCGTACAGGCTGACTCCGTCCACCACCTGATGGTCCGTGCCGTGATTGTGGTAGAGCAGCTTCAGCCCGGACTCGCGGGCGGCCAGTCCCGCCTTGTTGAACTCCCGGGCCGCCTCCCGGTATCCGGCCGGGCTGTGCAGCGATCCGGGCAGACTGGGTACGACGATCCACTTGCCGCCCAGCGTATGGATGTCCTCCAGCGCCTGCGGCAGCCTGGCGCCCTTCACGATGTCGTACGCGACATGTTCGAGGACTGCCTTGAGCCGTGTCTCGTCCAGCATCCGCCGGATGTCGGCCGCGCTGTTGCCGTGCCTGCCGCTCACCCCGACCGTCGCGTACCCGATCTCCGCCAGCCGCTCCAGCGTGCCCCGGAAGTCCGTCGCCAGCGGGGTCCGCATGGTGTACAGGTGCATGCCGATCCCGGATGGCGGGATGCGGCGGCAGCGCCCGGAATCCGAGGCGGACGCCGGGGCCGTACCGAGCCCGGCGGTCGCGGCGACACCCAGAGCCGTACCGAGAAACGCACGTCGTGTGCCGTTCATATCGTCTGTCTCCTCTCAGTCGACGCCGCTCAGCTCACGTCGATGCGGATGAAACCGGTGCTCGTGTCGCCCTTGTCGTCGGTGACCGTCAGATGCGCGGTGTACGCACCCTTGCGGCCGTAGGTGTGCGTCGCCGTGGCGCCCTCGGGCCCTGCGGGCTTGACGTTGTCGCCGAAGTCCCAGTGGTAGGAGGTGATCGTGCGCCCGGCCGCCGGCTTGACCGCACTGCTCAGCGAGACGGCGAGTGGCGAGCTGCCGGTGGCCGGGTCCGCCATCACTGTGACTCGCGTGCC
Source organism: Streptomyces sp. NPDC051286 (assembly GCF_044455345.1). Classification (NCBI taxonomy): domain Bacteria; kingdom Bacillati; phylum Actinomycetota; class Actinomycetes; order Kitasatosporales; family Streptomycetaceae; genus Streptomyces; species Streptomyces sp. NPDC051286. Next base: position 172,554 of record NZ_JBITER010000014.1, on the reverse strand, counting down.
GGGATTCTTCTCGACGGCGGACCCGTTGAAGTGCAGCCAGTCCACGGCGAACAGGTCGGCCTTGTCGCTCGACCACTCCGGGTTGGTGAACACCGCGTACAGCTTCACGCTGCTCCCCGGGTCCTCCAGGGCCGTGGTCGGCGAGACGACCTTGCCCCAGTCCCCGGTGTTCGGCACGGTCACCTTTCCGAGCAGCTGCCCCGTCGGGGAACCGGCCCGGAACTCGACACTGCCACCGATCCCGCCGGAGGCCGCGCCTACCGTCACCGAGTCGATGTTCTTCAGATGCACCGGATCGAAGCTGATCCAGTCACCGTCCTCGATCTCCGTCAGCCGCTTCCCGCCGGACGCGTCGGTCCTGTTGCCGACCACCACTCCGCCGTGCGCGCCGCCTGTCGCCGTGAAGTGTTCCGCCTCACGGAACGCGGTGCGCAGCGTCAACGAGGTCGAGCCGGTGAGCGCCGGGGCGTCCGGGGCGCCCTTGTCCTCGTAGCGGGCGGTGATCCCGTAATACAGATTCTGGCCCGGGCCGTGGCTGTCCCCGGCATCCGTGACGATCTCGCCCGCGCAACCGGTGTAGTTGTCGAGCGGATGCAGATGCGAGTCATGGCCGAGCTGTGACTGCACGACCACCCGCGAGCAGTCGATCGGCAGTCCGTTCCTCCCGTCCTCCTTGTCCTTCACCTGCACCGTGAACGGGATGGTGTCGCCGAAGCTGAACATCCCTCCGTTCGGCGGTTGTTTGATCGTCACTTCGGGCCGGGCGTTGCCGACGGTGATGTCCCGCACCGCCTGCGCGGTCAGACCACCGGGCCCGGTGACGGTCAGCCGGGCCGTGGTGAGACCCTTGGTGCGGTATGTGTACGAGGGGTTCGGTTCCGTCGAGTCCGTGGTGCCGTTGCCGTCGAAGTCCCAGGCATACGTGACCGCCCGGCCGTCCGGAAGCCCGGAGCCGGCACTGGAGAACGCGACGGTGAGCGGCGCCGGACCGTTGTCCTGGCTCGCGGTGATCTTCGCGTCGGGCAGCCGTCCGTCACCGACGTAGTCGATCCGGTAGATGCCCGCCCCCTCGTTGCTGCCGCCGCGGCCGGTGCCGCTGCCGCGCCCGAAGTCGATGACGTACAGCGCCCCGTCGGGACCGAAATCGGCATCGAACGGCTGATTCCACTTCATTTCCGCGAAGACACCGTTGATCGACTGGAGTTCACCGGCCTTGACGGGAGCGAACCGCGGATCGGTGAAGGTCTGGTCCTTCTGCTGGAGGGAGAACGTCTTGAACCACTGCCGGGTCAGCTCGTAGGTGAACCACTTCCCCTCGAAGTACTCGGGGAACTTGGTGCGGTACGTGTTGTCGGGGTCGTAGTCGTAGACCGGACCGCTCATCGGGCCACCGCCGCCGGTCCCGAGCTCCGGGAACTCGGCGGATGCGGAGTAGGCGTACCAGACCGTCGCGGGCTGCGCGGGCGGCAGATTCCGCAGCCCGGTGTTGTTCGGCGAATCGTTGACGAGCGCCGCACAGTCGAACTTCGGACCGGAGGTCCTCGTTGTGAAGTCGTAGTCGTTGAAAGGGGTGTTGTTGCCGATGCAGTACGGCCAGCCGAAATTCCCCGCCTTGGTGATCCGGGTGTACTCGACCGTGCCTTCCGGCCCGCGATCGGCGACCGCGGCCGTGGCGTCCGGGCCGTAGTCGGCGACCATCAGCGCGCCGCTCAGCGGATCCGTGGTGATCCGGAAGGGGTTGCGCATCCCCATCGCGTAGATCTCCGGACGGGTCTTCTCCGTACCGGGCGCGAAGAGATTGCCCTCGGGGACGGTGTATGTGCCGTCGTCCTTCGGGGTGATGCGCAGGATCTTGCCACGCAGATCGTTCGTATTGCCCGCCGTGCCCTGGGCGTCCCAGGCGCGACGGCCCTCGCGCTCGTCGATCGGGCTGAAACCGTCCGAGGCGAACGGGTCGGTGTTGTCACCCGTCGCCGCGTACAGATTCCCGTCCTTGTCGAAGGCGAGCGAACCGGCCATATGGGAGTTGGCCCGGCCCTCGCCGCGCCAGGTCGGAATGGTCAGCAGCCTCTTCTCCGAGGCGGGGTCGACCGTGTTGCCGGTGGCCGTGAAGCGGGAGAGGTTGAGCCGTTTCTCGGTTTTGTCGGAATGCAGCAGATAGAGCCAGTTGTTCGTGGCGAAGCCCGGATCGAGCGCGAGACCGAGCAGCCCGTCGGACTGGCTGGTCATCTCCGGCGCGTACGCGAAGTCCAGCGCCGTCGTGACCTTCATGGTCTGCTGGTCGATGACCTTGAGCTGCCCGGTGCGCTGGGCGAAGAACACCCGGCGGTCCGGGGCGACCGCCAGCTCGAACGGGTCGGCGAGGTCGCTGGTGGCCAGTGCCGTGCGCTGGAAGGAACCGGTTCGAGTTGCCGTGCAGTCACCGGACTTTGCGCCCGCGGCCCACTCGATGCCGCCCAGCAGATGCTTGACGAAGCCCTCCTCCTGGAAGGCGGACGAGGCATGGCCGCCGGCGGTGAACCAGGAGCGGCCGCCGTCGTAGTTCTGGCACCAGGACCATGGATGGTCCACACCCTCGTCCAGACCGGTGATGCCGTCGCGTACCTTGATCTGCGCGAGCGTGTGCACCTTGGAGGTCGGATTGGTGCGCCAGTTGTACCACTCCTCCGTACGCTCCCAGAGGTCCGGAAGGCCCTTGGTGGAGGGGTGCGCATGGTCGAGCACCTTGACCCGGCCGGTCTGCACGGCGGGATGCTGGTCGAAGATCGCGCCGACCAGGCCCTCGTACCAGTCCCAGTCGCGCTCACTCGCCGAGGCGGCATGCAGCCCGACCCAGCCGCCGCCCGCCCGGATGTACTTCTGCAGGGCGGCCCGCTCGTCGGCATTCAGCAAGTCACCCGTCTGCGGAGTGGAGTTGGTGTTGTTGAAGACGATGGCCTGGAAGCGGGCGAGATCGGTGTCATTGAAGACGGCCGAGTCGTCGGTGGCCTCCACGTCGAAGCCGTTCTCGGCACCGAGCTTCTTGATCGCTTCGATCCCTGCCGGGATGGAGTCGTGCCTGAAGTTGGTGACCTCGGAGTAGACCAGGACCCGGAACGGGGCCGCGTGGGCGCGAGGCGGCGAGGCCACCAACAGGCCGAAGATCAGGGCGAGAAGTGCGGTGAGGGCGAGGACAGGTGAGGGTAATCCTCGCGACGGATCTCTGCTGAACGGATGGTGACTCATGGGCGCTCCCTGTGCGGTAGATGCCGGCTGCGGGATATAGAAAGCGCTTTCTGGAGTACGCCGTTCAGAGTAGGTTCTCGTCTTCCGCGGGGTCAATGGGTCGGCAGGGCCCTCTGTGACTCTGCTGTGGGGCAGGTGCGGCTCCGCTGCGGACTGCCCGGCCCCGGTCAGGCGCCCAGGAATCCGGTGATCCGCCCCCGCAGCCCGTGCGGATCGAGTCCGTGTGCGGCGAGGTGTTCGTCCATCTGTCCGTACCGGCGAAGCTCCGCCTTACCCACCCCGAGCCCCAGCACCCGGTGCGGCAGATCGGCGAGCGCATCGTTGGCGGCGCCCGTCGACGTGCCCGCCAGGTACGGCTCGACGATCACCACATCCGCCGTCTTCCGGCCGCCGGCCGCGCGCCGGAGTCCCGCCGCGTCGAAGGGGCGCACGGTTGTCGCGTACAGCACCGTCACATCCAGGCCGTCCGTCGCTGCCAGGACGTTGTCGAGCATGGGGCCGACGGCGATCACCACCCCGCTGCTCCCCTCCCGCACCGGCGTGAACCCGGCACCGGCGCCGACCGCCCGGGCCCGCTCGTTCTGCTGGAGCGAGAGCCGCAGATAGACCTTGTCCTCCCCGGAGGCAGCCTGCCGCAGCAGCGCCTCCGCCTCGTCGGGGTGGCCCGGCACCTGCACCGTCCAGCCGTCGAGGGTGTCCATCAGTGCGACATCGCCGGGGGCCATGTGGGTGACGCCGCCGGCGGGCCAGTCGTACGAACCTCCGGCGCTGACCAGCACCCCGGACACGCCCTGATGCCCGAAGTCGAGATTCACCTGCTCGAAGGGCCGCTCCACCAGGAACGGGGCGAACGTATGCATGATGGGTCGCATCCCGGTCAGTGCCAGTCCGGCCCCCGCGCCGACCAGCAGCTGCTCCCGGATACCGACATTGATCACCCGGTCCGGATGGGCGCGCGCGGCGCGGTCGAAGCCGTCCCGGCTGATCTCGGCCAGCACCACGGCCAGCCTGGGGTCGTCGTCCAGCAGCCGCGACGCGGTGGTGATGAAGCGGTCACGCATGGTGTCCATGGGTCGGTTCTCCCTTGTTCTGAATCGCCGATTCGTTGGTGTGCGGTGGTGCGGGGGTCAGTTCTTGGGGGAGACGCGGGCGACCACGGCCCGTGGCTGGCCGGGATGCGGTGCCGTGTATGCCGCATACAGCGCCTCGTGGTCGCGGCCGTCCACGGTCGCGGCCGACCAGCCGGCCGCCTCGAACCGGGACGCGATGCCGCCGGGCCACCCGAAGGTGGCGGAGGCGTTGTCGATCACCAGGGTGTGCAGCTGCTCGAGTCCGGCCGGTCCGGCGTAGGCGATCGCCTCATGGTTGCTGCCCTCGTCCAGCTCGGCGTCCCCGATCAGCACCCAGACCTGGGGGCGGGTCAGCCCCTGTGCCCGGAGCCCGAGCACACTGCCGACAGCAAGCGGCAATCCGTGTCCCAGCGAACCGCTGCCGATCTCGGCGCCGGGGACGAGCACGCGGTCCGGGTGATGCCCCAGCGGTGAGTCGTACCCCCCGAACCCGGGCAGCAACTCCTCGTCGAGGAAGCCGTGTGCGGCGAGGACGGCGTAGTACGCCATCGGACCGTGCCCCTTGGAGAGCAGGAACCGGTCCCGGTCCGGGGCGTCGACGGTGTCGGGGGTGACGCGCAGCACCTGGTCGTACAGAACCCAGAGGGCGTCGAGGGTGGAGGTGGCGGCGGGCCCGTGCTTCTCGTCGCCGGTCATCAGGCTCATCAGGCGGTTCAGGTCACGGTATGTGTGCGCCGGAGCGGTGGTCTTGATCGTCATGCGTCCAGAATTCAACCTCAAGGATGGTTGAGGTCAAGCGTGGAAACGGGTTCGTGAGCACCCACTCAAGTGCGGTATTGTTCTCATGCGCGTTCGGCCAGGGGAAAGCCCAGGTCAGGCGAGCATCGGGACGTGGCGCAGCTTGGTAGCGCACTTGACTGGGGGTCAAGGGGTCGCAGGTTCAAATCCTGTCGTCCCGACTGGAGTTCGCTCCATTGTCGCAGGTCAGAGGCCGTTTTCTCCTTCGTGAGGAAGCGGCCTCCGGCGTGCTCCGGGGTCTGCCTCTCACACTCGTCTCACGGTTTCATGGTTCGACGCCGGGCTCGGGGGCTGCGCGGCGTTGTGAGCTGGTGACGATACGTTCCTTTCCTTCCTGCATGTCCGATCTGTCGATTACTGCATGAGATCAATGGTTGCTCGCCGTGATCACAGGTTCTGGCCGGCGGGTTTGCACTTGACGCTTTTGCCAGCGATCAAGTGCGCGCCAGTCAGGTCGAGCGGCTGCCTGAACGCCGGATGAGTCGGGCTACGGGGTGGTATCGCTGCGGTCGCGCAGGGTCCGTTCGAACAGCTCGGCTCCCGCCAAGAATGACCTTCTCGAACCGGGTTGTGCCGCCGGCAAGCGCACGCGAAAAACCGGGTGCCGTGCCATGTCCGCTGGGCACAATCATCGCCGATGCCTCAGCTGATCGCCGACCGGCTGCTCGCCGCCGTCGAACCACTACCCCACCCACTCCGGCTGCGCGAGGTGGCCCGCACCGCCGCCGTCCTCGCCTCCTCCGACCTCCTGGTCCTGTTCGCCGAGCTGGACGGCCGTGGCCTGTATGAACGTCGGTTCGCCGCGCTGGCCGCCTTCGCCGGACGGCAGGTACGCCATCTGATCGACCGGATCGACGACCCCGACCCGCTGGTGCGTCGCTACGCGCAGCGAGCGATCGGGGAGCTACCCTTCCCGGGCGACGACCTCGAGTTCACGATGCTCACCGCCCCGAAGGCGGTCCGCGACGAGTTGGCCCGCGCCATCCTGCGGGCCGGGCGCACGGCGGTGGCCGAGCGGTTGGTGCCCGTCATCCGCAGACGCTGGGGCGCCGCCGAGGCGGCCCGTCTGCTGCCGGTGTGCTCGGCCGAGGTCGTCGCCGCCGAACTGCCGATGCTGGGACACGCGATCACCTTGGACTCGCTCCCGGCCTGTTCGCCGTAGCACTGACAACGGCCGGGGCGCAGCTCGGCTGGCCCACCGCCTGGCGGGAGGTGCTGCACACGCTGCGCCGCCATCCGCGGCCGGTGGCCACAGCCCACCAGGCGGGCTGGACGGCTGTCATGTCGCACCGCTCGGGCGAGACGGAGGACACCACCATCGCGGATCTAGTGGTGGCGACCGGCTGCGGTCAGATCAAGACCGGCTCGCTCTCCCGCTCCGAGCGCACGGCGAAGTGCAACCAACTGATTCGGATCGAAGAGGAGTTGGGCGACTCGGCGTGCTTCGCGGGCCACTCCGCGCTGCGTCGGGCGTGAACAGCAGGCAGAGGTAGAGGCCACGCGGGCCCCCGATCACGATCGGGTGGCCCCTCGCGTGGCGGGAGAGTCCTTCGATCCCGCCGAGCAAGCCCTGTGGGTGCCGATACATCATCCGCGCAGGTAGGCGGCTTGTGAGCTGTCAACTTCGGGTGTTCGCCCGATGGTGAAATCGAACGTGTTCGGCCATCGAGTTGCGAGTCGCTGAACGCGTTCAATCTCTACCTGTGTCACGCACCGCCGTCAGCCGTTCACAAGCCAGTGATCTGCGCGGATGAATTTTCGGCAGGCGCAGTGTCCATCTGGTTGGCCCGTCGCGGGCAGCCTGTGCGGGCCGGCAGTCGATGTGCGGTGCCGGTGGATGTCACAATCGCGGGCCCTGCGCCGTCTTGATGTGCGAAATGCACACGTGCAAGGAGGAAGCCATGGCGCAACGCGTTCCGAAGACGGAGCCCGGCACCGAGACGAGCGAGAACGTGATCTCATGCGACGGTGCCGTGCCCGAGCCGGTGGTGCCGCAGGGCGAGTCCGCAGTGCGCGCGCCACTGCCGACCGCGTACCCGCGACGGGCAGTGTCGCAGGCCGGTATGCAGCTTCCGATCTGTGCTACGTGCGGTGTGCAGTATGAGGCACCGCGCGACGACTGCCCGGTTTGTCTCGATGAGCGTCAGTACGTCGGCTGGAACGGCCAACAATGGACCACACTGGCCGAGTTGAGCGCCGGCGGCCGCCGCGGTCGGCTCGACGAGGAAGGCCCCGGCGTGATCGGGGTCGGCGCGGAGCCGTCGGTGGCCGTGGGCCAGCGTGCGCTGCTGATCCGCTCGCCGTCCGGCAACGTGCTGTGGGATTGCGTGGGGTACCTCGACGACGATCTCGCCGCCGAGATCGAGGATTTGGGTGGAATCAGCGCGATCGCCGTCAGCCATCCGCACTTCTACGGCGTGATGACCGAATGGGGTCGGGTCTTCGATGCTCCGGTGTACATCCACGCCGCGGACCGCGAATGGGTCGGGCGGCCCGATCCGCTGATCGAGTACTGGACAGGCGACACCCACCGGATCGCGCCGGGCATGACGCTGATCAATGCGGGCACGCACTTCGCCGGGGGCACCGTGCTGCACTGGGCCGACGACCCGGAGGGGAGCGGTGCGCTGTTCAGTGGCGATATCTTCATGGTGGTGATGGACCGCCGGTGGGTCAGCTTCATGTACAGCATCCCCAACTTCATTCCCGAGCGGCCGAGCACCATCCGCCGCGCACTCGAACTGGTCGAACCGTTCGAGTTCGACCGCATCTACGGGGCGTTCTGGGGACGCGTGGTCAGCGCCGACGGGTCGGCCGCGGTGCGCCGTTCCGCGGACCGCTACCTGCGCTTCGTGCGGGACGAGGGGGCGTAGCGGAGCAGGGCTGGAAGGGCGCCCGCCGGGCACGCCAAGACGGCCGGAGGGGCCTGTCCGCACGATCCGCGGCAGGGGTGGCCGTCTCACGCCCCTGCCGCGATCCGGCACCCGCATCGAAGCCATCGATCACCGCGGGGCGGTCCGGGGCCGGAAGTCGCGGGGACTCGGTGGGTTTGTCCGGGGCGCCGATGCGCGGCCCGTGTGACGCGGGCTTCTGATTGAGCGTCACATCGCCGGAATCGGTGCTCCCACAGAAGGAAGAACTTGCTCGGCCCATATGATCTTGCCGCCGCGGTCGTAGCGGGCGCCCCAACGGGAGGCGAGCTGGGCCACGAGGAACAGACCGCGTCCGCCCTCGTCGCCGGTGCGCGCGCGGCGCAGATGCGGGGCGTTGAGGCTGCCGTCGGAGACTTCGCAGATGAGGGCCGTGGCGCGGATGAGACGCAGGGCGATGGGGCCGCGCGCGTGCCGGATGGCGTTGGTGAGCAGCTCACTGACCATCAGTTCGGTGCTGAAGGTGAGTGGTTCCAAGCCCCAGGTGGCAAGCTGACGGGTGGTGAGCGCGCGGGCGTGGGCGACCTGCGCGGGGTCGACCGGCAGCTTCCAGGAGACGACCCGGCCTGCTTCCAGTGCACGGGTGCGGGCAAGGAGCAGGGCAGCGTCATCGGATCGGTGCTCCGACAGCAAGGGGGCCACTACGGCATCGCAGAGCTGTTCGAGCGGTCGGGTGGGGCCGGCCATGGTGCGGGACAGTTGGTCGAGTCCGGCGTCGATGTCCCAGCCCGGTGCTTCGACGAGGCCGTCGGTGTAGAGCGCCAGGACAGAGCCGTCCGCGAGACGGCGTTCAGCGGTTTCGAAGGGGAGACCGCCCAGCCCCAGGGGCAGGTTGGGCGGGATGTCGTCGAGGACCTCCACCGCACCATCGGGCTGCACAAGGACGGGTGGGGGATGGCCGGCGCGCGCGAAGGTGCAGATGCGGGAGATGGGGTCGTAGACGGAGTACAGACACGTGGCGCCCTCGCAGTCGGGATCCTCCTCGGTGAGGCGGATGACGAGGTCGTCGAGCCGGGTGAGGACCTCGTCGGGAGGGAGATCGAGGCCGGCCAGTGTATGGACAGCGGTGCGCAGCCGTCCCATGATGGCCGCGGCGTGCAGGCCGTGGCCGGTGACATCTCCGACGACCAGAGCGACACGGGATCCCGACAGGGGCACGACGTCGAACCAGTCCCCGCCCGCTCCGGCATGGGCGGCAGCGGGCAGATACCGGTGGGCGGTCTCGACGGCGGGGAAATCGGGCAGATCGTGCGGCAGCAGGCTGCGCTGCAGGGCCAGGGCGGTGTTGTGCTCGCGGGTGTAGCGGCGGGCGTTGTCGATGCATACCGCGGCGCGGGACGAAAAGTCCTCGGCGAGGAACAGGTCCCCTTCGTCGTAGGGTCGCGGATCCTGGTGGCGGCCGAAGGTGGCCACACCCAGCGTGATGCCGCGGGCCCGCAGCGGCACTGTCATGTACGAGTGGAAATGGAACTCGCGGACTTTCTCGGCCCGCCGGGCGTCGTGGGCGAACCACTCGTCCGCGTCCAGGTTCCGCACCAGTACCGATTGCCCGGTGGCCAGGCTCCGGACCTGTGGCGTGCCCGGGTGGAATGCCACCGTCTCGCCCGTCACGAACACGGCCTCCGGGGCGTGCTCGCGTACGGAACGGAGTCCTGATCGGCGGGTCTGCACCTCCCCGGCCACCGGCCCGGGGGCCGGTTCCTCGCCCCGCACCGTCGCCTCCAGCAGGTCGATGGCGACGAAGTCCGCGAGTTCGGGAACGGCCGCGTCAGCCAGTTCCTGCGCCGTGCGCATCACGTCCAGTGTGGTGCCGATGCGCACGCCGGCCTCGGTCAGCAGCGCCAGCCGTTGCTGGGCCTGATAGCCGTCGGTGACGTCGATGTACATCTGGCACATCCCCAGGACCCGGCCGGCCGGGTCGGTCAGCCGGGAGGAGGAGGTGGAAAACACGTGCTCGCGGTCCGGATCGGATGCCAGGCGGATGTGCAGCTTGAAGTCGACCACCGGCTCGCCGGTGTCCCGCACCCGCCTCAGGACCCGGTCGATCGTCGGGGGCGAGTCCGGTGATTCATCGCCGATGCGCCGGCCGATGAGCCACTCGGCGGGCAGGGCGGTCGCGCGCTCCGTCGCGGCATTCACCCACAGGTACCGCAGCTCGGTGTCCGTGACGGTCACCGGGATCGGGGACTGGCTGAAGAGCGCCTCCAGGATCGCGCGATTGACCTCCTCGCGTTCCACCTCGCGCGCGTCGGCGGCGCTTACGGACCAGCCGGCCTGGCCCTCCCTGCTGAGCACGGGCCGCACACGCACCGCTACCGACACCTCGTGCCCGTCGCGGTGCCTCATGCCCAGTACGCCGTCCCAGCTCTGCCCGGCTTTATGCCGTACCTGGGCAGCCACCGCCGCTTCCCGGTCCTTCCGGGTGGTCAGCAGATCCACCGCCGGCTTTCCGCAGACGTCTTCCGCGGGGTATCCGAGAAGTGCTTCCGCCTGCGGGCTCCACAGGGAGATCGCGCCGTTGCCCGCCACATATGCGATGGCCGTGCACGCACCCGGCAGTGAGTCTCCCGCCCCTGCGTCGAGGCCCCCGGAAACCTTGGTTACGCGCACCGGCACCACCTCGTCCCAGGCCTCTCCCTGCCCATGATAGGGACCGGGGTGGCGCCTGACTCCTTGAGCGCACCGTGCCCGGCGGGCCGTGGCCCGGGGGCCGGGCCGGTCGGTGGGTGCCAGGGGGACGGATCAGTCGCCGGCCGGCGCGCCCCGGTGGGTTATGACCTCGGCCGCGCTCCGCACCGCGGAGTACATGGCCGCTCACCGCTCCGCAGAGGTGGCATCGCGATGACCGACCAGAGCACGCCCACCACTGCCGCCGAGCGGCAGATCCCGCGCGGGCCGCTGTACATCCAGGACCTGACCCTGTGGGACGGCATGCATGCCGTAGGCCACCGCTACACCGTAGAGCAGTCGAGCAGGGTCTATGCCGCGATCACCGCGAACATCCTGTCCAACCTCGTCTCACCCGGCCCAGACGATGTGATGCTGCACGCCGCATCGCTCATCCACACCAGCGGCACCTTCGTGCTGCCGTACTGGGTGCGCGGTGGAGCCTCCGTCGTCCTCGGCGGCTTCGACCCGGACGAGTCCCTGGCGGCCATTGCCCGCTACGGGATGACCGCAGTCAACCTCGTCCTCACCATGCTCTTCGCCGACGGGAACGCCGAGCGTGCCGACCTCGCCCGGCTGCACACCGTCGTCTACGGGGCCAGCCCGATGCCGCGCCCGCTCATCGAGCACGCACTGGACGCCTGGGGCCCCAAGTTCGTCCAGTACTTTGGACAGACCGAGGCGCCGTTGTGTCTGACGGTGCTCGACAAGGACAACCATGCCGAGGGCGGTGAACTGCTCGGCGCCGCCGGACACCCGGCGGTCGGCCCCGCGCCGCAACGTCGAAGTGTCCAAGACCGTGCACTTCGTCGAGACCATCCCGTACTCGCCCGTCGGGAAGATCCTTCTCCGGGCCCTGCGCGACCCCCTGTGGGAGGGAAAGTGACGACCGAACACCCCACCGTACGGATCGAGCGCGACGGCCGCGTTTTCACGGTGATTCTCAGCCGCCCCGAGGTCCGCAATGCCGTCGACAGACCGACAGCCGATCAACTCGCGGATGCCTTCCGCGAGTTCGAGTCAGACCCGGACGCAGCTGTCGCCGTGCTGTGGGGCGAGGGCGGCACCTTCTGCGCCGGAGCGGACCTCAAGGGCATCGGCACGGAACGCGGCAACAAGGTCCACGCCGAGGGCGACGGACCCATGGGTCCCACCCGGATGCGGCTGAGCAAACCCGTCATCGCCGCGGTCTCCGGCCACGCGGTGGCCGGCGGCCTGGAACTCGCCGTCTGGTGCGATCTGCGCGTCGTCGAGGAGGACGCGGTCTTCGGTGTCTTCTGCCGCCGCTGGGGCGTGCCTCTGGTGGACGGCGGCACGGTGCGGCTGCCGCGCCTGATCGGTGTGAGCCGCGCGATGGACCTGATCCTCACCGGCCGCCCGGTCTCGGCAACGGAGGCGTACGACATCGGGCTCGCCAACCGGCTCGTCCCGACCGGTGAAGCACGTCGCGCGGCGGAGCAACTCGCCCGGGAGATCGCCTCGTTCCCCCAACTCTGTCTGCGTCACGACAGGCTCTCCGTCCGCGAACAGCACGACCTCTCCGAACCGGACGCCCTGGCGGCCGAGTACCGACACGGCCTGGTTCCGCTGACCGCGGGGGAGACCCAGGCCGGTGCCGACCGGTTCGGCGGCGGCGCCGGTCGTCACGGGTCGTTCGACGAGTGAGCCGAAACCCGGCTGACACCGGGAACGGGCTGGCCCTACGCTCGCCGGATGATGACACCCAGCTACCCGGACAAGCCCCGCCCCGGCGACCGCGTCGCCGTCATCTCCCCGTCCGCCGGGCTGCCCGGAATCCTGCCTCTGCCCTACGAGTTGGGGCTGCGCAGACTCCGCGAGGAGTTCGAGCTCGAAGTGGTGGAGTATCCGGCGACGCGCACCATGGGGTCGACCCCGGCCGAGCGGGCCGCCGATATCCACGCGGCGTTCGCCGACCCCGAGATCAAGGCGGTGATCGCCAGCATCGGCGGTGACGACCAGATCACCGTCCTTCCACACCTGGACCACGAGCTTTTGCGCGCCAACCCCAAGCCGTTCTTCGGGTACAGCGACAACACCAACCTGCTGGCCCTCCTCAGGAACCTGGGCATCGTCGGCTACCACGGCGGGTCGGTGATGGTCGAACTCGGACGCCCCGGCGCGTTGCACCCCCTGACCGCCGACTCCTTGCGAGCGGCCCTCTTCACCCGTGGCACCTACGAACTGACTCCCGCCAAGGAGACCGACCACGTCAACCGCCCCTGGGAGGACCCGCGAACCTTCGACTCCGAGCCCGAGATGCGACCCGCCGACGGCTGGTCCTGGCACAACGCCGACCGGGTCGTCGAAGGGCCCGGCTGGGGAGGCAACCTGGAGATCCTGGCGTGGCTGCTCATGGCTGACCGCGAGATGCGGCCGGTCGGCGACTACGCAGGCAGCGTGCTCTTCCTGGAGACGTCCGAGGAGATGCCCTCTGCCGACGAGGTCTACCGGATTCTGCGGAGCATGGGAGAGCGTGGGCTCCTGCAGCAGTTCCCGGCGCTGATCATGGGGCGGGCCAAGTGCTGGTCGTTCGCACAGCCGCTCAGCGCCGAGGAGGGGGACCGGTTCCGTGCGGAGCAACGGCAGGCGGTCCTGCGCGCGTTGAGCGAGTACGCCCCCGACACGATGGCCGTCCTCGATGTCGACCTCGGCCACACGGACCCGCAGGTGGTGATCCCGTACGGCGGACACATCCGGGTCGACGGGACCGCCTGCCGCATCGTCGTCACCTACTGAGGCCTCACCTGCTGAGGTGGGCACCTTCCCCTTCGGCGAAGTACGCCGAAGGGGTCGTGCCCAGCGCTCGGCGGAACATCGCCGTGAACGCACTGGGTGTCGCGTAGCCGAGGCCGGTGGCGACCGCGGTGACCGGGGTGTTCCGGGCGAGCAGTGTCACCGCATGGACGAGCCGGGCCTGTTGCACCCAGCGGGCCAGGCTCAGACCGGTCGCCGCGGTGAACCTCCGTTGCAGACTCCGCGCGCTCATGTGCGTGTACGCCGCGGCCTCCGCGGTCGTCCACGTCCGGCCCGGCGCCTGTCGGATCGCCTCGCACAGCCCGAGCAGCTGGGGATCGGCGCAGGCCGGCAGATGCAGCGCGGGGACGGGGTGGGGTGCGAGCAGCAGGAGCAGCAGGTCCATGACCTTGCCGTCCCGGCCCTCGCGTTCGTACGCCACGGGGAGCCGGGTCGCCTCGTCGATGAGTTCACGCAGCAGTGGGGAGACCGAGACGACGGTGGGGTCGGCCGGCAGCCGCCAGTTCCGCTGCGGCTCGATGTAGAGGGTGCGCATGGCGACCGCGCCCGCGCAGGTCATCGCATGCGTGAGACCGGCCGGGACCCAGACACCGCGGGTGGCGGGAACCACCCAGGCCCCATGACCGGTGACGACCGTGATGGCGCCGGTCGTGCCGTAGATCAGCTGCGCGCGCCGGTGTTCGTGCGGCGGGATGTGGTGCCCGTCGAGCAGATCGCGCGCCATCGCGGCAACCGGCCTGGGGACATCCTGGTAGTCGTCGCGCTGCTCGCTCTTTCCGTACATTGGCGCACTCTCGACAGATATTGGCACTCCGGCGAAAGTCTGCCAGTGCGGGGTCCGCCTAGCGTCGGCGCATGTGACCCGGAAACTGACTGTCCTGCTTGCCACCACCAGCGCCGTCACGGCGGCGAACGTCTATCTCAACCAGCCGTTGCTGGGAGCCGCAGCCGCCTCGTTCGGCCTGGCGCCCGACGCGCTCGGGACCGTACCCACCGCGACCCAGCTCGGTTACGCGGCAGGCATCCTGCTGCTCGTGCCCGCCGGTGACAGCCATGACCGGCGGCGGCTGATCCTCGGCCTCGGTACGGCATCCGCGCTCGCCCTCGCCGCCTGCGCGCTGTCGACCGGTGCGGCGGCGCTGACCGTGGCGAGCTTCGCCGTCGGGTTGCTCTCCCCGGTTCCGCAGCTCGTCACCCCGCTGGCCGCCGCGTTGGCCGGCAAAGACGGTGTGGCAGCCGGCCGGGGGCGGATCGTCGGCGTCGTGCAGGGCGGGCTGCTGGTCGGTGTGCTCGCCTCCCGTGCCTACGCGGGGGCACTGGCTGAAATGGTCGGCTGGCGGGCCGTGTACGGGTGTTCCTGCGTACTGACCCTGCTGCTGATGCTCGTCCTGCGAAGGAGGCTGCCGTACGTCCCCGTCGTGGGCGGCATCGGCTACCGGGCCGGCCTTGTCTCCCTGCCGGGGCTCTTCGCCACCTATTCGCTGGTCCGCCGGATCACCGTCTCCGGTGCGCTGGCCGGGATCGCGTTCGGCGCGTTCTGGACCGCGCTCACCTTTCTCCTGGAGGCGGAGTACGGTCTCGGGCCGAGCGCGATCGGGCGTCCGGGCCTCGCGGGCGGCGGCCGACAACGGGGGCAGCCACGGTGCGCCGAATCTTTGGTCCGACCACATGGCGTGTGTGACATAGTGGGAGGAAATTCGAGGCAGGGGGTGAACGGTGCCTGTCGAGTGGCAACCCGTACGGCAGTCCCGAACGCATGAGCTCGTGCTCCAGAGCATCGAGGAGCGGGTGTTCGCGGGAGAGCTCAAGGCGGGGGACCGTCTGCCGCCCGAGCGTGAACTCGCACCGGTGCTGGGAGTCAGCCGATCCGCCCTGCGTGAGGCGCTGCGGGTGCTGGAGACGATCGGGGTGCTCGTCGCCCAGCCCGGGCGCGGCCCGGACGCGGGGGCGCGGATCGTACGCAACCCCGACGACGCTCTCGGCCGGTTGCTGCGGCTTCACTTCGCCCTCGGCAGCTACAGCCTGGAGGACGTCCTCGAGGCGCGCGTCGTGCTCGAACGGTCCAGCTTCGAAGCGGCGGCCACCCACGCCTGTGCCGAGGATCTGGATGAGGCGGAGCGCCTGCTCGTACGGATGGGGGAGCCGGATGTCGGAGTCCTTGAGTTCAACGACCTGGACACCCGGTTCCACGTGCAGATCGCCCGCAGCTCCGGCAACGAACTGACCTCCACCCTCACCTCGGCCGTGCGCGAGTCCGTACGTCCGCTGATTCTGCGGGCGCTGGAGGCGGCCGAGGACTGGCCGGCCATGGCGGGCGGGCTCAACGCCCAGCACGCCGAGCTGCTGCGGCTGGTGCGCGCGGGCAAGGGTGCGAAGGCGGCCGATCTGGTCGAGCGGCACATCCGCAGCCTGCACGGCACGCTGGTGGACGAGAAGGAATAGCCCGCAGGGTGTCGGGCGGCGAGTGGGGCGGTGCGCAGGCGCACCGCCCCCCTCGCGCGTGTCCTTCCTGTCCCTTCCGGACCGAGGCTAGTATGGTCCGACCATACAAAGGCCAGAGAATCGATCGGAGAGGCTCCATGCGCATCGGACTCTTCGCCACCTGTCTGGGAGACACGCTCTTCCCCGAGGCGGTGAAATCCACCGCGGTCCTGCTCGCCCGGCTGGGACATGAGGTGGTGTTCCCGCCGGAGCAGACCTGCTGCGGCCAGATGCACGTCAACACCGGCTACCAGCGCGAGCCCGTCCCCCTGGTGCGGAACTTCGCCGAGCAGTTCGGCGACCCGTCCATCGACGCCGTCGTCATGCCCTCGGGATCGTGCGCCGGATCGGTCCGCCACCAGCACGAGATCGTGGCCGAACGGTACGGCGACGCGGCGTTGCGCGCGGGCGTCGCCACGGTCAAGGCCAAGACGTACGAGCTTTCGGAGTTCCTCGTCGACGTCCTGGACGTCACCGAGGTCGGCGCGTACTTCCCGCACCGCGTCACCTACCACCCCACCTGCCACTCCCTGCGGATGCTCCGCGTCGGCGAGAAGCCGCTGAAGCTGCTGCGCGCGGTCGACTCCATCGACCTCGTCGAGCTCCCCGAGGCGGATTCCTGCTGCGGGTTCGGCGGTACCTTCGCCGTGAAGAACGCGGAGACGTCGACCGCGATGCTCCAGGACAAGATGCGCGCCATCGGCACCACGGAAGCGGATGTGTGCACCGCCGGGGACTCGTCCTGCCTGATGCACATCGGCGGCGGACTCTCCCGTATCAAGTCGGGCACGCGCACCCTGCACCTCGCGCAGATCCTCTCCTCCACCCGCACCTCGCCGTACGTCCTGACGGAGGCCGTCCGATGAGCAGCACCTTCCTCGGCATGCCCGCCACCCCGCCCCGCTCCCCGTACGGGACCGGAAATCTGCGAGGCGACCGCACGTTTCCGGCGGCCGCCCACGACGAGCTCCGCAACGAACAACTGCGCCGCAACCTGGGCAGGGCCACCCACACGATCCGCGCCAAGCGCCTGAACGTCACCGGCGAACTTCCCGACTGGGAGCAGTTGCGCGACGCCGGCTCGGCCATCAAGACCGACACCATGAACCGGCTCCCCGAGCTCCTGGAGCAGCTGGAGCAGAAGGTCACCGAGCGCGGCGGCACCGTTCACTGGGCGCGCGACGGCGTCGAGGCCAACGAGATCGTCACCCGGCTCGTCCGGGCGACCGGGTCCACGGAGGTCATCAAGGTCAAGTCGATGGCCACCCAGGAGATCGGTCTCAACGAACACCTGGAATCGGCCGGCATCACCCCGTACGAGACGGACCTCGCCGAGCTCATCGTGCAGCTCGCCCACGACCGACCGTCACACATCCTGGTGCCCGCGATCCACCGCAATCGCGACGAGATCCGGCAGATCTTCCTCAAGGAGATCCCCGGCGTCGACCCGCGGCTCGACAACGTGCCCGCCCATCTCGCCGCCGCGGCCCGCGCCTATCTGCGCGAGAAGTTCATGACGACGAAGGTGGCGGTCTCGGGCGCCAACTTCGGGATCGCCGAGACCGGCACGCTGTCCGTCGTCGAGTCCGAGGGCAACGGCCGGATGTGCCTGACCCTGCCCGACACCCTGATCACCGTCATGGGCATCGAGAAGGTGCTGCCGCGCTATCAGGACCTCGAAGTCTTCCTGCAGTTGCTGCCCCGCTCATCGACCGGGGAGCGGATGAACCCGTACACCTCGATGTGGACGGGTGTGACCCCCGGCGACGGACCGCAGGAGTTCCATCTGGTTCTCCTCGACAACGGAAGGACCGCCGCGCTGGCCGACCGGATCGGACGCGAGGCCCTCAACTGCATCCGCTGCTCGGCCTGTCTCAACGTCTGCCCGGTGTACGAACGGGCCGGCGGTCACGCGTACGGATCGACCTATCCCGGACCGATCGGCGCGGTCCTCACGCCGCAGCTCGCCGGGATGCACGCCGCCAAGGACGACCCCAACAGCTCCCTGCCGTATGCCTCCAGCCTCTGCGGCGCCTGTTTCGACGCCTGCCCCGTCAAGATCGACATCCCGTCACTGCTGGTCGAGCTGCGCCACCAGCACACCGAACAGTCCGGTACGACAGCGGAGAAGCTGGCCATGAAGGCGGCGGCCGGCGTGATGAAGCGGCCGAAACTGTTCACGGCCGCGCAGAAGGCTGCGGGGCTCGGCCGGGTGCTCGGCGGGCGGGACGGGAAGATCTCGCATCTGCCGCCGCCGTTCAGCGGATGGAGCGACAGCCGTGACACCGCGGCGCCGCCGAAGCAGTCCTTCCGGTCGTGGCTGGCGTCGGAGGAGGGTGCCGCGACCATGCGGGCCGCCGCTGACGAGTACGACAGGAACCAGCAGAAGGAGGAGAAGTGACGACCGCTCGCGCCACGGTGCTCGGCCGGGTCCGGGACGCCCTGGCCCTCGCCCCCACCCCGGACACCACCATTCCGCGCGACTACCGGACCGGCCGCACGCTCCCCGACGACGAGCGACTCGCACTCTTCACCGACCGGCTCGTCGACTACAAGGCGCAGGTGCACACCTGCACGGCCACCCGCACCGCCGAGGTGATCGCGGAGGTGCTGGACGGGCTCGGTGCGCGGAGGATCGGGGTGCCCGCCGGGCTCGACGAGCAGTGGCTCTGCGCGTACGACGGTGCTGTCCAGCAGGATTCCGCCGGCATTCCGGCGCCCCGGCTCGACGCGCTGGACGGAGTGGTCACCGCGTCGGCCGTCGGCTGCGCCGAGACCGGCACGATCTTCCTCGACGGCTCGCCCGACCAGGGGCGGCGGGCGCTGTCGCTCGTCCCCGACCTGCATGTGTGTGTCGTCGATCTGTCGGCCGTCGAGGTGGGGGTGCCGGAGGCGGTGGCGCGTTTGGTGCCGGAGCGCCCGACGACGCTGATCAGCGGGCCGTCGGCCACGTCGGACATCGAGCTGGAGCGGGTCGAAGGGGTACACGGTCCGCGCACGCTGGTGGTCGTGATCCGCGTCGACGCGTAGGTCCTGTCCTGCCGATCTTCGTGGGCCCGGAACGCCTGGCACGGCACCTCGCTGGGTTGTCGGAGTCGCCCGAGTACGTCCAGTACGAGGACGATCCTCCGCCTTGCGATGCGCCGCACCAGACGCCCCGGGCTGATCCACGAAGATCGACAGGACAGGACCGAGGAGGCGTGGGGGGGGGGGGGGGGGGGGGGGGCGCGGGGCCGGGGGGGGGGGGCGGGGGGGGGGCCGCACCGCGGCGGGGCCAAGAGCGGGGGAGGCCCCCCCCCCCCCCCCCCGGGGTTCACCCACTATCTGCCCCCGCCCCGCCCGGGGGCGGCGCCCCCCGCCGGGCGGGGGGCCGGCCGGCCGGACCGCACGTTCAGCGGTGCTCGACCGTCAGCGGTTCGAAGCCGATACGGGTCGTCGACCCGTCGTCGGCCCAGCCGACCTCGACCGTGTCGCCGTTCACGTTCACCCCGCTCACGGCCACCGCGAGTGCCGTCGGCTCCGGCTCCGCCGTCAGCGACGCGAGCGACACCAGCAGAACCGTTCCCTCCGCGTCCGCGCCCAGCCTCGGCAGCACCGCCCACCGGGCGTACGCCGTGCCCTGCGGAGCCCGTACCTCGTCCTGGGTCTCCCAGCCGTGCAGGCCGTGCAGGCCGGACCGTACGGAGTCGTCCGGGCCGGTCGCCCAGCCCGTCTGCTCCACCCGTGCCCCGGCCGGGGCGCCCAGCACTCGGTGCACCCGCAGCTCGTACCGGCCGCGGACCACCGTGACGCTCTCCACCCGCATCCCCGGCACCATCGGCGGACCGGAACTGAAGACAGGGCGGTGCCAGGACGCCGCCCAGCCCCAGCCGTCGCCCTCTCCCGCGCCCAGCGGGTGGATGCTGCGACGGCTGCTGCGTACTCCGTCGACGACGACGGCCAAGTGGTTGTCCGCAGCGTTCATCCTCGACGTGGGGCCGGTCACCGTGGAGTACGACCAGCGGCTGTACAGCGGGTCGTCCTGGACACCCGACTCGCCCTCGTGCGGCCGGACATGGTCGCTGCCGTGGTTGTGCAGCCGCACGATGCCGTCCGTCCGGGTGGACTGGATCAGCAGGCCGGGGGCGGGCAGCGCCAGCACGCGGTCGGGGCCCTCGCTGGGCGCGGGCTCCTCGGTCGCCGTCCACAGCGGATGGCCGTCCGGGGCGAGCAGCGCGACGAACGCCTTGGACGCCCAGTACGGCGACGCGGGGCCCGAGTAGTGCTGCAGCGTCGCCTCGTGCGGGCCGTGCCAGCCCAGGCTCAGCAGCCTGTCCGTGCCTGTCGCGCCGCGGTCCAGGAAGTAGCGCAGCGATCCGCTGATCACCCGCCGCGAGGCGCCGGGGGAGAGCGGGGTGTGCCCGGTGACGGCGCCCAGCGCGACCGCTGAACCGGCCGCGAACCGGTAGGTCAGCGAACGCCCGAAGTGGACCGGGGCACCGTCGCCGCCGAACAGCAGCGTGTAGTTGTCCAGGTGCTCGCGCAGCCGGGAGCCGTAGTGCGCGGACAGTTCCGGGTCGCCCGACAGATGCGCGTCCAGCATCGGGTAGAGGTGCAGCGCCCAGCCGTTGTAGTGGTCGAAGGCGCGGTGGTCCCCGTCGGAGTACCAGCCCTGTCCGCGGTACCAGCCCTCCAGCAGGTCCAGCGCCCGTTCCTTCGCCCGCGACGTCTCGGCGTCACCGCGGCCCACCGACTCGAGGAACGCGGCCACGGAGTAGGGGAACAGGTACCAGTTGTTGGGCGAGGGCGTGTGCCGCAGCGCGCCGCGCAGCCACTCCTCGGCGCGGTCCTGCACACCGGCGTCCAGCCGGTCCCACAGCCAGGGACGGGTCAGCCGCAGCCCGATGGCGACCGAGGCGGACTCGACCATCGGCTGGCCCTGCACATGGTGGTCGAGGATCAGCGGCCAGGACTCCAGGTCGTCCCGGCCCGGCGTCCGTGTACCGGCCGTGAGACCGTCCGCGTACCGGTCGAGCCAGCCGTGCGGGTCCTTGCCGTCCGCGCCCGCGACCCGGAACGCGGCGGCGAGGAACGTACGGGCATAGCCCTCCAGACCGTCCGAGCGCACCCCGGAGGCGGATGGCCGCCCCGGCAGGTCGAGCAGGGCGCTGCCGGGGGTGGACCACTGCCAGGCAGCCCGCAGCATCCCGTCCGCCGCCGCCTCCCAGTGCGCCCGGGTGTAGCCGGTGTGCGGGCTCAAGCCGCGTTCTTCGGAGGGGAGTTCAAGAGGAGAGGTCATGCGGGGAATGCCAGCCTTTCGCGTCGTACGAGGTGGGCGAAGCCGTCGCCCGCGGTTCAGCGGTCCATCTCGCCGACCGTCAGGTCGACCAGCCGAGTGCGGCCAGGGCTCCGGGGGTGAGGACGGCGGCCGCGGCGTCCGGCTTCATGGCGACGGCGGTGCGTGGCGTGCGGCGTGCGGCGGGGGTGGTCGGGACGGCAGGGATGGCGCTGGGCATCATGCTCCTGGTCGGGGAGTGGTGCGGACCTGATCCGGCCGGCCCGCTGCTTGACGGAGCCCGCGGTGAGCCCCGACTTCCAGAACCGCTGGAGCAGCGCGCTTCGCACCGGTGCTGATGGCGTTGCTCGTGCTGCCCGACTGCGATGCGCCGTCGCTGCTGCAGGCGTTGAGCGCGCCTGTCAGAGGCAGGGCCGCGATTGTGCCGAGCACGGATCGACACGGCATGGGTGCCTCCCGCGGCTCCTGATTCAAGACACGGGGAATCCTGATCGATTGATCGGTCTGGGTCAATAGATCGCTCAGAAGAAAATGAAAGCGGTCAAACGCTCAATCCTTGACGGGGGATGACATCCTGGGCCGAACCGCGCACCGTCAGCGCGGGCAGCAGCTCCGTTCGGCGCACCGGTCCGGTCGTACCGGCGGGCCCGGTCAGCCGGTGCAGCAGCAGTTCGGCCGCCGCCCGCCCGATCTCCGCTTTCGGCGGCGCCACCGCGGTGAGCGACGTACTGCCAAGGGCCGCGACCACGTCGTCGTACGGCACCACCGAGCAGTCCCGCGGCACTTGGACCGATCATGTCCGTCGCGTACGCGCCACCAGCCCTGCGGCATCATTGCGAGCTCTGCTCGACGACCGCACCCCATGGCATGACGAAACCCTCCTGGACCGGACGGTCCAGGAGGGTTCGAGGCGAAACCTGAGGGGAGCGCGGAAGCCGTCGTGTCAGACGATGTCCGCGGCGATCTCCGCCTGTTCACGGGCGTTCCCGTACGCCGACGGCGTGCTGTAGGAACGGCGCGCGACGAACCACCAGACGGTGGCCAGAACCAGTACGGCGACGAGCGCGACCGACGCGTAGTTCATCGAGTCGATGGTCACCGGCGACGACTGCGGGAGCAGGAACAGTACGGTCACGATGGCCACCCACACCACGGCGATCCAGCCGATCGGCTTGGACCAGCGGCCCAGGTGCCAGGGGCCCCGCTCGAAGCGGTCCCCGGCGCGCAGCTTCAGGAAGATCGGGATCGCGTAGGCGGGCGTGATACCGATGACGTTGATCGCGGTCACCGCACCGTAGGCGGTGGCCGAGTACAGCGACGGCAGCGCCAGCAGTCCGGCGACGGCGACCGACAGCCACACGGCGGGGACGGGCGTCTGGGTGCGGGCGCTCACCTTGCGCCAGAGCGCCGAACCCGGCAGCGCGTTGTCGCGGCTGAACGCGAACACCATCCGGCTCGCGGCGGCGACCTCGGCGTTTCCGCAGAACAGCTGGGCCGCGATCACGATCAGCAGCATGGCGGTGGCGCCCGAGGTGCCGAGCGCGTCGATCAGGATCTGGGCCGGAGGCACACCGGTGGCACTCTCCTGGGTGCCCACGTAGTCCTGGATCGCGAACGTCAGACCGGCGAGCAGCACGAAACCGGCGATCCAGGAGACCCAGATCGCGCGGACGATGCCGCGGGCCGCCGACACCGAGGCGTTCGAGGTCTCCTCCGACAGATGGGCGGAGGCGTCGTAGCCACAGAAGGTGTACTGCGCCAGCAGCAGGCCGATCGCCGCCACATAGAGCGGGTTCTCCCAGCCCGTGTCATTGACGAACTCGGTGAAGACGAACGACGGCGACTGGTGGTGGGAGGGAACGATCGCCAGCACGGCGACGATCACGGCGACGCCGGCCAGGTGCCACCACACGCTGATCGAGTTGAGCACGCTGACCAGACGTACCCCGAAGAGGTTCAGTACGGCGTGCAGCAGCAGGATGCAGAGGAAAATGATCATGGTCTTGCCGGGGGTGGGGGTGAAGCCCCACTGCAGGTTCATCAGCGCGCCGGTGAACAGCGCGGCACCATAGTCGATACCCGCGATCGCACCGAGCAGGCCGAGCAGGTTCAACCAGCCCGTGTACCAGCCCCACTTGCGGCCGCCGAGCCGGTCGGCCATGTAATACAGCGCCCCGGACGTGGGGTACGCGCTGGTGACCTCGGCGAGGGCCATGCCGACGCAGAGGACGAACAGGCCGACACCGGCCCATCCCCACAGCATCACCGACGGGCCGCCGGCCGACATGCCGAAGCCGTACAGGGTCATGCAGCCGGACAGGATCGAGATGACGGAGAAGCTGATGGCGAAGTTGCCGAAGCCGCCCATGCGACGGGCCAGCACCGGCTGGTAGCCGAGTTCGCGCAGCCGCTGCTCCTCGTCCTTCTGGGGAGCGGCCTGCGCTCCCGGCTGGGTCGAGGTGGATATGGACATGAGGGAGGCCTCCGTGAAGGGGAAGGGGAAGGGGAAGGGGAAGGAAAGGGGGTCGGGGACGGTTTGTGGTCGGGGAGAGAACGTGCCGGGGTCAGTCGTGCGGCCCCCGGCCCGGTGCGGGTGCCGCGGCGAGACAGCGGGTCCGGGCGCGGAGATACACGTCCTCGGCGCCCGAAGGGTCGCGGGGGTCGGGGGCGCGACAGGCCCAGGGAAGCGTGGTGTAGTACGGGCCGAGTGCCCGGAACACCGGTGCCGCGTCGGCGAATTGCAGGGCACCCCACAGGGCGTGGGCGAGATGGTTGACGTCGAGCAGGGAGTGCCTGGCCGGATCCGTTCGGTGGAACCAGAGGCGGAGGGCCCGTGTAGCGTCCCGCTCGGCGTCCTCGGTGACCCAGTGGAGATCCAGCGCCTTCTCGTGACCGTGCTCACGGCGGTAGCGCTCGACCCGCACGTACAGCGGAAGAGCGTGGAGCGCGGATCCTTCAGGCGCCGAAGATACCGCCCACTGTGCGAAGTTGACCGCCTCGGAGAGGGTTCCGCCGGCCTGTCGCGCGTACACGAACTGGAGCATCCGGTGGTAGGCCTCGCGGTTGCAGGGATCGCGCCGGTCGGCCTCCGCCAGCAGCCCCCACGGGCCGGGAAAGAGCATGGGCCCTGGTGGATGCAACCGGTGCTCCTGCAGTTCCTGCCGCTCGTCCAACTGGGACAGGGCCAGCAGACACACCCAGGGCACCGGGTCGGCGGGGGTGGTGTGGGCGGCCGACCTACAGGCATCCCAGGCCTCCCGCCACAACTCCTGTGCCCGGCGATGCCCCTCGCGGTGGGCGCGCATGGCACGCTCCACCACGACCCGTGCGTGCATCACGGCAACCGCGGCACTCCGGGGTTCCTCGGCCCGCCAGGCCTGCACCGCGTCGGAGCCTGCGGCGACGGCGCCGAGCACCTGGGTGCGCTGGGTCCACAGCGTCCAGTCCTGGGTGCTTTCCAGCAGATTCCGCATGGATACCCAGCGGCCGGTGCGCAGGTCCTGTAACGCCGCACGTAATTCGTTGTCGTGCCCGGCCGGGTGATAGACCGGCCGGAAATCACTGGTCGCCATGGAATCGCCCCGCCCCCGTGCACGGCAGTGTATCCGGGCATAAGCCGATGGCCCGGGACGTGCGATGTCGGCGCACGCGGGATGGTGTTGGTCTCATCAATCCTCAAGGACGGGGTGAAGCGGCTGTTGAAAGATGAACTGCGGGAAGCGTCGTCCGGTTGTTGCTCGGCGGTGAGTGTAGAGCGCGCTTCGTCGATCTCTCGGCCGATTCGCGGATCTTACTCAAGTCTTTTGAGATGGAAGGATGTTGACCATCATTTGGCCATTCCGCAAGGTGTGGAATGCAGGCGCTTGACGTCCGCGGTGGTCTGCACCAGTCTGTGCGTGAGAAACCGTTGATCACGATTCCGTTCAAGCCGCAGAACTTCCGCACAGCAGGAGTGTCGATGACAGGCCCGGTGCTCGCCGTGGACCAGGGCACGTCCGGCACCAAGGCGCTGGTGGTCTGCCCGGAACGCGGTGTGATCGGTTCCGGTGCGGCCCCGGTGCGGCCTCGATACGGGCCCGGGGGAGTGGTCGAGGCCGACCCCGCCGAGCTGTTCGGATCAGTCGTCGAAGCCGGCCGGCAGGCGGTGCGCGAGGCAGGTGAATCGGTGGTCGCCGTCGGGCTCGCGAACCAGGGCGAGACCGTGCTCGCCTGGGACCCGGCAACCGGCAAGCCGCTCACCGACGCAATCGTCTGGCAGGACCGCCGGGCCGAAGCGGTCTGCAGCGAACTCGCCGGACATGACGACGAGTTGAGACAACTCACCGGGCTTCCGCTTGACCCGTACTTCGCCGCCCCGAAGATGGCCTGGATCCGCCGTGAGTTGACCCGCGAGGGTGTCGTCACCACCAGCGACTCCTGGCTGGTCCACCGGCTGACCGGGGCGTTCGTCACGGATGCCGCGACCGCCGGCCGTACCCAGCTGCTCGACCTGGACCGAGTCGGCTGGTCACCCGCGGCTCTGGACATTTTCGGCCTCTCCGGCGAACAGCTCCCCACTGTCGTCGACGCCGCCGGCCCGGTCGGTACGACGACAGTGTTCGGCGGCGAACTCCCCCTGACCGGACTGCTCGTCGACCAACAGGCCGCCCTGCTCGCCCAGGGCGCCCTGCAGGCCGGCACCGCCAAATGCACCTACGGCACCGGCGCCTTCCTGCTCGCCCAGACCGGGCCCACGCCCCGCCGCGGCTCCACCGGACTGGTCAGCTGTGTCGCCTGGCGGCTCGGCGGCCGTGCCAGCTACTGCCTCGACGGGCAGGTCTACACCGCCGCGTCCGCCGTCCGCTGGCTCACCGACCTCGGAGTGATCTCCGGTGCCGCTGAGCTCGACCCCGTCGGCGCGGGCGTCCCCGACTCCGGCGGTGTCACCTTCGTACCGGCGCTCGCCGGACTCGCCGCACCGTGGTGGCGCAGCGATCTGCGCGGCTCGGTGACAGGACTCGGACTGGACACCACCTCCGGCCACCTGGTACGCGCCCTGTGCGAGGGCATCGCCGCCCAGGTCGTCGAACTCGCCGACGCCGTCGCCACCGATCTCGGCGAACCGCTGACCTCGCTCCGTGTGGACGGCGGCCTGACCCGCTCCGCGCTCCTCATGCAGACCCAGGCCGACCTGCTGCAACGGCCGGTCGAGGTGTCCGCGCTGCCGGACGTCACCGCACTCGGGGCCGGGGCCGTCGCCCGCCTCGGCGTCGACCCCAAGCTGTCGCTCCAGCAGGCCGTACCCGCGTGGGAGCCGGCCGCCGCGTACGAACCCAGGATCGGTGCGGACGAGGCCGCCGAACGCCTCGCCCGATTCCGCACCGCAGTGGAGACCCTGCTGGACCGCGCATGACACCGCCGGTCACCACGGCCGGAGACCTGGTCCACAGCCTGCCCGACGGCGGCGTACGACGTCACCGTCATCGGCGCAGGGGCCGTCGGCACCGCCCTCGCCCGTGAGCCGGCCCGCTACCCGATCCGTACCGCCCTCGATGCTCGACCCCGACGGCGCCCGGCCGCTCCACGGCCGCTTCATCCTGCGCACCGCCCGGCGACTGGCCCGCCCGCACCTCGTCGTCGGACAGGACGGACACGTACTCCACCGGCAGCGACTGCTGCCCGCCGAACCGCACCGGCCGTTCCGGCTGCGCGCCGACCGGGTCGACCGCGTCGATCCGCACGGCGGAACCGTGCGGATCACAGCAGTCTGAACCGGCGGGACGTCAGGGGATCAGCAGCCAGTCCGAACCGATCGCCGCCACCAGACCGACGGTCAGCAGCCAACTCCCCAAGCGCGTACGGCCGTTCCGGCTGAGCTCGATCACGATCCCGCACAGGATCAGCGCCAGCCCGTACACCCCGACGACCAGAACGGACGACCGGCTCGCGATCCGCAGCGCCAGCACGACCGCCATCGCCGCCATGCCGACCGAGGAGAGCACGACCCGCAACCGTCTGGCCTGACGCGGCGTCAATCTGCGGTCCCCGGCCCCCGCCCCCTCGACCTCGGCGGCGGTCTCGGCCCCGGCGTCGGTCTCTGTGCCGTTCGTGTCGCTGTCGGGGGCGGCTATCGGGGTGTCCACGGACTGGTCCTGGTCAGAAGTGCTCATGACGCGGGATGGTAATAGTTTCGCGGCGCCGTGTTCACCGCTCCTCCCGACGGTTGCCGAAAACGAACGCCGCCATCCGGCTCATCCACCCTCCCGTCGCAGCCGGGGCGACTCCTCGGCCGCGTCCACCGTCCGCCCGCCGCCCGTCTCCACCCGCCCGGCCAGCTCCTCCGCCCAGCCGGTCAGCGCATCGATCCCGATCCCGTGCGCCGACGCGTCCCCGTACGCCGAGAGGGCCGCCGCGCCCCGACGCAACAGCCGCGCCCCACCCGTCGCATTGCCGCGCGCGGCGTGCGTCAGCCCCACCGCCAGCTGCGCGAGCCCGCGCCACAACTCCCGTTCCGCCTCCGGACCCGACTTCCACGCGTCCTCGAACACCTCGTGCGCGTGGAACGGCATCCCCGCGTCCAGCAGCCGCTGGGCCTCCCGCAGCGTCTCCTCGGGGGAGCGCACCACACCCTCCGGCTGCCGCGCCACCCCCGGAACCCCGTACGGCAGGGGGCGCCCCAGCCCGTCACGGGGGCGCGCACTGCGCGCCCGGCCCTCGGCATCGCGGTCCCTGCGAGTCTCGTCCACCCCTCGATTGTGCCCCGCACCTGCGGCGAGCTGTCCGAACCACTGTCCGTGGGCCGCCGCGCACGACTAGTGTCGGCAGTAATCCGTACCACTAGGGGAGGGTAGGCATGAAGCCGTCCCGGCCGCTGTATGAGCGCGAACCGGAACTCGCTGCCGCCGCACACGCCGTGGACGCCCTTTGCGGCGCCCAGGCAGTCGGCGGGCTGCTGATCTTCAGCGGTGAGGCAGGCATCGGCAAGACAGCTCTGCTCACCGAGATCCAGGCCATGGCCGCGGACCGCTGCACCGTCTGGTCCGCACGCGGCGGCGAGACGGTCACATCCGTGCCGTTCCACGTCGTACGCCAACTCCTGCAGCCCGCGCTCGACCAGTTTCCGCCCGACGAGGTACGCGAGCTTTTCGGCGCGTGGTTCGAGATCACCGCACCCGCCCTCGGACTTGCCGAGCCCAGCGGTCCGCAGCCCGACCCGCAGGGCGTGCGCGACGGACTCGACCACGTCGTGTCGCAGCTCGCCTCCCGGCTGAGCCACCGTCCGCCGCTGCTGATCATCGACGACGCGCACTGGGCGGACGGCGAATCCCTTGCCTGGCTCGCCTCGTTCACCGCACGCCTCGGTGAACTGCCCGTCCTCGTCGTCCAGGCGCACCGCCCGGAGGAACTGGCGGCGCGCGAGGGGGGCGGCGGCAGCCACCCCGCCCAGGCCCGGGTCGCGCTGCGCGCGCTCACCCCCGAGGCCACCGCGGAACTGGTCCGGGCCATTCTCGGCAATCACGCCGACGACCCGTTCTGCCGCGAGGTGTGGGCCGTCACCGGCGGCAACCCGTACGAGGCGGTCGAACTCGTCGCCAAGGTGCAGGACCACGAACTGGCACCCCTGGACGAGTCGGCCGGGCTGCTGCGCGAACTCGGCGCCTCGGCCCGCGGCAGCGGACTCGTCGCCCGGCTCGAACGGCTCGGCACCAACGCCAACCGGTTCGCCTGGGCCGCCGCCGTCCTCGGCACCGAGATTTCCCAGGACCTCGCCGCCACCCTCGCCGGAATGAGCCCCGCGGAGGCCGCCGACTGCACCGCGCGGCTGCGCGGCGCCCGTATCGTCAGCGGCTTCGACCCACTGGAGTTCGTCCACCCGCTGATCGCCACCGCCGTGTACCGCTCCATCCCGCCGGCCACTCGCACCGCCATGCACGGCCGCGCCGCCTGGGCGATCACCCGTGCCGGACTCGGCGCCGCCGCGGCCTCCCGCCATCTCCTGGAAGTCCACCCGGACGACGACCAGGAACTGGTCGAGCAGCTCCGCGAGGCGGCCGGCCAGCATCTCGCGGTCGGTGCCCCCGAAGCCGCCCGCCGCTGCCTGGAACGCGCCCTGCAGGAACCGCCATGCCACCAGATGCGGGCCACGCTGCTGTACGAGCTGGGCTGCGCGACGCTACTCAGCTCCCCTCCCACCACCGTCCAGCATCTGCGGGCCGCCCTCGATCTGCCCGGACTCGCCGACGAGGTGCGCGTCGACGCCACCTTCCGGCTCGCCGCCGCCCTCTCCCACAACAACCAGCTGAAGGAAGCGGCACTGGCTCTCGCCGCCGAGACCGGGCGCACCGCCCCCGGACCGGGCCGGATGCGGCTCCAGGCCGCGCACTTCATGTGGGAGGGCATGCAGGCCGCCGAGGACGACGGCCCCGGCCGCTCCCGAAGGCTCGCCGCCAACGCCGACCACCTCACCGGCCGCGACAACGCCGAACGCGCCCTGCTCACGCTCCGCGCCTTCGACGCCATGCTCCGGGGCGAGGACTCCCAGCTCGTCGTCGATCTCTGCGAACGCGCCCTGGTCGACGGTCGCCCGGCCCGCGGTCTCGGGTGGACCGACACCGAATGGGGCTTCGAGTTCCCCACCACGGTAGGGATCACCTATGCCTTCACCGACCAGCTCGACCGGGCCGAGGCACTGTTCAGCGAGGCCGTCCGAGCTTTCGAGATCTCCGGCTGGAGCGGCGCGCACCTCGCCTTCGCCCACACCCTCCTCGGTCTCGTCCACCGGCGTCGCGGCAGGCTGGCCGAGGCAGAGGGCTTCCTGCGCGAAGGACTGCGGCTCGCCGACCGTGTGGGCAGCGGCCTGCCCGTCAACTGGATCGCCGCCTGCCTGCTCATCGACACGCTGCTGGCCCGGGGCAGGGTCGCCGAGGCCCGCACGATTGCTGACCGGTACAACTTCGGGATGCCCTATCCCAGCGCGATGGTCATGCCGGACGCACCGTGCGTTCGTGGCCGTCTCCTGCTTGCCGAAGGCCGTACGAAGGAAGCCGTCGCCGAACTCGAAGCGGCCGGCCAGGCTCTTGAACCGCGCGGCCGGTTCAACGGCATCTGGGCTCCATGGGCGGGCGACCTCGCCCGCGCCCTGGCCGAGGAGGACCCGGGCCGCGCAGCCCAGCTCGCCGCCTCGGCCCGGGTGCACGGCGAACGCTTCGGCACGGACACCGCAATCGGCGAGGCCCTGCGCTGCGTCGCCCTGTTCGCCCGCCCCGAGGAAGCCCGCCATCTGCTGGCCGACGCGGTCCGGCACCTGGAGGCGTCCCCGTCCGCGTACGAACACGCTCTGGCCCGTGTCGACTACGGCATCGCCATCCGCTCCACGCGCGAGCTCGCCCGGGCCCAGAAACTGGCCACGGCGTGCGGCGCCGAAGCACTCGCGACCCGCGCCCATCAGGCACGGACGTCGATCTGGTCCGCGGAGTGAGGTAATGTTTGTCCTGCGAGGCCGCCCGGGAACACCGGGAGGGAATCGCATCGGGACGTGGCGCAGCTTGGTAGCGCACTTGACTGGGGGTCAAGGGGTCGCAGGTTCAAATCCTGTCGTCCCGACGTGAGTCGGAAAGGCCGTTGGCCGGGTTAACGCCCAGGTCAGCGGCCTTTTGTGTGACGCCACGTCAGAACCGGGGGAATTGGTTCGCATACTGGCCGGGACCAGTTGGGGACCAGGCTGCCCATTCTGAGGCCATACCCTTTCCCAAATGCCCGATTTGCCCGAATTTTCAATCACCCTCAGTGACTGAGATCGGATCGTAATAAACGATGATTTTCGGCCACGTTTTCGCGTGAATCCAGCCGGGTGCGGCGAGAGTTGGCCACAGGTGATGGCTGCACAGATGGCGGGCTTGTGTCCGGATCGACACCTTTATCGTTTCGTGGACCTGACGGCGCCCCAGCTGAGGCCCTCAGTTCCCTGTGCCTGCGGGGCCGGCGGAGACCACCCATCCGTGCCGCTGGCCCTCGACGTGTCCGACCGCGAGGCGGTGTTCGCCGCCGTAGCTGCGGCGCACGAGGCGTTCGGCCGACTCGACGTCGTCGTCAACAACGCCGGCTACGGCCTGTTCGGCGCGATCGAAGAGGTCGGCACGGAGCAGTTCCGGCAGCAGCTGGAGGTCAGTGTCCTCGGTCCCTTCCACGTGACCCAGGCAGTCCTGCCGGTCCTGCGCGAGCAGGGCCACGGGCACATCACCCAGATCTCCTCCATCGGCGGCGTGGTTGCCTTCCCCCTGCTCGGCACCTAGGGCGTGTTTCGAAAGGAGCGTCGTCCGCCCGTAGGGCGGGCTTGGCGGCGTCTGGTGCGTGCGATCGCAAGGCGGAGGGTCACCCCGATGCCGGGCGTATCGGGGTGAGCCCGACAACGCGGCGAGCGTGCGTGCCAGGCGTCGCCAGGCAGGCGGGACTTTCGAAACACGCCCTAGCACGCCTCCAAGTGGGCACTCGAAGCCTTCAGTGAATCCCTCGCCCGGGAGGTCGCCGGCTTCGGCGTCAAGGTGACCCTGGTCGAACCCGGCGTCTACGGGACCGATCGGAGCGGCCCCAGCGCCGTCTGGGCCCAGGGGCAGCCGCAGTACAACCCAGCTCGCAAGGCGATGACCGCAGCCGCGGCCGGCTCCACCCGCAGCAATCCCGCCCACGTGGGAGCCGCAATCCTCGTCCTCGCCGACAGCGACGAGCCGCCTTGAAGGGCCTGAGAGACAGGCCGGTCGGGCCGCCTCGGTCAGGACACGACACCCACGTGCGCCAGCGCCTGCTTCAGCAGCACCCCGTGCCCGCCCGGCATCTCGTTCTGCACGGCCTCCGAGGCCGCCTCCTGCGGGCTGAACCACACCAGGTCCAGGGCGTCCTGCCGGGGCCGGCAGTCACCGGTCACCGGGACGACGTAGGCGAGGGACACCGCGTGCTGGCGCGGGTCGTGGTACGGCGTGACGCCCACCGTCGGGAAGTACTCGGCGACCGTGAACGGCTGAAGCGAGGCGGGCACCCGGGGGAGGGCCACCGGGCCGAGGTCCTTCTCCAGGTGGCGCACCAGGGCGTCGCGGACCCGCTCGTGGTGCAGGACGCGGCCGGATACCAGCGTCCGGCTGACCGTTCCGTCCGGGCCGATGCGCAACAGCAGTCCGATGCTGGTGACTTCGCCGCTGTCGTCCACGCGCACGGGCACGGCCTCGACGTACAGGATCGGCATGCGCGCCCTGGCCATTTCCAGGTCGTCCGTGGTCAGCCAGCCGGGCGTGGTTTCGATCATGTCAGACATTGCTTGATCATACTTTCCGGGTGGGGCGCCCGCTGGGGTCGCGGGCCGGTTCGGTTTCGGGCAGTCCGTACAGTCGGCGGGCGTTGTCGCGGCTCGTCCAGGCTGCGATACGCAGGGCGTCGGGCAAGCTCAACTCGTCAGTGTCGAGCCGGGCTTGGAGTATCGAGGTCAGCCCCTGCCGGAAGGAGAGCGCGCCCAGGTGGTGGAACTCGGCCACACCGTAGGCGTCGGAGCTGTACAGCAGTTTGCGGAACGGGGTGATCTCCAGTGCCTCCTCCAGGATCGCCCGGGAGCGGGCCGGACCCGCGTAGTGCAGGGCGAGTCCGACGTCAAGGTGGACCTGCTCGAATACCGTTGCCAGATAGGCGGCTTGGCGCTGATAGGGCCAGCAGTGCAGCAGCAGGACCGGGATCGTGCCGACCGTGAGGTGCAGCCAGTCGGTCAGCAGGGACGGGTCGGCGCGGTGAAGGCGTACGTCGAAGTCGCCGAATCCGGTGTGCAGTTGGAGCGGCAGCCCGAGGTCGACGGCCGTCCACAGCAGGTGTCGTACGAGGGCCGGGTCGGTCAGGCGGCCGCCGTGCGCGAGCCACTGGCCGGCCGCGGACGTCACCTCGGCGTCAGTGGGGCGTGCCGGGTCCAGGGAGAAGCCGGTGCGGTAGGCCGCCACCGACTTCACCGCCACCACGCCGGGCCGTCGTACGGCCTGTTCGGCGGCCGCCCGGAACGCCTCCGCGTAGGCGCCCGCCTCCACACCCCGCGCGGCCACCGCCTCCGCCACCTGTTCCAGGCGTACGACTTCGTAGGCGGTGGCGCCCGCGGCCTCGGCCAGCTCGGCGGGGGAGGTGACGGGGTGCGGGGCGTAGCCGGTGTCCACGCAGAACACCTCGGCGCCGGCGGCGGTCAGGAAGCGGCGGTTGACCTCGCGCCAGCCGAGCGCCGAGCGCCGGGCCAGGTAGTCGGCCGGGGAGGCGTGCCGGGGGAGGTCCAGCAGGGGCGCGCAGTGCCGGCGTACGGCCACGCCAACCGGGCTGTCGAACGGGGAGACGCCCGGCCATGCCTCGCCCTCGGTGATCAGCGACTCGAACTCCCCGGGGGTGAGGTCCGAGGTCACGGCGCCGTGGCAGTGGTGGTCCACGAGCGGCTGCGCGGCGAGTGCCTCGTGGAGCGGGCCTGGTCGGGTCATCGTCAGTACGTCCAGCGGTAGGCCGCCGCCACCCGCGCGTCGTCCAGGCCCTCGACGACCGCCGTCTCACCGAGCCGTACGGCGGTCACCGCGTCCGCCAGGACCGGGCCCAGCGCGTCCCACAGCACCTGGTCGGCGCGGAACTCCTCGACGGCCTGCGGCAGCGACTCCGGCAGCCGCCGCACCCCGAGGGCGGCCGCTTCGTCCGGCTCGTACCGGGCCGGGTCCCCGGTGATCTCCCCGGACAGGGGGCGGCCGGCCGTGATGCCGTCGAGGCCGGCGGCGATGACACAGCCGAGGGCGAGGTACGGGTTGGCGGCCAGGTCGACCGGCTTGACCTCCAGGTTGGCGTCCTGGTCCTGGCGGCCCGCCGTGCCGGTGACAACCCGCAGCGCGGCCTCGCGGGTCTCGCGGCCCCAGGCGGTGAACACCCCTGCCCACTGGGAGGGTTTGAGCCGCAGATAGCTCGCCGGGCTCGGCGCGGTCACCGCCGTCAGCGCGGGCAGATGCGCGAGCACTCCGGCCAGGAACGACTCCGCCTCGGCCGTCATGCCGTACCGGCCCTCGCCGCCCGCGTGCAGGTTCGCCCCACCGCGCCAGCAGGACAGATGGAGATGGCCGCCGTTGCCGACGCCTTCGGCGAGGACCGCCGGGGCGAACGACACGCGCAGGCCGTGCCGCGCGGCCACCGCCCGGATCGTCTGCCGCACCAGCACGCTCCGGTCGGCGGCCGCCACCGGGTCCAGCGTGCCCACAGAGATCTCGAACTGCCCGGCCGCGTACTCGGGATGGATCTGGTCCACCTCCACGCCCTGCGCCGCGAACGCCGCCAGCAGATCGGCCGTGCAGTCGCTCAACTCGACCTGCCGGACGGCGCCGTACGCCGGACCGGTCACGGCCGGCACGAACTCGCCGTCCGGCGCGGAGGCCAGGCCCACCGCCCACTCGACCTCCACGGCCGCCTTGAAGGCGAGGCCGTGCCGCGCGGCGGCGTCCGCGACGATCCGGCGCAGAAAGGTGCGGGAGCATCCCGGGTGCCGGGCGCCCTCCTGGGTGATCCGGTCCACGGGCGCCCACGCCCAGCCGGGCTGCCCGGCCAGGACGGTCAGCTGGTCGAGGTCGGGATAGAGGCGCAGGTCGCCGTCGGGGGAGCCGAGGACGTCGGTGGTGACGATGGAGTCGTGGGCGAGGAACGTGTCGAAGACCGGTGACATGCCGATCCCCCAGGTCACGGCCGACTCCAGCCGCGCCGTCGGGATCGTCTTCACTCTGGAGACGCCCGCGGTGTCCACGTACGCGAGCACGATCCCGCGCACGCCCCGCGCGGCCAGGTTCGCGGTGAGCTCGGCGACCCGCCGCAGGTCACCGGGGCGGCCGCCGGGCACGGGATCGGCAAGGGTGGTCATACGTCCTCCTCGACGGCTCGGCTCCCGCGTGGTCGGGAACGGACCCGGGCCCCTGTGGTGTCGGGGTCAGCGTTTCACGGCCACTACGCCGAACTGCGGTATCACGGCGGCCGAGTCGAACGCGGCGCGCCACCGCGAGCACGGCACGGGACCCGGCTCGACCAGGTCGAGGCCGTCGAGGAAACCGGCGATCTCCGCACGGGAGCGGGCGGTGATCGGCGGGGGCACGTGCGCGTTCCAGAACTCCATCGCGGCGATGCTGCCCTCGCCGCCCAGACCGGCGTCGCCCAGGACTGCGCCAGGGACGTGACGTCCGCGGTAATCCAGCCGTCCGCGGTGCACGCTGCGTTCCCTTCGTCCCGGTGGACGTCGCGTACTCCGTTCCCCGGGTCGGCTGCGCCGTCCAGCGGCTCGGGGTGGTGGCGACCGGCGTGGAGAAGCACTCAGGATGTGTTCAGGTTCGCCGTGCCAGCCTCACCTTTCATGACGAACGAAACAGCTGCGTTTCCGGCACGCGCCGGGGCTCGGCAGATGCTGAACAAGGTCCCCGAAGTCACGATCTACTTCTGGGTGATCAAGGTGCTGTGCACGACGGTGGGCGAGACCGCCGCCGATCTCCTCAACGAGAACCTTGGTCTGGGGCTGACGAACACGTCGCTGGTCATGACCGTGCTGCTGATCGTCACGCTCTGGTTCCAGTTCCGGGCCAAGAGGTACGTCCCCGGGCTCTACTGGCTCGCCGTGGTGCTGATCAGCGTGGTCGGCACGCTGGTGAGCGACAACCTCACGGACAATTTGGGGGTCGCGCTGGAGACGACGACGGCCGTCTTCGCCGTGGCGCTCGTCGCGGTGTTCGCCGCTTGGTACGCGAGTGAGCGGACGCTCTCCATCCACTCCATTCACACGGTCCGCCGTGAGGCGTTCTACTGGGCCGCGATCCTCTTCACGTTCGCGCTCGGCACCTCGGCGGGCGACCTCACGGCGGAGCGGATGGACCTCGGGTACTGGGTGTCCGCACTGCTGTTCGCCGTGCTCATCGCGGCCGTGGCCGCCGCCCACTACGGGCTCGGCCTCGCCGCCGTCCCGGCATTCTGGATCGCGTACATCCTCACCCGACCGCTGGGCGCCTCGTTCGGCGACTACCTCTCGCAGGCGCGCGCCGACGGCGGTCTCGGCCTCGGTACGGTCGGCACCAGCGCGATCTTCCTCGTCCTGATCCTGGCCCTCGTCAGCTATCTGACGGTGACCCGGCGGGACGCGAACCCCGCTCCCGTCAGCCCGTCGGAAGGCTGACCACGAACCGTGCTCCGGTGGCGGCCGGGTCCCACTCGATGTCGCCGCCGGAAGCGCGGGCCAGCCGCCGGGCCAGGGCCAGCCCGAGACCGGCCCCGTCATGACCGTCGTCCGGGTCGGCGCGGCGGCCCGGCTCGAAGACGTCCGCCCCGGTCTCCGGGGGCACACCCGGGCCGTCGTCGGTCACGGCGAGCTCGACACCGGCCGGGGTCTGCGTGTACGTCAGGGTGACGGCGGTGGCGGCGTAGCGGCGGGCATTGTCGAGCAGCGGCATGAGCATGCGTTCCACGAGCGCGGGGGAGACCCCTGCGGTGACGTCGGCGCCGCCCCGTACGGACAGCGGCGGGGCGTCGGGGTGCTGCTGGGCGTACTGCTCGGCCACGTGATGGGCCAATGCGGGCAGCCGGCAGCGGCCGGGCGGCTGCTCGGTGCGCGCGCGGGCTTCGGACAGCAAGGTCTCGCAGATGTGCCGCATGCTCGTGGCGGCGGCAGCGATCGCCTCGTGGGAGGCGTGCTGCCCGGCCGCGTCCCGTGGCCGGGCGGTGAGCCAGTCGGTCTCGGCCACGATGCGGGCCAGCGGGGTGCGCAGCTCGTGCGAGAGCTCGGCGGTCCGCAGTTGTTCGTGGCGCAGTACGGCGGCCAGCCGGTCCAGGAGTTCGTCGAGGTTGGTGGCGAGCGAGGCGAGCTCGTCCGGGCGGTGGCCGGTGCCGAAGCGTTCCGCGGCGCCGAGCTCACTCCAGCGGGCCGCCTGGGTGCTCATCTCGGCGACCGGGCGCAGGGCCCGCTCGACGATGGTGCGGGTGAGCAGATACACCCCGGCCAGGAGCAGCAGCCCGAGGATCGCGGAACCGGCGAGGGCG
This sequence comes from Streptomyces sp. NPDC051286, assembly GCF_044455345.1. Taxonomy (NCBI): domain Bacteria; kingdom Bacillati; phylum Actinomycetota; class Actinomycetes; order Kitasatosporales; family Streptomycetaceae; genus Streptomyces; species Streptomyces sp. NPDC051286. Next base: position 135,307 of record NZ_JBITER010000014.1, on the reverse strand, counting down.
GCGTGGGCGGTGCTGCGGTACGGGTCGAGGGAGACAGCGACGACGACGGTGCCGGTCTGCCGGTTGCTGGCGCGCACCGGCAGGGCGTACAGCCGGGAGGGATTCCGGCCGCCCGTTTCCTGGTGTCTGATGCCCTGGCCGGTGAGCCCGTCCGCCTGGCGCTGGAGCGCGGCGGGCGCGCTCGGCCGTTCGACGGCCGTGCTGCCGCGGTAGATCCACGTGCCGACATCCAGGGCACGGTCGTCGGCCGGTTCGTGGACGACGATCCCGCCGTCCGGGCGCGCCTCGATGGTGGCGGCCACCGCCGCGGCACGGGTCTGCAGCAGGTCGTCGGCCTGGCTGCTCAGCCGTCCGGCGAGGACTATGTTGAACGCGACGGTGAGCGCGGCGACCCAGGCAGTGGCGGAGGCCAGGGCGAGCAGGGCGAGGCGGCCCCGCAGGGTGCGAGGCAGTGCAGCGCGGAGTCGTCCGATGACGCGGAACCGCCTCATATCAGTCGGTACCCGACACCTCGTACCGTACTGATCTCCTGTGGGCTGTCCGCCTCGCGCAGCTTCCGGCGCAGCCGGGTCAGGTACTGGTCGAGCGTGTTGTCGCTGACCTGAGCCCCGTCGGGCCAGGCCGCGCGCAGCAGTTCCCGTCTGCGTACGGTGGTTCCGGGCGCCGCCATCAGTGCGGCCAGCAGGCGGAACTCGGTGGGGGTGAGCGCCACCGGCTTGCCGTGCACCTCCAGGAGGTGGCGTACGGGATCGAGCCGCAGCTCCGCCAGCTCGACCACGGGGTCCGGTCCGGCGCGGCGCAGCGCCGCGCGGATCCGGGCGGCCAGCTCGGCCAGGTGGAAGGGTTTGGCGAGGTAGTCGTCGCCGCCCGCCGAGAAGCCCGAGAGCCGGTCGGTGAGCGTGTCGTGCGCGGTGAGGAAGACCACCGGGGCCTGCAGCCCCGCCGAACGCATGGCCTGGCACACGTCCCGGCCGTCCGAGTCGGGCAGCCCGATGTCGAGGACGACGGCATCCACTCGGTCGTCGAGAGTGCGCAGGGCGCCGGCTCCGGTGGCGGCGGTCACGACGGCGAAGCTCTCCTCGCGCAGTCCGCGGGCGAGCACGTCGCGCAGCCCGTGGTCGTCCTCGACGACCAGGACGCGGCGTTGCAGAAGTTCCGTCACGGCAGTCGAGTCCTTCGTCGGGGGCCCGCAGCCCGGTCGCAGCACTTTCGTCTACAGGAATGTAGACGAAACCGGTCGGCTCATGTTCCGCCGTGATCGTCACCGGCACCGCCGGTCTCCAGACGGTAGCCGTGTGCTCGCACTGTGGTGATCCGCGGCAGGCGCAGGGCCGCCGCCGCGGCGGCGGCCGCGTGGAGCCGACTGCGCAGCGAGGCCATCGTCACATCGAGGTTCTTGGTCGGACCGAACCAGTTCTCGTTCGCACCTCCGAGGCTGTTGACGGTGGGGTTGTGCCGGCCACCGGGGCGGGATCGGCCGTGGACGGACTCGCGCGGACGACTGCTCGGTCGCCCCGTGGCCCGAACAGGTGCAGGATTTCCACGGCGCTCGTGCTCGCCGGACCGAACCAGTGGGGTTCTCCGGTGTCGAACTCGGCCACTTCGCCGGGGCCGAGGGTGAATTCGTGTTCCCCGAGAACGAGGCGTAGCTCACCTGCGAGGACGTAGAGCCACTCGTAGCCGTCGTGGGTGACCAACTTCGGTTCGCGGGGAGCCAGTACCTGCTTGAACACCTGCACTCGGCCCGGGTACTGCGTCAGGGGCACGAGGGTGCTGCCGTGCCCTTTGCGCAAGGGGGTGAGATGCACCCGTGGGTCACCGCTGGCCGGTGCGGCCACCAGTTGGTCGAGTGCGATTCGGTGCGCACGAGCGAGCGGGATGAGCAACTCCAGAGTCGGGCGCCGTTTGCCTGACTCAAGACGAGACAGCGTGCTCACCGAGAACCCGGTCATAGCGGCAAGCGCCTCCAGCGTGAGTCGACGGTCCCGGCGCAGCGCGCGCAAGCGGGGCCCGATGCCGTCGAGTATCTGCTCCAGTTCTTCGTCCATGGAGACCATTTTGCGGTCTTCGCAAATCTGCTGGGCAGTGGTCGTCCTCCGGCCCGAGCATGGCCGGGCAGATGCTTCCGGACTTGAGAGGTAGGCCGTGACCGCGACGATCCACGCTGTTCAGCCCGTTCTGAGCGCACGTAGGCGCTGGACGGTGCTGGCCGTCTGCTGCTTGAGCATGTTCCTGGTGGGTCTGGACACCACCATCATCAACGTGGGCCTGCCGGCCATCGGCCGCGGCCTGGATGCCGGGACTCGCCGGCTCGAGTGGACGGTGGACGCCTACACCCTGGTCCTGGCCAGTCTCCTGATCTCCTCCGGTGCGCTGGCGGATCGCTTTGGACGCCGACGGGTGTTCCAGTTCGGGTTGGTCGTGTTCGGCGTGGCCTCGCTGGTCTGCGCGATCGCCCCTTCGGTGGGCGTGCTCATCGCTGCCCGTGCTCTCCAGGGAATCGGCGCCTCGATGCTCAGTCCCGTGGCTCTCGCGATCGTGGTGAACGCGATGCCCGACCCGCGGGAGCGAGCGCAGGCGATCGGTGTCTGGGCGTCGGTCTTCGGGCTCAGCATGGCCGCTGGTCCTGTCACAGGCGGCGCTCTCATCGCGGGTATCGGCTGGCGCTCGGTGTTCTGGGTCAACGCGCCGGTCATCGTAGTCGCCCTGGCGCTGAGCGCGGTGTTCGTGCCGGAGTCCCGGGCGAAGCGGGCGCAGCGGCTCGACATACCAGGTCAGGTCCTGCTGACAGCGGTCATCGGGGTCTCGGTCGGTGTCCTCATCGAGGGGCCACACATCGGTTGGACGTCGCTCGCGGCGCTTTCCGCGTACGTGATCGCCGCCGTGGCGGCGGTCGGATTCGTGTGGGTCGAGTCCCGCCGGCGCGAGCCGCTGATGGATCCGGGGCTCTTCCGGAGTCCGGTCTTCAGCGGTGCGGTCCTGGGCGCCGTGGCGGTCTTCGTCGCCTTGAACGTGACGCTGCTGCTCAACACCCTCTACCTGCAGCACACCCGGGGATGGACGCCACTGGCCGCCGGGGTGGCGACTTTGCCCATGGCTGCCGGAGCGACCGTCTGCGCACCCCTGTCCGGTCGGCTGGTCGGTCGTCTTGGAGCGCGGACGCCGCTTGTCCTGGCCGGTGGCTTCATCACGGCAGGCGGACTCTGCCTGGTCAGGCTCGACCTGCACACGAGCGTGCCACTGCTCCTGCTTGCCTACTTGCTCATCGGCATCGGGTTCGGGTTCGCCAACGCCCCGATCACCAACACCGCAGTGAGCGGACTGCCTGCGACCCGTGCCGGCGTGGCCGGAGCGATCACGTCCACCGCACGGCAGTTCGGCTCTGCGGTCGGCATCGCCATCGCCGGCGGACTGGTCGCCGGTACAGGCCCGGCAGGGCTGGCACACGCATCCCGTCCGGGCTGGATCCTGGTCGCTACCTGCGGACTGTTCCTGGTCCTCGTGGCCCATGCATCGCGGCTGCCATCACGCTCGTGACCCGGCGCCTCACCCGGCGAACCACCCGCCTGCCAGCAGTGGTTCTCCGGCCGACCGCCGACCGTACCAGCGAGTGGTCCGGAACCGCTGCGCTCCACTCACACTCCGGAAGCCCTTCATCGCCCGTTCACGCTGCCGGGTGGGCTGGTGGGAATTCTCCGCCCGGTTGTTGAGACCCTTGTGGGAGCGGTGCTCGACCGAGGGCATGACCTCGGTCGGGGGCGCCATAGGAGCGGAGATTGTCCGTGACGACCACCCTGGGCACCGCGCCCGTGTTCTTCAGCAGGCGGCGGAAGAACCGCCTGGCCGCGGCGGTGTCCCGGCGGTTCTGCACGGGGGTGTCGAGGACGCTGCCGTCCTGGTCGACGGCCCGCCACAGATACTTCTGCTCGCCGTTGATCTTGATGAAGACCTCGTCCAGATGCCACGTGTCCCCAGACCGGGGCTGCCGGCGGCGCAGCGCGTTGGCGTAGGTCTGCCCGAACTTCACACACAGCGGCGGATCGTTTCGTGGGAGACGATCACGCCGCGCTCAAGCATGAGCTCCTCTACCTCGCGGAACGACAGCGGGAAGCGGAAGTACAGCCACACGCAGTGCGAGATCACCTCGACCGGGTACCGGTGTCCCTGGCACCACGGCGACGCGCTCCCCACCGACGATCCCCTCCACCATGATCAACCCGACGATCCTCCCACGCCATCCGCCAACGTGACAGTGCCCTTTCCACGCTTCAGTGTCGTCCACCAGCTCCACCAGCTCCAGGAGCTCGGGGACGCGATCAGTCTCGAAGCGGCAGTCGCGTATCTGCGCCCAGTTCACCACTTGGGCATTGAACCGTCCTGAGGCGGCCAGGGGCGACTCCGCATTCCCGGATCTGTCCTGGGCGCCACCTCCAATCGGCCCACTGGACAGGCCCCAGGCCCATCTTCTGGTGAGCGGTGGCCTGGCGGCAGCCGGGGTCGCGAGGCTGCTCGTCGTCCGGCCCGCCAACCCTGCGCTTGACAGCAGGCGGGATGCAGATCCGGCAACGCGCAGGACGGAGGAGGGAGCGGCCCGGTCGTGGGCGTCCCCTGAACCCCTCCCGCTATCGGCCCTTCGCGGCGAGGAACCGGGCCGGCACCTCGCCGCCGCCGTGCACCGCCAGATCGGCGCCGTTGACATACGCCGCGAGATCGCCGGCCAGGTACAGACAGGCGCGTGCGACATCGTCCGGCACCGCCATCCGTCGCATCGGGATGACATCCGCCACCGCCGCATCCCCGTCCTCGCCGTACACCGACGCCGCGCTCTCGGTGCGGATCAGTCCGGTCGTGATGTGGTTGACGCGCACCTTCGGCGCCCATTCCAGGGCCAGCGCCCGGGTCAGTGCCAGCAGCCCCGCCTTCGCCGCCGAGTAGGCGGCGGTACCCGGCTGCGGGGTGTGTGCGGAGACACTGCCGATGTTGATGACCGAGCCGCCGCCGTCCTGTCGCTGCATGACCCGGTTCGCCGCCTGCGCCACATAGAACGGCGCCAGCAGATTCAGTGCGACGACCTTTTCGACGAATCGCGGCGACACGGTCGCCGCGTCGGCGTCGGGGGAGCCGCCCGCATTGTTGACGAGCACATCCAGCCGTCCGTACCGCTCCACCGCGGCGTCGACGAGTGCGGCGGACGCCGCCGGGTCACGGACATCGACCGACCGGAAGCGAGCGGTCCGCCCACCGGCCGCAGGCAGCTCCGACGGTTCATTGCGCCCGCAGACCAGCACCTCCGCGCCCGCGGAGAGGAAGGCCTCGGCGATCATGGCGCCGACTCCCTTCGTGCCACCGGTGACGATCGCCGTTCGGCCGGTGAAGTCGATGGGGCTGCCGATGTCCATGGTCCGCCTCTGCTGGTGCCGAACTCGTCGTCGAAAGTAATCTACCAATCGTTTGTTTGGTGGACTAGCCGGAAGCGCCCCCGGAGCACGGCCGGCCGGTGACTCCCGAGGAAGTCACCGGCCGGCCGGACGGTGCGCCACCCCCGTCCCCACGGTGCGGCGCAGGCGGGCCCTCGTCATCCGCTCGGACGGCGGCCCACGTTCATCAGGACCCGGTGTCAGTCGGGTCCAGTCCCAGTGCGGGGAAGATGGCGCTCTCCACGAAGCGGGTGAGATATGCCTCATCCGCGATCTTCGCCTCCAGCAAGGGCCTGGCCCGCACCACGCCCAGCAGCTGCGCGGAGACGAACTCCGCCGCGGGGTTGTCCATGGGGATCTCGCCACGCTCCATGGCCCGCCGGACCATGACGTCGATCGCTGCGATCTCCGGCAGGATCAGCGCCTCGCGCAGCGCGCAGAGCAGCTCCGGGCTCTGCAGTGCGGCATGGCTGAGTGCGTGCAGCAGCGGGGTGTCCCGTCCGGAACCCGCGCTGATGGCCTGGGCCGCCAAACGCAGGTCACCGGCGAGCGAGCCCGTGTCGATGTGCGAGAGCAGCATGCGCTGGGTGCTGTGCAGCGCCGCGACGACCAGCTCCGGCTTGGAGCCCCATTGCCGGTAGAGCGTGGACTTCCCGCACCGGGTGCGGGAGGCGACCCCCTCCATGGTGAGCGATTCGTATCCGCTCTCCCTGAGTATGTCGAGCACAGCCGTGTAGAACTCTTGCGCCCGCTCCGGCGTGATCTTCGAGCGACGCGAGGTGTGGGCCTGTTCCTGCACGGAATCGTGCGACGACATGTGCTTTCCCTCTCTGCGGCTCTGCGACGAGGTCTTCCGATACGCCAGTGTACCGAAACGCGCGTGTACCGATACGTCAGCGTATCGGTACACTGGCGTATCGATTTGGCATGGGCTGGACCATGCCGCGTAACACCGCTTCGTCAGCAAAGGGGCACCGGGTGATGTATGCCCGTAGCGAGCCCGCAGATCGGGAGCCGGACACTTCTGCCCGACCGCCCCTCGTCCGCGAGCTCCTTCTTGTCGTAGGGCTCTTCGTGGTCTACAAGTTCGGCCGGCAGGCCGCGAACGGTCACGTCGAGGAGGCGTACCGCAACGCCGGACACGTCTGGGACTTCGAACGCGCGGCGCACCTGCCGAGCGAGGGCGCCGTGCAGGGAGCGCTGCTGCACAGCGAGACGCTGGTCCGCCTCGCGAACACCTACTACGCGACCGTGCACTTCCCGGCCACGCTGCTCTTCCTGGCCTGGCTGTACTGGCGCCGCCCGCGCCACTACGTCTGGTCGCGCCGGATCCTCGCCGCGCTCACCGGTGCCGCTCTCGCACTCCACCTGCTGTTCCCGCTCGCCCCGCCGCGGATGCTCGACGCCGCCGGACTCGTCGACACCGGCCAGGTGTACGGGCCGACGGTGTACGGAGACACTCCGGAGACCGACTCGATGGCGAACCAGTTCGCCGCGATGCCCTCGCTGCACTTCGGCTGGGCGCTGATGGTCGCCGTCGGACTGATCGTCGCGACGCGTTCGCGGTGGCGCTGGCTGTGGCTGCTGCACCCGCTCGTCACCCTGCTGGTGATAGTCGGCACCGCCAACCACTACTGGCTCGACTCGATCGTCGTCAGCGCGCTGCTCGCCGTGGCGCTCGCGGTGCTGCGGCTCCAGCCAACGGAGCCGATCCGAGGACGTCTGCCGTGGCCTTCCGGCGCAGGGGGCGAGCCCGCGCCCGCCCGTACCGCGCCGCCGGTGCCCCGTGTTCCCGACCCGGCCGCCTCCCAGGCGTACGCCTCGTCGTCCGGGGGACGGCCATGAACGCCACGCTGATCGCCGTCGCCCTCTCCCTGGTCTCCGCCGTCGCGTACGCCTCGGCGGCGGTGGCTCAGGCCCGGCTCGCCGGACGCACCGATCCGGGCACCGGAGTGCTCCGGATGCTCGGGCGCGGGGCGTGGTGGTCGGCGGTCGGACTCAACGCCGGTGGCGCGCTGCTGCATGTCGCGGCGCTGAAGTACGGGCCCCTCACCCTCGTCCAGCCGCTTGGCGCGCTGACCCTCGTCGCCGCAGTACCGTTGGGTGCGCGCGCCGCCGGGCGCCGGGTGACCAGGACCGAATGGCGCGGCACGATCCTCACCCTGCTCGGCCTGGGCGCCCTGCTGCTGACGGCCGGCGGCTCCGCACCGCACGACACGCTCAGCCCGGCCGAGGCGCTCGCGGTCGGTGCGGCGACCATGGCGGTCGTCGCCGGACTCAGCCGGCCGGGGGCCCGCCCCGGACTGAGGCACGCTGCGGCATCCGGCATCACGTCGGGCGTCGCCTCGGCGCTCACCCAGACACTGACGGTGGCGGTCACGGACCACACGGGCCCGTTGTTCAACTGGCGCCTGGTGACAGTGGCACTGCTCGTCTCCGCCTTCGCGATGGGAGGCCTGCTGCTCTCGCAGACCGCCTACCAGGGTGGTCTCGGCGCGCCGCTCGCGGTCCTGACCCTCGCCAATCCCGTTGCCGCCGCGGTGATAGGTGTGGCGCTGCTTGGCGAACGCCTTCAGGGCGGGACGATCGCGCTGGTTCCGGCGCTGCTGGGGTCGGCGGCGGCGGTGCGGGGAGTCATTCTGCTCAGCCGGGCGCAGGACGGGGCGACGCCGACGGCGTACCGGGCCAGGATCGAGGCGGAGCTGGCGCCGAGTGTGCCGTCGAGGGTCGTGATCAGCAGCCCCCGGACGACGGACCAGCTGACGCTGCGACCGGAACTCGGCAGGACGCCGGTCGGCGGGTCATAAGGGGGACCGGCGCCGGGGCATCCGGTGGCAGTTTCCTCCTCGGTCTCCCCCGTGACCCCAAGGACATGGGGGAGATCCCTCGTGCTGTGACCGGAAAGGTTCACCGGCTCGCGGCGTCCGGCACGGCACCTCGCCGTGTTGTCGCATCGCCCGAGTACATCCAGTACGCGGGCGATGCTCCGCCTTGCGATGCACCGCACCGGACGCCGCGAGCTTTACGGCAAACCTCTCCGGTCACAGCACTATCCCGCTGACGCGCCCGGCCCGGTGGCCGGGATCCCGTCCAGAGCGCGGGTCAGCCAGCCGATCCAGAAGTTCTCCAGATCGATGCCGCCGCGGAGTACGAGATGCCGCAGCCGGTCCTCCTCCGAGTTCCGCTCCGGCGGGAAGTCCCGCGCCTCGATCGCCAGATACTCGGCCAGCTGCTTCCGGTGCAGCTCCAGGTGGCGGCGGAGTTCAGCGTCCAGGCCCGGTGCGCCGACCACCGCCGCCGCGCGCATTCGCAGCAGCAGCGGATCGCGGACCTGCTTCGGGTCCTCCCGGAGCGCCACCCATGCGGACAGTGCCGCGCGGCCGGCGGGCAGGACCTCGTACTCCTTCTTCTGCCCCCGGGCCGGCTGCGCCGACGGCAGGGCCCGGATCTGCCCGGCCTGCTCCAGCTTTCCCAGCTCGCGATAGATCTGCTGGTGCGTGGATGACCAGAAGTAGCCGATCGACCGGTCGAACCTGCGGGTCAGCTCCAGCCCCGACGACGGCTTTTCGAGCAGGGCGGTGAGGATCGCGTGCGGGAGTGACATGGAGAGCATCCTAGGGACGGCCCGGGCGTCACAGGGCTGCCGCGAGCTCCGTTCCCTGCCGGATGGCCCGCTTGGCATCCAGTTCGGCGGCCACGTCGGCGCCGCCGATCAGGTGCGGCGTACGACCCGCGGCGATCAGCTCCTCGTACAGTTCGCGCTGTGGCTCCTGACCGGCGCAGAGCACCACCGTGTCCACCGGCAGGAGGTGCTGCTCGCCGTCGACCGTCAGGTGCAGACCGTCGTCGTCGATGCGGTCGTACGTGGCGCCCGCGATCATCGTGACGCCTCGGTGCCGCAGTTCCGTACGGTGGATCCAGCCGGTCGTTTTGCCCAGCCCCGCGCCCACCTTGCTCGTCCTGCGCTGCAGGAGATGCACGGTGCGCGGCGGCTTCGGGCGCTCGGGCAGGCGCAGGCCGCCACGCTCCTGGTATGCGGTGTCGACCCCCCAGTGCCGGAAGAACACCTCCGGGTCGAGGCTCGCCGCATCGCCGCCGTCCGTCAGGAATTCGGCGACGTCGAAGCCGATTCCGCCCGCACCGATGATCGCGACCCGCTGTCCGACAGCCGCCCCGTCGCGCAGGACGTCGAGGTAACCGACCACGCTGGGGTGATCCAGGCCCGGGATCGCGGGGGAGCGGGGTGTCACGCCGGTGGCGAGGACGATCTCGTCGAAGCCGTCGAGCGTGTCCGGCGTCGCCTTCGTCCCGAGCCGGAGGTCGACGTGCTGCTCCGCGAGCCGGGTGCGGAAGTAGCGCAGCGTCTCGTCGAACTCCTCCTTGCCGGGGATCCGGCGCGCCACATTCAGCTGGCCGCCGATCTCGTCGGCCGCGTCGAACAGCGTCACCTCATGCCCGCGCTCGGATGCCGATACGGCGCACGCGAGTCCGGCGGGACCCGCGCCGACGACCGCGACGCGCTTACGGGTCCGGGTCGGCGACAACATGAGTTCGGTCTCGTGGCAGGCGCGCGGATTGACCAGGCAGGAGGTGATCTTTCCGCTGAACGTGTGGTCGAGGCACGCCTGGTTGCAGCCGATGCAGGTGTTGATCGCGTCAGCACGCCCCGCGCTCGCCTTGGCGACGAAGTCCGGGTCGGCGAGGAACGGCCGGGCCAGGGACACCATGTCGGCCCGCCCCGAGGCGAGGATCTCCTCGGCGACCTCGGGGGTGTTGATCCGGTTACTGGTCACCAGCGGTACGGAGACGGCCCCGCGCACCTTCTCGGTGACCCAGGTGTACGCACCGCGCGGCACGGACGTCGCGATGGTGGGGATGCGGGCCTCGTGCCAGCCGATTCCGGTGTTGATGATCGTGGCCCCGGCCGCCTCGATCTCCCGGGCGAGCTGCACGACCTCCTCCAGCGAGGAGCCGCCGGGCACCAGGTCCAGCATCGAGAGCCGGTAGATCAGGATGAAGTCGTTGCCCACTCGCTCGCGGACCCGGCGCACGATCTCCACGGGGAACCGGATGCGGTTCTCGTACGAGCCGCCCCAGCGGTCGGTGCGGTGGTTGGTCCCGGCTGCGATGAACTCATTGATCAGATAGCCCTCGGAGCCCATGATCTCGACACCGTCGTAGCCTGCCTGCCGTGCCAGCTCGGCGGTCCGCACGAAGTCCTCGATGGTCTCCTCGACCTCGCCGTCCGTCAGGGCGTGCGGGGTGAAGGGGCTGATCGGGGCTTGGATCGCGCTCGGCGCCACCAGATCCGGATGGTGCGCGTACCGGCCGAAGTGGAGGATCTGCATCGCGATCCGGCCGCCCGCCGCATGCACGGCGGCGGTGACCCGGGCGTGCTGCTCGGCCTCCGCCTCGGTGGTCAGCTTGGCGCCGCCGGGATAGGGACGGGCTCGGTCGTTCGGCGCGATGCCCCCGGTGACCATGAGCCCGACTCCGCCGCGGGCGCGGGCGGCGTAGAACGCCGCCATCCTCTCGAAGCCGCGCTCGGCCTCTTCCAGGCCGACATGCATCGACCCCATCAGCACCCGGTTGGGAAGGGTGGTGAACCCGAGGTCGAGCGGGCTCAGCAGATTCGGGTACGGGGTCATCCGGCGGCTCCTCGCGCAGTGTCGTTGCGCCAGTTGTAGACCACCGGAACGCCATTATGCAACAAGTTGCATAATGGCGTTCGTCGCACCGGGCCGACCATCCGGCACCGTCCCCCGGACGGAGTAGTACCGGGGTACGTCCACCCGCCGAGGCGCGGAGAGTGGATCCGTAGCCCGGATCACCCCCACTACCCCGCGGAGACCCCCCATGACCTGCGTCAACCGGCGTGACCTCGGCCTTCTTGTCCTGCGCGTCGGCACCGGCGCGGTCCTGGCCGCGCATGGCACCCAGAAGCTGTTCGGGTGGTTCGGCGGCGGGGGCATCGAAGGAACCACCGCGAGCATGGAGGCCATGGGCTTCCACCCGCCCAAGCACAGCGCCGTCGCCGCCGGACTCGGCGAGGCGGCCGGCGGGGCCCTGCTGGCGCTCGGCCTCGCCACCCCCGCCGCCGGCGCGGCGGCGGCGGGCGCCATGGCGGGCGCCGTCGCCGTGCACGCGCCCGCGGGCTTCTTCGCGCATCGCGGCGGGTACGAGTACCCGGCGTTCCTCGGTTTCACTGCCGCAGCGATCGGACTGACCGGCCCCGGCCGTTACTCCCTCGACCATGCCACTTGGTATGTGTTCAACCAGCCGTGGATGGTGGCGCTCGCCTTCGCGGGCAGCGTCGCCGCAGCCGCCGCAGTGGTAGGAAAGCGGGCCAGGGGGCAGCGAAAGGGCGCCGACGAGACCTGACGGCCTCCCCCACGATGGGGAGTGGGCTCCCGACGCCCTGCGACTGCTCCCCCAAGCTCTCGGCTTCGCTCGAGCAGGGAGGGGCCCCTGCGGCGTTGTCGTCGGTCACCGACGCTCCTCGTCGACTCCGTCCTCCGCCCTGCCATCGAAGCCGCACAACGCCGCTCGCTCATCCACTCCCCATCGCGGGGGAGGCCGTGAGCCGACAAGCCGAGCGGGCCGGCCCCGATGCGCTGTCGCTCCCACGGCCTGTGCTCCGGCCGTCGAGTGGCCGCAGGGCGTTCCCTTTCGAGTGACTCCGCCGCCCCGGCGCCCGCGGAGCCCGTTCCGCGTGTCCGAGGCTTGCAGCCGGCCGGACCTGCTCCGGCCGGGAGCCGTAGAACCGCTGGGAGTCCGCCGTGCACATCCTGCTCGTCGCGAGTGCGTTCAACAGCCTCACTCAGCGCGTCCACGCCGAGCTGCGGGACCGCGGCCACAACGTGGCGGTCGAACTCGCGCTCTCCGACGGACATGTGCGGGACGCGGTCCGGCGGTTCGCACCCGAACTGATGGTGGCTCCGATGCTCAGGACGGCCATCCCGCGGGACGTGTGGTCGGTGCACACGTGCCTCATCGTCCATCCGGGACCTGCGGGTGACCGCGGTCCGTCCTCGCTCGACTGGGCGATCCATGAGGGCGTCAGCCGCTGGGGTGTGACGGTTCTGCAGGCCGACGAGGAGATGGACGCCGGAGACGTCTGGGCGTCGGTCGGGTTCTCCGTACCACCGGTCGGCAAGAGCGACCTGTACCGCAACGAGGTCTCCGACGCGGCGCTCACGGCCGTGCTGCTCGCCGTCGACCGGTTCGCCTCGGGGACGTACAGACCCCGGCCCCAGGACAGCACACGGGCCACGGGCGGTACCCGGCCGTACTTCCGCCAGGAACGCCGGCGGATCGACTGGCGGTCCGACTCCACGAAGACCGTGCTGCGCAAGCTGCGCGCAGCCGACTCGCACCCCGGTGTACTGGACGAACTGCTCGGCGGCGAGTGGTTTCTGCACGGGGGACACCCCGAGGACCGGCTGCGCGGCCGCCCCGGCGAGCTGCTCGCCACGCGGGCCGGAGCGGTCTGCCGGGCGACGCCCGACGGCGCCGTATGGATTCCGGAGCTGCGGGCCAGGCGGCGGCCGGGAGAGCCCGCCCCGCTCAAACTTCCCGCCGTCCTGGCGCTCGGCGACCGCTTGCCTCCGCTGCCCGAAGACCCGGTCCCGCCGGAAGCACCCGGGCGCCGCGGAACCTGGACCGACATCCGCTACGAGGAGACCGGCGCCGTCGGACATCTCACGTTCTCGTTCCCCGGCGGGGCGATGAGTACCACGCACTGCACGCGCCTCCTGGACGCCTACCGGAGCGCCTGCTCCCGGCCCACCTCGGTCCTGGTACTGGGCGGCGGCCGGGACTTCTTCTCCAACGGCATCCACCTGGGTGTCATCGAGGCGGCGGCCGACCCCGCCGAGGAGTCCTGGGCCAACATCAACGCGATGAACGACCTGGTGCAGGCCGTGCTGACCACCACCGACCGGCTGGTGATCGCCGCCGTGGGCGGCAACGCCGCAGCCGGAGGAGCGATGCTCGCCCTGGCCGCCGACGAGGTCTGGTGCCGCAAGGGATCGGTCCTGAACCCGCACTACCGGCTGATGGGGCTGTCCGGCTCGGAGTACTGGACCCGCACGCTGCCGCACCGAGTAGGACCCGAGGTCGCCGAACGGCTCGTCCATGAAGCGCTGCCGCTCGGCGCCGAAGCCGCCGAACGGCTCGACCTGGTGGACCGGACGGTCGCCTGCCCACCCCAGGACTTCCCGGCCGAGGCCCTCCGACTGGCCGTCCGGCTGGCCTCGTCGACGGACGTACAGGCCAGGATCGCCCGGAAGAAGCCGGCGCTGGAGCGTCAGGAGGCGGTCAAGCCGCTGGCCGTCCACCGACAGGAGGAACTGGCCGCGATGCGGTCCATCTTCTTCGACCCGGACGCGCCCTACCACTCGCTGCGCCGCGCCTTCGTACGCAAGGAACCCCCGGCCCGGACTCCGCGCCACCTCGGCACCGGTGTTCCCGCCACGCGCACGGCGGACCCTTCCGCCGGACGGTACCGCAATGTCACCGCAACGGCCGCGCTCGCCGTAGCACCCGAGCCGGCTGACTGTTAGCTGGACATGAACGCCGAAACGCGGGCATTCATCGCAGACCTCTCCAAGGAGGCATCCCCATGGGTGCAGCAACAGCGAACACCGTCGGCGCCCAGGCAGAAGGTGCGGCCGCCGACGAGGAGTCCCCGATCCACATCCTCTGGATCAATGCGGGGCTGAGCTGTGACGGCGACTCGGTGTCGCTGACCGCGGCGATGCAGCCCAGCATCGAGGAGATCGTGCTCGGTGTGCTGCCCGGGCTGCCCAAGATCCAGGTCCACTGGCCCCTGATCGACTTCGACAGCGGTCCGGTAGGCGGTGCGGACACCTTCATCGAATGGTTCTTCAAGGGCGAACGCGGCGAGATCGATCCCTTCGTGCTGGTCGTCGAGGGATCCATCCCCAACGAATCGATCAAGCAGGAGGGTTACTGGTGCGGCTTCGGCGACAACCCCGAGACCGGCCAGCCGATCACCACCAGTGAGTGGATCGACCGACTGGCGTCCAAGGCCCTGGCGGTCGTCGCCATCGGAACCTGCGCCACCTACGGCGGCATCCACGCGATGGCCGGCAACCCCACCGGCGCCATGGGCGTACCCGACTACCTGGGCTGGGACTGGACCTCGAAGGCCGGCATCCCGATCGTCTGCGTGCCCGGCTGTCCCATCCAGCCGGACAACTTCTCGGAGACCCTCACCTACCTGCTCTACCAGGCGGTGGGATCCGCGCCGATGATTCCGCTGGACGACAAGCTGCGCCCGGCCTGGCTCTTCGGAGCCACCGTGCACGAGGGATGCGACCGGGCCGGCTACTACGAGCAGGGCCAGTTCGCCACCACGTACGACTCGCCCAAATGCCTGGTCAAGCTGGGCTGCTGGGGTCCCGTCGTCAAGTGCAACGTACCCAAGCGCGGCTGGATGAACGGCATCGGCGGCTGCCCGAATGTCGGCGGCATCTGTATCGCCTGCACCATGCCCGGATTCCCCGACAAGTTCATGCCGTTCATGGACGAACCGCCCGGCGGCAAGGTCTCCAGCGCCGCCAGCGGAGCGTACGGGGCGGTGGTCCGCAGGCTCCGGTCGATCACGGCGAAGACCGTGGACAAGGAGCCGAGGTGGCGTCACAAGGGCTCCAAGCTGACCACCGGATACCGATCGCCCCGGTGACGGGCGCGGCGTCCGCCGGGTGCCCCGCACCCCGCGATCGATGAACGTCCCGATTCCGCTCCGCTCCCTCCTCCATCAACTCCCACTCCCCAGAAGGGTCATGGCACACACAATGGCACCCACGACGAAGACGGCCGGCGACGGCAGTGGCCTCGTCGAGATGGCCTGGGATCCGATCACCCGGATCGTAGGCAGTCTCGGCATCCACACGAAGATCGACTTCAAGCAGAAGCGGGTCGCGGAGTGCTACAGCACCTCGTCGGTCTTCCGTGGCTACAGCGTCTTCATGCGGGGCAAGGACCCCCGGGACGCCCACTTCATCACCAGCCGCATCTGCGGGATCTGCGGCGACAACCACGCCACATGTTCCGTGTACACACAGAACATGGCCTACGGGGTGAAGCCGCCGAACCTCGGTGAGTGGATCATCAACCTGGGCGAGTCGGCGGAGTACATGTTCGACCACAACATCTTCCAGGAGAACCTGGTCGGGGTCGACTACTGCGAGAAGATGGTCCGCGAGACCAACCCCGGAGTCCTGGAGCTCGCCGAGCGTACCGAGGCGCCGCACGCCGGGGAGCACGGCTACCGCACAATCGCCGACATCATGCGCTCCCTCAACCCCATCGAGGGAGAGTTCTACCGCGAGGCTCTTCAAGTGAGCCGCTACACGCGGGAGATGTTCTGCCTGATGGAAGGGCGCCATGTGCACCCCTCCACGCTCTACCCGGGCGGCGTCGGAACGGTCGCGTCCGTCCAGCTCTTCACGGACTACCTCAGCCGCCTCATGCGGTACGTGGAGTTCATGAAGCGGGTCGTTCCCCTGCACGACGACCTGTTCGACTTCTTCTACGAGGCGCTGCCCGGGTACGAGGAGGTCGGCCGCCGGCGGGTGCTGCTCGGTTGCTGGGGAGCGCTCAACGACCCCGAACACTGCGACTTCACGTACGCGAACATGACCGACTGGGGACGGAAGATGTTCGTCACCCCCGGCGTGATCGTGGACGGCAAACTGGTCACCAACGACCTCACCGAGATCAACCTCGGCATCCGGATCCTGCTCGGCAGTTCGTACTACGACGACTGGGAGGGCAAGGAACAGTTCGTCACCCACGACCCGCTGGGCAACCCGGTGGACCCCCGCCACCCGTGGAACCAGCACACGATCCCCGCCCCGCAGAAGCGGAACTTCGACGACAAGTACAGCTGGGTGATGTCGCCCCGCTGGTTCGACGGCAAGGACCACCTGCCACTGGACACCGGTGGCGGCCCCATCGCCCGCCTCTGGTCCACCGCGCTGTCCGGGCTCGTCGACGTCGGCTATGTGAAGGCGACGGGCCACAGCGTCGTCATCAACCTGCCGCGCACGATGACCAAGCCCGAGACCACCTTCGAGTGGAAGATCCCGAAGTGGAGCAACGCGCTGGAACGCAACCGCGCCCGCACCTACTTCCAGGCGTACGCCGCCGCGATCGCGCTGCACTGTGCCGAGAAGGGGCTCGAGGAGGTCCGCGCCGGACGCACCCAGACCTGGGAGAAGTTCGAGGTGCCGGACGAGAGCATCGGCGTCGGCTTCACGGAGGCCGTACGCGGCGTGCTCTCCCACCACATGGTGATCAGGGACGGCAAGATCGCCAATTATCACCCCTACCCGCCCACCCCGTGGAACGCCAGCACGCGGGACTCGTTCGGTACCCCCGGCCCCTACGAGGACGCGGTGCAGAACACACCGATCTTCGAGGAGAACACCCCGGAGAACTTCAAGGGCATCGACATCATGCGGACCATCCGCAGCTTCGACCCCTGCCTGCCGTGCGGCGTCCACATGTACGTGGGCGGCGGCAAGACCGTCAAGCAGATGCATGTGCCCACCGGGCTGAGCGGACTGGCCGGATGAGCGCCGCAGCGACGTTCGTCGCACCGCCGAGGGCCCTCGACGCCGTGGAGGCCGGGCAGCGGGTCGAGGACCTGCTCGACCGTCTGAGCACCACCGGCGACCAGGAAGTGTGCGCCGCAGCAGAGGAGTTGGTGCGGGTCCTGATGGACTTCTACGGCGCCGGCCTGGCCCGGATCGTCGGCCGCCTCGGCACCCCCGCGGACCGCGGAACCGGCGACGGACCGCTCGCCGCGCTGCTCGACGACGAACTTGTGTCGAGCCTGCTGGCCCTGCACGATCTGCACCCGGAGGACATCGGCACGCGTATCGCGCGCGCCCTGGACTCCGTACGCGATCCCGTCGAGGTCGTGGGCTTCGACGAGGAGACCGGCATCCTGCGGCTGCGCTCCTCGGCCGGGGCCGGTGACGGCGGTGGCTGCGGCTGCCCGAGCACAGGCGCGGCGACGCAGCGCAGCGTCGAGGACGCGCTGGCCTGCTTCGTACCGGAAGTGGAGCAGGTGGTGATGGAGCCGGTGACCGTCGACCGGGAGCCACCCCTGCTCCAGATCGCCACGCGCCCGCCGGCCGGAACTGCCGGAGCCGGCACGACCGTTGCCGCGACGGCACCGTGAACGCCCCCCCGACCAGGGCCGCGCGTCGCTCGGCGCCCGTTGCCCGCGCCCGAGGCCTGCGCAGATTCGCCGCGCCGCCGGAGCCCCGGCAGGAACGGTGCGAGCTGTGCGGCGTGCCCGTGACCGAGGGCGGTCATCGGCATCTCGTGGACACCGAGAAGCGTGCGCTGGCCTGTGCATGCACCCCGTGTGCCCTGCTGTTCGAGCGGCCGGGCGCAGCCCACGGACGCTTCAGAACGGTCCCGGACCGCTATCTGTCCGATGCGGAGCACCGTCTCGACGACGGTGCGTGGGAGCTGCTGCAGATCCCGGTCGGCGTCGCGTTCTTCTTCCGCAACGCGGCGCTGGACCGGCTGGTCGCGCTCTATCCGAGCCCGGCCGGAGCGACCGAGAGCGAACTCGACCCGGAGACCTGGCAGACCGTGCTCGGCGCCAGTCGCCTCGCCGCCCTCCTCGAACCCGACGTCGAGGCACTGCTGATGCGTCGCACCGGGGGCCAGGCCGAGTGTTACCTCGTGCCGATCGACATCTGTTACGAGCTGGTGGGGCGCATGCGCCTGCTGTGGCAGGGCTTCGACGGCGGCGCCGAGGCGAGAGCCGATCTCCAGGCGTTCTTCGCGCACGTCGAGGGACGCGCCCGAACCTGGGAGAAGGGGCAGCCGCGGTGACGGAATTCGCCTTCACCTGCACCGGAGTCCACGCCGACGCGTACGCGGCGGGCCCCACGCTGGTCTTCCGGCTGCGCATCGCCGCGTCCGCGGAAACCCGGGTGCACGCCCTCGCGCTGCGCTGCCAGATCCGTATCGAACCGGCCCGGCGAGGCTACGAGCAGGGCGAGGCGGACGGACTGCACGACCTCTTCGGCGACCGCTCACGCTGGGGAAACACGCTGCAGCCGCTGCAGTTCGCCCAGGTCTCCCTCACGGTTCCGTCCTTCACCACGGAGACCGAGGTGGACCTCGTCGTGCCCTGCACCTACGACCTGGACATCGCCGCGACCCGGTACTTCGACGCGCTCCAGGACGGCGAGGTGCCGCTCCTCCTGCTCTTCTCCGGCACCGCCTTCACCGGGGACGGCGGCTTCCACGTCGAGCCGATTCCCTGGGACCGCGAGGCGCCCTTCCGGATGCCGGTGTCGGTGTGGAAGGACATGATCGAGCAGCACTTCCCGGGCTGTGGCTGGATCCGGCTGCCGCGCGACACCATGAACGCGCTGCTCGCCTTCCGCTCGCGGCAGGCCCTGCCGTCCTGGGAGGCGACCGTCCAGGCCCTGATCGACCTGGCCGGAGACACGGGTACTCCGCCTGCGGGGTCCCCAGGGCGCCCGCTGCACCGGGCCGTACTGCCCCGCGTCACCGAGAGGACGGCGCCGTGACCTCATCCCTCCTCACGCCCGCACTTGAGTCCCGGTTCGCCACCGCACGGCAGGTGGCCGACGCCGTCCTCTTCGAGGGCTATGTGCTCTACCCGTACCGGGCCTCCGCGGCCAAGAACCGGCTCCGCTGGCAGTTCGGGGTGCTCGTGCCGCCCAGCTGGGGCGCCGACCGCGAAGAGCACGACTTCCAGCACACCGAGTGCCTGATGGAGCCGAAGCCCGGCACGACGCTCGCCGTCGAAGCACGGTTTCTGCACGCCCAGCGGCGCACGGTGCAACAGGCCCGCGACGACGGCACGTTCGAGGACGTGGCTGAACTCGACCTCGCCGACCGGGTGCTGGTCCCCTGGGACGAGGGCGACGAGGAACGCGTCGAAGTGGTCGTGGACGTCGCCGAACTGGCCGGGGACGGTGTCACCGTCCCCTTCACCAGGCCCGCCCGCGAGGAGACCGAACCCGTCCTTGACGCGGACGGGCGGACAGTGGGACGCCTGGTCCGTCGCTGCGAGGAGATCAGCGGCATGGTGCGGCTGTCCGCCCGCGAACTCGACGGACCCTACCGGGTCGTGCGGCTCACCGCCGTGGTCGAGAACACCAGCACCTGGACGCCCGACTCCGCCGCGGCCGACCGGGACGCCGCGCTCCCACGGTCGCTGGTCGCCGCCCACCTCCTGATGGGGATCAGCGCGGGCTCGTTCCTGTCGATGACGGACCCGCCCGAGTGGGCGAAGGGCGCGGTCGCGGACTGCCGCAACCTGCACACCTGGCCGGTGCTCGCCGGGGAACCCGGGCGCGCGGACCTGATGCTGTCGTCCCCGATCATCCTGGAGGACCATCCGGCCATCGCCCCCGAGAGCCCCGGAGCGCTGTACGACGCCACCGAGATCGACGAGATCCTCGCCCTGCGGACGGCGGCCCTGACCGACCAGGAGAAGCGCGAGGCCCGTGGCACCGACGCCCGGGCGGCCGCGGTCGTCGACCTGGCCGAATCGATGCCCCCCGAGGTCCTGGAGCGGCTGCACGGCGCGGTGCGGTCCCTGCGCGAGATCACCGGACCCGACCCGTCCCCGCCCGCCGCCCGGGACCCCCTCCCGGACGGCGCCGACCTCATCGACGCCCGCGGCGTGCTCCGCCCCGACACCCCGTGGTGGGACCCCGCGAGCGACGACACGGCCGACCCGGCCCGGGACCGGATCCTGGTGGACGGCCGGTCCGTGGGTGTGGGCAGCCGCGTCCTTCTGCGACCGGGACTGCGGCGCACCGATGCCCAGGACCTGTTCCTCAAGGGCCGCAGCGCACAGGTCGAAGCAGTGCTCCACGACGTCGACGGCGGAGTGCACCTCGCGGTCACCGTCGAAGGCGACCCAGGTGCAGACATCCGCCGTGAGCAGGGGCGCTTCCTGTACTTCCAGCCGGACGAGATCGCCCCCCTGGAGGATGCGTGAACGCCCCCGTCCAAGAACGCCCGAGAACCCTGGTCGCCGGGATCGGGAACATCTTCCTCGGCGACGACGGCTTCGGCGTCGAGGCGGTGCGCGCACTGTCCTCGCACCGTCTCCCGGACCACCTCGAGGTGGTCGACATCGGCGTACGGGGCGTCCATCTCGCCTACCAGCTCCTCGACGGATACGACACGCTCGTCCTGATCGACGCCACCGAGCGCGGCGGCGCCCCCGGAACCCTGTACCTGATCGAGGTCGACGAACCCGGCGCCGTCGAGCCGCAGAACGCACTGCTCGACGGCCACCGGATGTCCCCCGACGCCGTCCTGGCACTGCTCGGCACCCTGTGCGCGGGCACCGGAGCCGTACCGCCGAGGCGCACGCTCGTGATCGGCTGCGAACCCGACAACGTCGACGAAGGGATCGGACTGAGCGCCCCCGTGGCCACAGCAGTGCCACAGGCCGTACGGATGGTCCTGGACCTCGTACAGGAAGAAGACCACAAGGCCGCCGCCCAGCGGACGGCGGCCGGTCCCGCCATGAACTGAGCAGAAGGAACCCACCCCCATGAAGAAGACCCTCATCTGCGGCCTGACCGCCGCCGCTCTCGTCGCCGTCGCCGCGCAGGTCCTGCCCGACGTCAGGCGCTATCTGCGGATGCGCTGCATGTGACGGCGCCCGCCACCCGGTCCGGGCCCCTGGCTGCACCGAATGGTGTATGTGCCGTACGGGTACCGGCGAGCCGGTCCGCCGGCCCCCGTCACCCGCCGCTGTAATGACGCACGGCAGGACGGAGACGCAATGCATGAGATGTCGATCGCCATGGCCGTCGTCGACCAGGTGGAGGAGGCGGCTCGGGCAGGCGGAGCCGCCTCGGTCGGGTCCGTCCGGCTTCAGGTCGGCGAACTGGCCGGAGTCGTTCCCGACGCCCTGTCCTTCTGTTTCGGACTCGCCTGCGCCGGGACCGTTCTGGAAGGCGCCGAACTCGTCGTCGAACCCGTGGCGGCCCGCGCGCGGTGCGAGCCCTGCGCGGACGAGTGGGCGGTCGGCATGCCACCCCGGCTGTGCTGTCCGGCCTGCGGCGAGCCGACCGCCGAACTCCTGTCGGGGCGCGAGTTGCAGATCGTCAGCGTGCACTGGCAGGACGGACCCGAACACGAACACACCCGCGAACCGATCTCCCAGGAGCGCTGAACGATGTGCCGTGAAGTCGACCTGCAGCAGGCGGTACTCGCCAAGAACGACGCGACGGCGCACAGCCTGCGAGCCGCGCTCACGGCGCGCGGCACCACCGTCGTCAACCTGCTGTCCAGTCCCGGCAGCGGCAAGACCGAACTGCTGGAACGCGAACTCGGCCGGGCCCGGGAGAGGGGAGTGCCCGTCGCCGCGCTCACAGCCGACCTCGCCACCGAGAACGACGCGGTCCGCCTGGCCCGGTCCGGAGCCCCGGTCAAGCAGGTGCTGACCGACGGACTCTGCCATCTGGAGGCCGGGATGCTGGGCCGCCACATCGACGACTGGCTGCCCGACGGGACCCGGATCCTCTTCGTCGAAAACGTCGGCAACCTGGTCTGTCCCGCTTCGTACGACCTCGGGGAGACGCTCAGGGTCGTCCTCGCCTCCGTGACCGAGGGCGAGGACAAGCCGCTGAAGTACCCCACCGCGTTCGGACTTGCCCAGCTCGTCGTGGTCACCAAGACCGACATCGCGCAGGCCGTCGGATTCGACGAGGCCGCATTCCGTGCCCATGTCCAGCAGGTCAACCCCGGTGTGGACGTGCTGCTCACCGCCGCCCGCCGCGGTGAGGGGGTGGGCACGCTGCTCGACCGGGCCCTGGCCGCCGGGGAAGGCGCCCCGGTCCACACACCGGTGATGGCCCGGCAGCACCCGTCCCACCAGCACACGCACCCCCACCAGGACCACCGCACGCACGGAGGCCAGCACACCCACACCCACACGCATACCGGCGTGCATACGCACACGCATCCGGACCTCGGAACCCACGATCACCCGCACACCGGCCCGCACGTCCACGCGCACCCCGACGAGCCGCTCGTCGTGACGACAGCACCCGCCTCCGCGGCACAGCACCGCCCGTGACGACCCCGCAGCCCGGGACCGCCGTCCCGGGAGCCGTGCAACGGAGGCGGGTCGTGGTCCGCGGCGTTGTGCAGGGTGTGGGCTTCCGGCCCTACCTGTACGCCCGCGCCACCGGGCTCGGGCTGGCCGGACACGTCACCAACACCACCGAAGGCGTCGTCGCCGAGGTCGAGGGCGCCCCCGCCGCTGTGGCCCTGTTCTGCGACCGGATCGCGGCGGACGCCCCACCGCTCGCCCTGGTGGACTCCGTCGACCACAGCGAAGTCCCCGCCGCCGGCGGATCCCGCTTCAGCATCGAGGACTCCAGGACCGGCGGACCGGCCCGCACCCTGGTCTCCCCGGATGTGGCCACCTGCGCCGACTGCCTCACCGAACTGGCTGATCCGGCCGACCGGCGCCACCGCCACCCCTTCATCACCTGTACGCACTGTGGGCCCCGCTTCACCATCGTCACCGGAGTGCCGTACGACCGCGCACACACGACCATGGCCCGCTTCCCGATGTGCGCCGACTGCGCCCGCGAGTACGCCGACCCCGCCGACCGGCGCTTCCACGCACAGCCGGTCGCCTGCCCCGACTGCGGCCCCCGGCTGCGACTGCTCGTCGGGCAGCCGGACCGCGCACTGCCCGCACAGCCCGCAACCGGGCGCGACCCGGTCGCGGAGGGCCGGCGGCTGCTGTCCGACGGCGCTGTCCTCGCGATCAAAGGACTCGGCGGCTACCACCTCGCGTGCGATGCCGAGAACTCCGCCGCGGTGTCCCTGCTGCGCCGCCGCAAGGCCCGCGGCGACAAGCCGTTCGCCATGATGGCCCGCGGCATCGACGACATCGCGCACCTCGTGCAGCTGGGCGGCGAGGAGCGGGCCCTGCTTGTCGGCGCTGTCCGGCCCGTCGTCCTGCTGCGACGCCGCACCGACGCCCGCCCGGGCCCGGACACCCCGTGGCCGTCCGACGCAGTCGCCCCGGGCAGCCCCGACCTCGGGGTCATGCTCCCGTACACCCCGCTGCACCACCTCCTGCTGGGCCTGCCCGGTGACCCGCCGGGACCGCGCCTGCTGGTCATGACCAGCGGCAACGTGGCCGGTGAACCGATCGTCACGAATGACGACGAGGCGCTGGAGCGACTGGCCCACCTCGCCGACGCCTGGATCACGCACGACCGCCCGATCCATGTGCCGTGCGACGACTCCGTCGTGCGCGTCTGCGACGGGGAGCGGCTGATCGTACGGCGCTCACGCGGCTACGCCCCGCTGCCGCTCGCCCTGCCGCATCCGGTACCGGCGACCCTCGCCACGGGCGGCGACCTGAAGAACACCTTCTGCCTCGCCGAGGAACACCGGGCCTGGCTGTCCGCCCATGTCGGCGACATGGACGACCTCGCCACCCAGCACGCCTTCGAACGCGCCGAACAGCACGTGGAGACCATCACCGGAGTGCGCCCCGGCATCCTGGCCACCGACCGGCATCCCCGCTATCGCACCGGCCAGTGGGCCCTGCGCCGGGCCGACGGCCGGCCGGTCGTCCGCGTACAGCACCACCACGCGCATATCGCGGCCGCGATGGCCGAGCACGGAAGGGACGGCAGCCGCCGAGTGATCGGCGTCGCGTTCGACGGCACCGGTTACGGGGACGACGGTGCGGTGTGGGGCGGCGAGATCATGCTGGCCGACTACGAGACGTACCACCGCTTCGCGCACCTCGCGTACGTTCCGCTGCCCGGCGGCGACGCCGCCGTGCACCGGCCCTACCGGATGGCGCTCGCTCATCTTTACGCGGCAGGTATCGGCGCGGCGGAGGATCTGCCCTGCGCGGCAGCCTGCCCGCCTGACGAACGACACGTGGTGCTAAGGCAGTTGGAGCGAAACTTCAACTGCGTACCCACCTCCAGCATGGGCCGGCTGTTCGACGCCGTCTCCTCGCTGGCCGGCGTCTGTCACCGGGCCGGGTACGAAGCCCAGGCCGCCGTCGAGCTGGAGGCCGCCGCGGTCGGCGCAACCGCGGACCTCGGACCCGGTTACGGCTTCGCGCTGCGCCCGGCGGGCACGGCCGACGGGCAGCGGTTGATCATGGACCCGTCGCCAGTACTGGCAGCCGTCGTCGACGACGTGCGCGCCGGCACGGCGCCGACGCTTGTCGCCGCGCGCTTCCACGCGGCCGTCGCGGACCTCGTGCTTCAGGCGTGCACCTCGGCCCGCGAACAGCACGGCCTGCACGAAGTCGCTCTGACCGGCGGTGTGTTCGCCAACACCCTTCTCTCCTCCCTGTGCGCCAGGACGCTGACCGAGAACGACTTCACTGTCCTGCGCCACCGGAAGGTCCCCCCGAACGACGGCGGACTGGCGCTCGGCCAGCTCATGGTGGCCGCCCGTACCGGAGCGGCGCACACGAGCGCCGCCGACTGACGTCCTGCCCGGCGGAGCCGGGCAACGCCCCCCACAGCAAGGAGCAGCCATGTGCCTGGCGGTACCCGGCAGAGTGATGGACATCGAGGAACGCGACGGTACCCGGATGGCCACCGTCGACTTCGGTGGCGTGGTCAAGGAAGTGTGTCTGGAATATCTGCCGGACCTTCAGGTCGGTGAATACGCCATCGTCCATGTGGGGTTCGCCCTGCAGCGACTCGACGAGGATTCGGCGCGGAAGACGCTCGACCTCTTCGCCGAACTCGGTCTGCTCCAGGAGGAGTTCGGAGATCCGTGGGAAATGGCGGCAGAGGCCGGAGGAACGTCCCCGGCCGGTGGTGCCCAGGCGCCGCAGGAGGTTCAGCGGTGAAGTACATCGAAGAGTTCCAGAACCCGGACCTGGCGCGCCGACTGCTGGACGACATCCACTCCATCGTGACCCGTCCGTGGGCGCTGATGGAGGTCTGCGGCGGACAGACGCACACCATCATCCGGCACGGCATCGACCAACTCCTGCCGGACCAGGTCGAACTGATCCATGGTCCGGGCTGCCCCGTCTGCGTCACACCGCTGGAGGTCATTGACAAGGCGCTGGAGATCGCCTCCCGCCCCGAGGTGATCTTCTGCTCCTTCGGGGACATGCTCCGGGTCCCCGGAACCGGCCGTGACCTGTTCCGGGTGCGCAGCGAGGGCGGCGACGTGCGGGTCGTGTACTCGCCGCTCGACGCCCTGAAGGTCGCCCAGCAGAACCCCGACCGCGAGGTGGTCTTCTTCGGGATCGGATTCGAGACCACCGCACCGCCCAATGCCATGACGGTGTATCAGGCGCGCAGGCTCGGCATCCCGAACTTCAGCCTGCTGGTGTCCCATGTGCGGGTCCCCCCGGCCATCGAGGCGATCATGCAGTCGCCGAGCTGCCGGGTGCAGGGGTTCCTTGCCGCCGGCCATGTGTGCAGCGTGATGGGCATGCGGGAGTACCCGGAGCTGGCCGAACGGTTCCAGGTCCCCATTGTGGTCACCGGTTTCGAGCCGCTGGACATCCTCGAAGGCGTACGGCGGACCGTCCTGCAGCTGGAGCGCGGTCAGCACACCGTGGAAAACGCGTACCCGCGCGCTGTGCACCCGGACGGGAACCCCGCGGCGCTCACCATGCTGGACGACGTCTTCGAAGTCACCGACCGCGCCTGGCGCGGCATCGGCACCATCCCCGACAGCGGCTGGCGGCTCTCCACCCGCTACCGGGACTACGACGCCGAGTACCGCTTCTCCGTCACCGGCATCGACACCGAGGAGCCCGCCGAATGCCGCAGCGGTGAGGTCCTGCAAGGACTGCTGAAGCCCCACGAGTGTGAGGCGTTCGGCACCACCTGCACCCCGCGCAACCCGCTCGGGGCCACCATGGTCTCCAGCGAGGGCGCCTGCGCCGCGTACTACCTCTACCGGCGCCTGGACATCAGGACCGCACCCAGGGAGACGAGCCCCGTTGCCTGAGACCACCGAAGCACTGAACACCGCCGTCACCGCGACCGCGAGCGTCCCCGGCGAGGCGCCCGTACTCGACCTCACGGCGTGGACCTGCCCCGCACCGCTGCGTGACCAGCCGCGGGTGGTGATGGGCCACGGCGGCGGCGGCGCACTCTCGGCCGAACTGGTCCAGCACATCTTCGCGCCCGCCTACGGGGGCGACGTGCTCGCGCAACTGGCCGACTCCGCCGTGGTGTCGCTGGGTGGCGCCCGGCTGGCCTTCTCCACGGACTCGTACGTCGTGCGGCCGTTGTTCTTCCCCGGCGGCAGCATCGGCGACCTCGCGGTCAACGGCACGGTCAACGATCTGGCCATGAGCGGTGCCAGAGCCGCCTACCTCTCCTGCGGCTTCATTCTAGAGGAGGGTGTCGAGCTCTCGGTCGTCGCACGCGTGGCCGACGCGCTGGGGGCAGCGGCGCGCACGGCGGGCGTCGAGGTGGCGACCGGCGACACCAAGGTCGTGGACGCCGGTCACGGCGACGGCATCTTCATCAACACCGCCGGGATCGGCCTCGTCCCGGCCGGCGTCGACCTGCGTCCCCAGCGAGTGGTCCCGGGCGACGTCGTGATTGCGAGCGGTGCGATCGGCGTGCACGGCGTGGCGATCATGAGTGTGCGCGAGGGCCTCGAGTTCGGGGTGGAGATCGAGAGCGACTGCGCGGCGCTGGGCGGGCTGGTGGAGACCATGCTTGCGGTCACCCCCGACCTCCATGTCCTGCGCGATCCCACACGTGGCGGACTGGCCGCGGCGCTCAATGAGATCGCGGTGGCCTCAGGCACCGGTGTCGTCATTCAGGAACGTAGCGTTCCGGTCCCGCCGGCCGTGGCCAACGCCTGCGCCGTCCTGGGCCTGGACCCGATGTACGTGGCCAACGAGGGCAAACTCGTTGCGTTCGTCCCCCGTGAGCACGCCGAAGCCGTTCTGGAGGCGATGCGGGCGCATCCGCTGGGAGCGGAGGCGACCGTGATCGGCGAGGCCGTGGAGGCGCATCCCGGCATGGTCGTGGCTCGCACCGGGCTCGGCGGGACGCGCGTGGTCGACCTGCCGATCGGGGAGCAGCTGCCCCGGATCTGCTGATCCGGCGGTCTGGCGGACCGCTCGCGCGGATGCGGGAGCGGCGCTGTGTGGCGACCCTGGAGAGGTGGGGGTGACTCGCTGAGGAGGACCCATGTCCATGATGGACAAGATCAAGCACATGCTGAAGGGCCATGAGGACAAGGCGGAAAAGGGCATCGACAAGGCGGGCGACGCCATCGACGCCAAGACGCAGGGAAAGTACACCGGCCAGGTCGACACGGCCCAGGACAAGCTCAAGGACGAGCTCGGTTCCGAGCGGGGCGAGGACCGGCCGCCGCAGCCCTGACCACGCCGCCGTGCTCCTGCGGATCGCGCAGACGCCCGACGATCACACGGTCCTTTGATTCCCGTGCCCGCTGCCGTTGAGGACGCGTACGAGTCGTAAGCGGGCGCCGGCTCCAGGGCGACGATGCCGCAGCGGGCTCGCACGAGCCCGATGCGGCGTCACGCGCCCGGACGCCGAGTGAAGCCGGTGGTCGGGCGTTCCAACCGCTCGCCGTCCACGATGATGTCGACGGCTTCGTTGTAGAACGCGATGAGGTCCTTGACCGCACCCGCGGCCGGGACGGGATCCGGGTAGCTCCACGCCACATGTGCCGGTGTCTCGCTGTCCGGGTCGGTCAGTGACCAGTACTGGGCCGTCCCCTTGTACGGGCATCCCGTACGCAGGTCGGTCGGGGTGAACAGGTCGAGGCGGACGTCCTCGCGGGGGATGTAGTAGCGGACAGGCAGGCGCGTCTCGAAGAGAAGCACCGGGCTGCGGGTGTCCGCGACGAGCGTTCCGTCGATCTCGATCTGCACGTGCCGAGAGCTGCGGAGCGCGTCCACACGCGCGTACGGGTCGCGGGGATGGACAAAGATCTCTTCGTCCTCCTCGTACCAGTGATCGGGGCCCACGCCGACGCGTCCGAACCACTCGAAGGCGATGTGTCCGGCGAGCTCGGCGCCCGGAAAGGTCCATGCGGCGTTGGGCTCCGCGACGCCGTCCACGACGAGGTCGTAGAAGACCGTGGAGCCGGAGTGCGCACCCACGTCGGGGTCGGCCGCGGGGCGGAGCAGATCGGTGCGGACGTCGTCCCGGGGGAAGGCATAGAGCGGTACAGCGTGGCCGGGTTCCCACACGAGGACCGGCCGGCGGCTGTCGACGACGACGGTCGTGCCCTTCTTCCCGCGTACTCGGCGCTCGCTCGGCTCCCAGGTGAGGGCGGCGTCCGGTACCGGGTGATGGCGCTCGACGGGAGGGGCGGGTGGGGTGGTCACGAAGTCCTCCTGCACGAGGGGGCTGATCGAGGTGCCCGTCGGGGGCTCTGCGGCGGTCCACCGGTCACCGGGCGCGTGAGCCGGCCGGGGCCAGTGGGCGTTCCCTTGCAACCGCAGCCCAGCAGGTACGGGACTTGGCTGTCTCAGCGTACGTACGTCCGCATGCGGGCGCCTGCAGAGATACCGGCAGGGGACGAGGCGCGAGTACTTCGGCGCGTCACGGAGAAGCCGGACCCCTGTCCGGGGAGACTTTCGACATGACCAATGCGACGAAGGCAGTGCTTGAGGGCGGCCCCGACGACCTTCCTGAGCGGATCGTTCCCCTCACCACACCCGTGCCGGACCTCAAGATCCCGTTCCGCGGCGGGTACGAGCACTTCAAGGCGACCACGCGTCACCAGGATACCGCCGAGGGACAGTTGCCCGTCTACGAATGGTGGGAACGCACGGAAATCCCGGGGTAGGCGCCACGCCGGTACGGGCTTCCCGCGCGCCGGATACATACGCACTGTCCGCCCGACCGACGCGTACGCATGTCCCGGCCGGCTCCCTGCTGGGCCTCCTCGTCGTCGCCCTGGCGCCGCTCTTCGTAGCGGCCGACATCGCGGCGGAGCTGGTCTTCCCGGGCCTGGTCCCGGATCGTCAGCGCCAGCGTTCTCGCGGCCAGCCGCACCACCGGGCCCGATGCGGCGACCGCGTCCCGACCGCGGTACCAGCCTCACGGGCCCGCGGGTGCTCACTCCTTCGGCTCGTCCGGGCGAGCGCTGACCCCACCGGTCCTCCGATGCTGGCGTGGGGGAGATGACCGCCGTCCA
This sequence comes from Streptomyces sp. NPDC051286, assembly GCF_044455345.1. NCBI lineage: Bacteria > Bacillati > Actinomycetota > Actinomycetes > Kitasatosporales > Streptomycetaceae > Streptomyces > Streptomyces sp. NPDC051286. Next base: position 105,677 of record NZ_JBITER010000014.1, on the reverse strand, counting down.
GGCGCCCCCGCAGAGCACGCGCGGGCGATGCCGGACCGGGCCGCCGGAAGGGGCGGATCGTTGATGAGGCTTGTCGTCGATCTCAACAAATGCCAGGGATACGCGCAGTGCGTGTTTCTCGCGCCGGACGTCTTCGCCATGCACGGCGACGAGGCGCTCACCTACAACCCACGGGCCGGCGAGGAACAGCGCGAGAGCGTGGCGCGCGCCGTCGCGGCGTGCCCCGTCCAGGCCATTCTGGTCGACGCACCGGACGCGCCGGGCGAGGAGGCGTCCCATGGCTGCTGACGACTTCCTGGAGAAGCTCAGGCACGAGGGCCGGATCGTGATCGTGGGCGCCTCGCTGGCGGGCCTCCGGGCGGCCGAGACGCTCCGCGACGAGGGCTTCGAGGGTTCGCTCACGATGATCGGTGACGAGCCGTACGAGCCGTACGACCGGCCGCCGCTCTCCAAGTCGGCCCTGCTGGGCAACGCGTCGCCCGAGCACACCGAGCTGCCCCGGCGCCGATCGGTGGAGGCGAAGTGGCGGCTCGGTGTCGCGGCGACCGGGCTGGACATGGCGGCCAAGCGGGTGCTGCTGGCCGACGGCGACGAGGTGGAGTACGACCGGCTCCTCATCGCGACCGGTGTACGGGCCCGGCCGTGGCCGCACGAGGCAGAGGCCGAGCTGGACGGCGTCTTCGTCCTGCGGACGCGTGACGATGCGGCCGGGCTGCAGCGGCGGCTGATGGACTCGCCCCGGCGGGTGTTCGTGATCGGGGCCGGCTTCACCGGCTCGGAGATCGCGTCCGCCTGCCGCGCGCGTGGTCTCCCGGTCACGGTGGCGGAGCGGGCCGACGCCCCCCTGGTGGGCGCGCTCGGCGGGGTGGTCGGTGCGGTGGCCGCGGAGCTGCACCGCGAGAACGGGGTGGACCTGCGCACCGGCGTCATGGTCACCAGCCTCGAGGGCGACTCGGCGGGGCGGGTGCGCGCCGCTCATCTGTCCGACGGCAGCACCGTCGAGACGGACGTGGTCGTCGTCTCGCTCGGAGCGACCCGCAACACCGAATGGCTGGCCGGATCCGGGCTCGGAGCGGGACCCCGCGGGATCGCCTGCGACGCGGGATGCCGGGCCTTCGACTTCCGGGGCATCGTGACCGACGACATTTTCGTCGCCGGTGATGTGGCCCGGTCCCCGCATCCACTCTTCGGCTACCAGTTCCTCTCCCTCGAACACTGGGGCAACGCCGTCACCCAGGCCGAGGTGGCGGCGCACAACATGATCAGCGCCGGCACGGATCGCCGCCCGCACATGTGGGTGCCGGCCTTCTGGTCGTCCCAGTTCGGGGTGAACATCAAGTCGGTCGGCGTCCCGTCCATGGGCGAGGAGATCCTCATTACGCAGGGGGCGCTCGCCGAGCGTCGCTTCAGCGGGGTGTACGGCTATCAGGGCCGCGTCATCGGTGCGGTCACCTTCGACAACGCACGGTGGCTGCAGTTCTACCAGGGGCTGATCGAGACGGCCGCGCCGTTCCCACCGGCGTTCCGGACCGTGGACCGCCGTCCCGAGGGCAGGCGGCCCGTCCCGGCCGACTTCCCGGACCCGTCGCTGCCCACCCACGGGCCGACCGTCACCCTCAGCGGCTACTCGCCGGCCGACCGCCGGCTGGTCTTCAAACCCGCCCACTCCTGACCACCGGCGGGGCGCCCGACAGCCCACTGCGCGAGGCCGAAACGGCCTCTTCTGCTCCCACGCTCCCAAGGACCTGCTATGACGCAAGCGCCGCTCCTGCGCCAGATCACCGACTACGCCAACCGTGCCAACCCCTATCCGCTGTACACGGAACTGCGCAAGACCCCGGTGCTGCACGAAGAGGACGGCGGCCCGTACGCCATCAGCACGTACTGGGACATCCAGAGCCTGCTCCATGACCCGCGGATCAGCTCCGACGCCTCCAATCTCACCGACCATGGCGGCGACGAGTTGTCCGAGCAAGCGGGGGAGACGACTCTGCCGCCCAGCTTCCTGCGGCTCGACCCGCCGGAGCACGACCGGCTGCGTCGGATGACCAACCGTCCGTTCGGCCCCCCGCACAGTCCTCGACGCATCCACGCCATGCATGACGAGCTTGCCGGGATCGTCTCGGACCTCATCGCCGGCTTTGGGGACGCGGACCGGATCGATGTGGTCGACCAGTTCTCGTACCCCTTTCCCGTGACCGTGATCTGCCGGCTGCTCGGGGTGCCGCGGGAGGACGAGGCGCGCTTCCACTCGTGGGCGGACACCATCGCCGCCGGCCTGGATCCGGCTCCGGGCGATGACCCCACCGAGCGGAACCGCGTCACCGAGGAGGCCAGGATGCAGCTGGGCATGTATCTGGCCGGGCTGGTCGAGGAGCGCCGCAGGACACCCGGTGGCGACATGCTCTCCGAGCTGGTGACCAGCCATGGACCGGACGGTCCGATGACCACGATGGAGGTGCTCAGCACCGCGGTCCTGCTGCTGATCGCCGGCCATGAGACGACGGTCAACCTGATCACCAACGGGATGCTCACCCTGCTGCGCAATCCGGAGGTCCTCCAGCGGCTCCGGGACGACCCGCGCCTCGCCGCCAACATTGTCGAGGAACTGCTGCGTTACGAGCCTCCGGTGCAGTTGGTGCCGCACCGTACGTGCATCGCGGACATCGAGGTCCGCGGGGTCACCATCCCGAAGGGCTCGTCGATCTGGCTCGTCCTGGCCGCCGGCAACCGAGACCCGGAGCGCTTCGAGGATCCCGATCGGTTCGACCCGGACCGCAAGGACATCCAGCATCTCGGTTTCGGCAGCGGCATCCACAGTTGCTTCGGCGCGCCGCTCGCCCGGCTGGAGGCGCAGCTCGCCCTGACGACGCTGGCCCGCAGATCGAGAGGGTGAGTTTTTCTCCGGAGCGGAGCATCGGTGGCGGACCGGTAGGAGAGGGGCCTATTGGGGATTTGCTCGAGCCGCCTATGCCGGCAGCCATGAAACCTGGGGCTACTTGGCAGAGCCATATCTCTTCGCGTGGCCTGGCATCGTTTTTTCCGTTCCTCTGCCTCAAGGTTCTGGGATTCCGGACGAACGTCACCTTTCCGGTTCACCAGAGCGTTCCGGCAGAGTCCATCTGCCTGGTCCGCGGCGCGGACGGGAGGACAGGACCTGAGGGATGTCCCGTCCATCCTGGCATGCGACGACAGCTACAGTGCCTCGCCGCGTTGTCGGAACGCCCGAATGCATCCAGTATCCGGACGCTCCTCCGAGGCTGGCTGAAGCGCAGCGCGTTGCCGGAGGGGTCGCGGAAGGCGCAGTCGCGGACGCTGTACGGCTGGTCGATCGGCTCCTGCAGCACCTCGCCACCCCCGGCGCGGATGCGCCCGAGGGTGGCGTCGCAGTCGTCGGTCCTGAAGATGACAGCGCGCAGCAGGACCTTCGCCGGCAGTGCTGCCCGACTGACCGGAAACGATCGCTATCGGGCACCAAGTGGGGCGAGTTCAAACAGATGAGAGAACTCGTCGCACAGTGTCCGTGAGGGCCTCGGTCAGGTGCCGACGTAGGCCGCGAGGTGCTCGCCGGTGAGGGTGGAGCGGTCGGCGACGAGGTCGGCGGGTGTGCCCTCGAAGACGATCCGGCCGCCGTCGTGACCGGCACCGGGGCCGAGGTCGATGATCCAGTCGGCGTGCGCCATGACCGCCTGGTGGTGCTCGACGACGATGACCGACTTGCCGGAGTCGACGAGCCGGTCGAGCAGGCCCAGCAGGTGCTCGACGTCGGCGAGGTGCAGGCCGGAGGTCGGCTCGTCGAGGACGTAGACGCCGCCCTTCTCGGCCATGTGGGTGGCCAGCTTGAGGCGCTGCCGCTCGCCGCCGGACAGCGTAGTGAGCGGCTGGCCGAGGCTGAGGTAGCCGAGCCCGACGTCGGCGAGCCGGACGAGGATGCGGTGCGCGGCCGGCGTGTGCGCCTCGCCGGCGCCGAAGAACTCCTCGGCCTCGGTCACCGACATCGCCAGCACCTCGCTGATGTCGCGGCCGCCGAGGTGGTAGTCCAGCACCGATGCCTGGTACCGCTTCCCCTCGCACTCCTCGCAGGTGGTGGCGACGCCGGCCATCATCGCCAGGTCGGTGTAGATGACGCCGGCGCCGTTGCAGTTGGGGCAGGCGCCCTCGGAGTTGGCGCTGAACAGCGCCGGCTTCACGCCGTTGGCCTTCGCGAACGCCTTGCGGATCGGGTCGAGCAGTCCGGTGTACGTCGCCGGGTTGCTCCGTCGCGAACCGCGGATCGCGCTCTGGTCGATCGACACCACACCCGCGCCTGCGGGGATCGACCCGTGCACGAGTGAACTCTTTCCGGAGCCGGCGACGCCGGTGACGACGGCGAGCACCCCGAGCGGGATGTCGACGTCGACGCCCTGCAGGTTGTGCGCTGTCGCGCCGCGGATCTCCAGTGTGCCGGTGGGCGTCCGCACGGTGTCCTTGAGGGCGGCCCGGTCGTCGAGATGGCGGCCGGTGATGGTGCCGCCGGCCCGCAGCCCCTCGACGGTGCCCTCGAAGCAGACGCTGCCGCCCCCAGTACCGGCGCCGGGGCCGAGGTCGACAACGTGGTCGGCGATCGCGATCGTCTCCGGCTTGTGCTCCACCACGAGCACCGTGTTGCCCTTGTCCCGCAGTCGCAGCAGCAGGTTGTTCATCCGCTGGATGTCATGGGGGTGCAGGCCGATGGTGGGCTCGTCGAAGACGTAGGTGACGTCGGTCAGCGAGGAGCCGAGGTGGCGGATCATCTTGACGCGCTGCGCCTCGCCCCCTGACAGCGTGCCCGACGGTCGGTCGAGCGAGAGATAGCCGAGGCCGATCTCCACGAACGAGTCGAAAGTGTGGCGCAGAGCGGCGAGCAGCGGCGCCACCGACGGCTCATCGAGGGCGCTGACCCATTCGGCCAGGTCGCTGATCTGCATCGCGCAGGCATCGGCGATGCTGATCCGCTTGATCTTCGACGACCGGGCCCCCTCGCTGAGCCGGGTGCCGTCGCACTCGGGACAGGTGGTGAACGTGACCGCGCGCTCCACGAACGCTCGGATGTGCGGCTGCAGAGCCTCCTTGTCCTTGGACAGGAACGACTTCTGGATCTTGGGGATCAGCCCCTCGTAGGTGAGGTTCACACCCTCGACCTTCACCTTGGTCGGCTCCCGGTAGAGGAAGTCCTGCATCTCCTTCTTGGTGTACTTGCAGATCGGCTTGTCCGGGTCGAGGAGGCCCGACTCGGCGTAGACCCGCACGGTCCAGAAGCTGTCCGACTTCCAGCCGGGGATGGTGAACGCGCCCTCGGCGATCGACTTGGAGTCGTCGTAGAGCTGGGTGAGGTCGATGTCGGAGACCGTGCCCCGGCCTTCGCAGCGCGTACACATGCCGCCGGTGCGGGTGAAGGTCGCTTTCACCGCCTTCTTGGCGCCGCGCTCGACGGTGATCGCACCGCTCGCCCGGACCGAGGGGACGTTGAAGGCGTAAGCGCTGGGTGGGCCGATGTGCGGTTTGCCGAGTCGGCTGAAGAGGATGCGCAGCATCGCGTTGGCGTCGGTGACGGTGCCGACCGTGGAGCGGGGGTCGGCACCCATCCGCTGCTGGTCGACGACGATCGCGGTCGTCAGCCCTTCGAGTACGTCGACCTCGGGCCGCGCCAGCGTCGGCATGAAGCCCTGCACGAAGGCGCTGTATGTCTCGTTGATCAGCCGCTGTGACTCCGCGGCGATCGTGTCGAACACCAGAGAGCTCTTGCCCGAGCCGGAGACGCCGGTGAACACCGTCAACCGGCGCTTCGGGATCTCGATGCTGACGTCCTTGAGGTTGTTCTCGCGCGCGCCGTGCACGCGGATCAGATCGTGGCTGTCCGCACCGTGCAGTGCGGTCGACCGCGTGTCCGTCCTCTTGGCCATGCTTATCGTGTCTCCATCTGTTGTATGGGGCCGCCTTCGCGGTCGCCGTCGCCTGGCTCGATCTGACCAGCTTCGAGGAGCACTCCTGGTTCTCCTTCGTCGGCGCGGTTGGGCAACCGTCCGCTGTCTACCAGATCAGCGGCGTCGGCCGGGGTCACTCTTGGCGCAAGAACCACGGCATCCACGCCGCTTCGGCCCGTGGCGCCTCTGGGCCTCGGCCACGCGGCGCGTCCGGCCGAGGAGCCGGACCAACCAGCGGCCGTCGCACATCACCCTGCGTTCGGGCATCTCGTTCCCTTCGCGCCCAAGGGTTGTCCCGTCATCCCTGGCGGAACAGCGCGCGGCGTCGGATGCGGTGCATCGCAAGGCGGAGGGCGTCCGCATACCGGGTGTATTCGGATGTTCCGGCAACGCGGCGAGGTGCCGTAGTTGTCGTCGCGCGCCCGTCAGGGATGACGGGACAGCCCTTGCCTTGGACGCGGCGCGGGGTTCGCCTGCAGGGTAGCGCCCGGTTCGCGGGACCGGAGCTCACCGCCTGCGCGGCTGGCTGAAGCGCAGCATGTTGCCGGATGGATCGCGGAAGGCGCAGTCGCGGACGCCGTACGGCTGGTCGATCGGCTCCTGCAGCACCTCGCCGCCTGCGGCGCGGATGCGCTCGAAGGTGGCGTCGCAGTCGTCGGTCCTGAAAATGACACCGCGCAGCAGGCCCTTCGCCAGCAGTTCCGCCATGGCCCTCTTGTCAGCGGGCGAGGCGTTCGGGTCCGCGAGCGGCGGCTCGAGGACGATTTCCACGTCCGGCTGCGACGGCGCGCCGACGGTCACCCAGCGCATCCCCTCGAACCCGACGTCGTTGCGCACCTCCAGGCCGAGAACGTCCTGGTAGAAGCCGAGTGCCTTGTCGTGGTCGTCGACGGCGATGAAGCACTGTGAAAGTTTGATGTCCATGCGTTTCACGCTACGGACGGGGTGCAGGCTTCGCTTCTCCATTCCTGACCGGTCGCGTGGGGATCTTGGCGACGCAGGCCGGGATGGCGGCGGCCTCGCCTCACCGTGGAGCTTGGCGGGCCCTCGTTCGCGTGTTCCGTGGCAGGAGCGGATGGGCGGAATGCCGCGCACCAGCGGCTCGAAGGCCTGGCTGTCGTGGAGATTGACACCGGAGACCTGTGCCAAGGCGCAGCCCGTGGTCGCGGCCAGTACCTGCCGGTCCCGGTACCGGCTCCGGCCGCCGCCCTGGGGGCGCTTCGGCGCCGCCGGCACCACCCGGCGGCTACGCCCTGCGCGTCACTTTCTTGACCAGCCGGGCAAGACCGGAGGATCCGCCGCTGGGCTCGGCCGCGTTCAGTGCTTTCTCCAGCAGGCGGGCGTTGCAGAGCACCGCCCGGTGATCGCCCGTCCCCTGGCCGGTAATCAGCGAAGGAAGCCTTCGTAATCGTGCTGCTGGAGCTGGCTGTTGATCTGCTTTACCGTTTCCAGACCCACGCCCACGATGATGAGGATGCTTGTTCCGCTGAGGCTGCTGGCACCGCCATAACTGGCAAAGGCAACTGTTGGTACCAGTGCGATCACCCCCAGGTAAAGAGCTCCCGGCCACGTCATTCGATTGAGGACATAGCCCAGATACTGGGCGGTGGGTCGGCCGGCTCGGATTCCTGGGATGAAGCCACCATATTTCGTCATGTTATCCGCGACTTCCACGGGGTTGAACGTGATCGACACGTAAAAGAAGGCGAAGAAGACCGTCAAAAGGAAATAGGTGATGACGTAGTAGGGGTCGTCGCCCTTGACGAAGTTTCCCTCGATCCATGCCTTCCACCCCGAGGTCGAACTGGAGAACTGCGCAATGAGCTGCGGAATATACAGCAGCGACGATGCGAAAATGACCGGAACTACACCCGCCTGGTTGACTTTTAGTGGGATGTACGTGGATGCGTGACCGTAGGATTTTCGGCCGATCACTCGTTTTGTGTACTGCACCGGGATACGGCGCTGGGCCTGCTCGACGAAGACGACCAGGCCCACCATGACGAATCCGACGGCAATGACGCTGCCGAAATTGATCCAGCCACCGGCGATCTTGCCGTTCTGTTTGATGGCCCACAGTGTGCCGGGCAAAGTGGCTGCGGTCGAGACGAATACCAGGATTGACATGCCGTTGCCTACACCGCGGTCCGTGATCAGCTCGCCGAGCCACATCACGCAGGCCGTCCCTGCGGTAATCGTGAGCACCATGGTGGCGGTGATGAAGATCGACTTGTCCGGCACGATGTCCGCGGCGACTGGGCAGCCGCTGAACAGGGCGCCGCTCCGGGCGGTTGCGACCAGGCCCGTGCCCTGCAGTACGGCGAGCGCGACCGTGAGGTAACGGGTGTACTGGGTGATCTTCGCCTGCCCAGCCGAGCCCTCTCTTTTGAGCGCCTCCAATTTCGGGATGACGACGGTCAGCAATTGAAGAATGATGCTGGCTGTGATGTACGGCAGAATGCCGAGCGCGAACACTGCGATATGGAGCAGTGCCCCGCCGCTGAACAGGTTCAACAGACCGAGTAGACGGCTGTTGGCGGCCTGTGCCGCGTTGACGCAGGTCTGGACGTTCCCGTAGTTCACCCCGGGAATCGGGACGTGCGCCCCGAAGCGGTACAGGAGGATCATGCCGAGCGTGAAGAGCAACTTGTTGCGCAGTTCGGGTGTCCGGAGAACGCGGACGATCGCGGTGGGCAAAGTGCCTCCTTCGCCTCTGCGCCGACGAGTCAGAGATGACGGTGTTGAGCGATGGCCGCATCACCACCTTGCGACCGGGGAAAGCCTCGCCGGAATGGCAGATGGCTGCGTCAGTGCGAAGCGTGCCACGACCACAAACTCGGCACCACTTGAGTCCAACTCGACTTGGGTAAGCCAGTGACGGCCTCAAGGCATGGGGTGGCGCAGAAGGTTGCACATCACATCGCGCAACTCGAGGGTTCCGTCAGGGCAACGATGTGGGATCCTCGCACCGCTCGGTGATCTGCGCGCATGCGTCGGGCCGGACGATGGGCGGCTGAGACCTCACATGCGTCGTATCAGGAGGGTCTGGCGGTTTCCGGCCACGGAGCGATCACCATAGAGCTGGTCCCGGTCGACGGGCTCCTTCGTGATGAGCGACCGCGCGGTCCGTTGCCCTCAACGATCGACTGATCCCTCTTCGCCGGGAACTCCTGCGAATGGCTCGTAGGTTTTGGTACGAACGGCTGACACGCTGCGGTTCAGCGGTGAGGCGAGGCGGTCACTCCAGGTGGCGCGATCACAAACCGTCGACTTCGACGACCGATTCGGCGAAGTCTTTCGGGGGTTCCTGCGGCACGTTGTGGCCGATGCCCTTCAGGGTCCGGTGGGCGTACGGGCCGGTGAAGTGGCTGCGATAACTGGCGCCGCCCCCGGGAGGAGTGAAGGGATCCCACTCGCCGTCAAGGGTGATCGTGGGCAGCGAGATGGCGGGGCTCTGGGCAAGTCGTTCTTCGAGACGGTCGTATCGGGGGTCGCCCTTCGCCAGGCCAAGTCGCCAGCGATAGTTGTGGATCACGATCGAGGCCCAATCCGGATTATCGAAGGCCGCCGCAGTGCGTTCGAACGTTGTGTTATCGAAATGCCACGTCGGGGAGACGTTCTGCCAGATCAGTTTCGCGAAATCATGCGTGTACTTCGCAAGCCCGAGCCGCCCCCTTTCTGTGGCGAAATAGTACTGATACCACCACGCCCAATCGGCCTTCGGTGGCAGCGGCTTCTTGTTGCTTTCGCGGTTGATGATCAGATAGCCGCTCACCGAGACCAGCGCCTTGCAGCGTTCGGGCCAGAGCGCCGCGACGATGTCAGCCGTCCGTGAAGCGAGTTCGGCCAGTTCGTCTGCGTCCGCGACGTGCGTGATTCCCCCGGGTCTCGCAGGCCGTGTACGACATCCATGCCCCCGGGCGAGTCGCCGGCCTCTGGCACTGGCCCGCCGGCCTGCCTCAAGGTGTTCAGGCCGCTCCTGCGGGTGGGACTGGGCTGTTTCCGGAAGTCATTAGTCTGCCCGTCGGCCGTCCGGGGGAGCTCTCCAGGGCGGCCGGCGGTCTGCTCTCCGGTCGCCGGGAAGCCGCCGTGCCGCTGGCCTCGCAGTGACAGCACACGGGCACCGTTGACGCCGCCGCACGCGATCCAAACCCCCTTACCTCGCATCGCACTACCCAGTGGCGCGAGCAGGGATGTCGCATATATTCCGGTTTATGGGCGGTTGTGCGGCTGGCGGTTCTTCAGGCGCTGGTTGGGAACTGCCGTCTACGGTCGTGCCCTGCTGGGCCGGCCGGTACGCGGAATCCGATCGTGGCAAGAGCGTACGGCTTGCCACCTGGCTGCTGACTGAAGGGGAACGAACGATGGCTGACGAGACGTTCGCGACCCTGGAGGAAGGGTGGAGCGGCGAAGGGTGTCCGGTGAGTGCGTTTGCCCGGCGGTCGTTTCTTCACGCCGCCGCCGCGGGCCTGGCCGGAGCGGCGGGCGGGGTCGCCTTGGGCAGCGGTGCGGCGCGCGCCGACACGGTGGCTGTTCCCAAGATGGGGCCGGCATCTCGTGCGATTCCCTTCCACGGCTATCACCAGGCGGGCATCGCCACTCCGCCCCAGCAGGTCGCGATTATCGTCTCGTTCGACGTGACCGCCTCCAGCCGGGAAAAACTCACCAACCTGTTCCGCACGCTGACCTCGCGAGCCCGTTTCCTCACGGCGGGCGGCAGACCACCGAAGGCGGCCTCGACCGCACCGCCGACGGACAACGGCATCCTGGGACCCGCGGTCGTGGCGGATGGTCTCACCTTGACAGTCGCAGTGGGCGCATCCCTCTTCGACGACCGCTACGGACTCAGCGCGCGCAAGCCGGTCCAGCTCGTCAAGATGACACCCTTCCGCCATGACGACCTGGACCCCACGCTGAGCCAGGGAGACCTTCTGATCCAGATCTGCGCCGATCACCGCGACACGACGGTCCACGCACTGATCGACATCCTGACCCACACCAAGTCCGCGATGAAGCTGCGCTGGCGTATCGACGGCCAGCGCAATCCGGAACGTCCGGTCGGTATCCCTCGCGACTGGTTCGGCTTCAAGAACGGCATCTCCAACCCGTCCGTCTCCGACGACGTCCAGATGAATCAGGTGGTCTGGGTCCAGCCGAAGAGCGCCGAACCGGCCTGGGCCGCGGGTGGCACGTACCACGTGGTGCGTATCGTGCATTTCGCTATCGAGGCGTGGCAGAAGGTACCCGTTGCCCAACAGGAGCGGATCTTCGGCCGCCGTAAGGCGAGCGGCGCTCCCATGTACGCAGTGGGCGAGAACGCCCCGGATCTTTTCGACCCCGTCTACACCAACGACCCGCTGGGCCTGGTCACCCCGCTGAACTCTCACATCCGCCTGGCCAATCCCCAGACTCCGCAGACCGCGGCGACGAGCACCATCCTGCGTCGCAGTTACGAGTACGACCGGAGCCCCAACCTGCCGGAACTCGACATGGGGCATGCATTCGTCTGCTTCCAGCAAGAACTCAACACCTACATCGCCATGCAGACCCGGCTGGAAGGCGAAGCACTGGTGCCGTACATCAGCCCACGGGGCGGGGGCTACTTCTTCGCACTTCCGGGCGTCCAGGACGAGAAGGACTACTACGCCCGTCGGCTCCTGACCTGATCCGACCCCGCTGCCGGGCAGCCGTCGGCGGGATGTCGCCCGGTCCCGGACCGAACCATCGCGATGCGCACAGGAGGCGAGATGTTCTCTGCCCTGCGGACCCGAGCCGGCAGCGGCCGCCGACGACCCGGCAGGATGCTCCGGCCGGCACTCGCCGCGGGCATGGGGATCCTGTTGATCTCCTGCACGCCCAGCCCCTCGGCCAAAAGGGAATCGGGTCCTGCGCCGATTGCGCCGATTGCGCCGACTGCGCCGACTGCGCCGACTGCGCCCGTTGCCGGCGCCAGTGGCCGCGTATATGTCACGAACCAGCTGGACAACACACTCTCGGTGATCGACGCCCGTACGTACAAGGTCGTCGCGACCGTGCCGGCCGGCACGGCGCCGGAAGGCGTCGCGGTCACCAAGGACGGCAGGCACGTGTACATCGCCAACAGCGGCTCTGCCCGGGTCTCGGTCCTCGACGCCCGGAACAACAGGATCGTCACAACCGTGCCGGTCGGGAAGAGCCCCACCGGTGTCGAACTCAGCCCCGATGGCAAATCCCTCTATGTCACCAACGGCAAGTCCAACACCGTTTCGGTGATCGACACCCGAACCAGCCGAGTGGCCGCGACCATCCGGGTCGGAAAATCACCGGTGAACGTGGCGTTCAGTCCAGACGGTGGCAGTGCCTATGTGGCGAACGCCGGGTCGGGCAACCTGTCGGTCATCGACACCCGCACGCGCCGGGTCGCCCGGAAACTTCCCGCGGGGCGCTCCCCGGTGGGCGTCGCCCTCACCCCGGACGGCGAGTGGGCCTATGTCGCCGACGAAGTGGGACAGCAGGTCCTTGCCGTCGCAACCCGTACCGGCAAGGCGACTGCCGTGCCCGTCGGGGAGGGCCCCTTTGACGTGGCCATCGGGCCCGACGGCCGCTTCGCCTACTCCGCCGATCTCGGCCCGGGCAACGTATCCGTGATCGACACCGGCAGCCGTCGCGTCGCGGCGACCATTGAACTGGGCCCTCCAGGCACCGACCCGTTCAACCTGGAAGTCACCAGCCGCGCTGTCTACGTCACGAACCAGGGAGCGGGCACCCTCACGGTCATCGACCCGACCTCGCGCAAGGTCGTCGCCGCTGTCACCGTCGGTGCCAGCCCCTACGGCGTGGCGGTGAGCTGAACCCCCGACGCGCCCGGCACGCCCCGAGGGAGACGGGCCGACTTGCCGTCGGCAGTGGTCCGTGGCGGAGTCAGAAGAAGCCGCCGTCGGCCTCGATGGTGCGGCCGGTGATGTAACAGGCGTCGTCGGAGACCAGGAAGGCGGTCACGGCGGCGATCTCCTCAGGACGGGCCAGGCGGCCGAGGGCGCAGTGCATCTTCTCCCACTCCGGCAGCGGTACGTCGAGCAGCGGGTGCCGGTAGTGGACGGCGTTGGTGGCGGCCATGTCGGTGGCGGTACCGCCCGGGGCGATGGCGTTGATGGTGATCCCGCGCTGTCCCAGTTCGGCGGCCAGGTTGACCACCATGCTGTTGACCGCTGCCTTGCTCGCCGCGTACAGCGTGTGGTGGAAGACCGAGCGGGTGGCGCTGACTGACGAGGTGAGCACGATCCGGCCGCCCGGGCGGAGGTGACGGGCCGCCTGCTGGGCGGCGAAGAGCTGCCCCTTGGTGTTGACGGCGAACACCCGGTCGAAGTCCTCGGGGGTGATTTCCCCCAAGGGGGCGAAGTGCTCGATCCCGGCGTTGCTCACCAGGATGTCGAGCCTGCCGTAGGTCTCGACGGCCTGCTCGACCAGACGCTTGGTCTCAGCCAGGTCGGTCACGTCCGCCCGGATCGCGACCGCCTGGCCGCCGCGTTCCTCCAGCTCCGTCACCAGGTGCTCGGCATCGGCCGCGCTGCTGCGGAAGTTGACCGCCACGGTGGCGCCGTCCTCGGCCAGCCGTAGGGCGACGGCTCTGCCGATGCCTCGGCCGGCCCCGGTGACCAGGGCGACCTTCCCGCTGAGTCTCGTCATGCTCCGCCATTCCATCCGACAACCAGGCCCTTCGGAGGGCGCACTCCGACAACCATGGCAGCGCGTCGGCGAACCTGCCTTTCCATATCGCCGCACGGGTGGCGGACCGTTGCTGCTTTCGATCACATCCTTCCTGCCCGTGGCCGTGGGCGACCGCGGCCACGCCGCTCAGGGCTGGCCGGAGTCGCTGTAGCGTCCTCCGGTGGACTGGTTCCAAACCCGCCGGTTCACCATCTCGGAGATGTAGGGCCTGTTCTGAGTTCCCCGCCTGCGCCCCGACGCCCGGCACGCACGCTCGCCGCACGGCCCCGCAGGACAGGTGGCTCCGCCACATGACCTGCGACACCGCACGCCGATCGCACGCACCGACCGCCGCTGCGCCTGCGCTTCGCGCGAACGACGGGGAACTCAGAACAGGCCCTAGTCGACGTGCGCCTGCAGTGGCCAGGAGATGCGCTTTCAGCCGCCGATGAGGCGGGTGGCAGCTCGGCGGCAGACGGCCGCGCCGGTGACCTGGCGTCCGCAGCTGCGAGAGGTCGCTGGGACCAGTAGGAAGGCGTACGTCGACCGACCGTGTTCGACGACGGCCGACCGCGCTTCGCCGTGCTGAGCAGGCCACCCTCCAAGAAGCGCTGGAGCGGCGCGCGCCGACGACGGCCAGAGGTCACTCTTGGTGTGCGGCTCCAGGGTGAGCCGCACGTCACGGAGGAGAGCTGAGCGATATGCACGCAATCTGGCACGCACTGTCGATCACCGGGTCCATGACCTGGGAGATCACCTGGGCCCTGATCCTCGGCTTCGCCCTGTCCGCCGTTGTCCAGGCCGTGGTCCGCAAGTCCACCGTTGTGCGGATGCTGGGCGACGACCGCCCGCGGACCCTTGCCATCGCCGCCGGCCTGGGGGCTGCCTCCTCCTCCTGTTCCTACGCCGCCGTGGCCCTGGCTCGCTCTCTGTTCCGCAGGGGCGCCAACTTCACCGCCGCGATGGCCTTCGAGATCGCCTCGACCAACCTGGTGGTCGAACTCGGGGTGATTCTGGCGCTGCTCCTGGGCTGGCAGTTCACCGCCGCGGAATTCGTCGGCGGCCCCATCATGATCATTCTCCTTGCGGTGCTGTTCCGGCTGCTCCTGCGCGACAAACTGCTGCGCGACGCACGCGAACAGGCCGACCGAGGTCTGGCGGGATCCATGGAGGGGCACGCGGCCATGGACATGTCCGTCCAGTGCGAAGGCTCCTTCGGGCGGCGGCTGCTGTCTCGCCAGGGCTTCACGTCGGTCGCGCACGTCTTCGTCATGGAGTGGGCGGCGATCCTGCGCGACCTGGTCATCGGGCTGCTCATCGCCGGCGCCATGGCGGCCTGGGTGCCCGACTCCTTCTGGCGCACCTTCTTCTTCGACGGCCACCCCTTGGCGTCCAGGCTTTGGGGGCCGCTGATCGGCCCACTGGTGGCCATTGCCTCATTCGTCTGTTCCATCGGTAACGTGCCGCTGGCCGTCGTGCTGTGGAAGGGCGGCATCAGCTTCGGCGGCGTCGTGGCGTTCGTCTTCGCCGACCTGTTGATCCTGCCGATCCTCAACATCTACCGGAAGTACTACGGCGCGAAGATGACCCTCTTCCTCCTCGGCACCTTCTACGTGGCCATGGCCACCGCCGGATACATCGTCGAGTTGGGCTTCAGTGGCCTCGGCCTTGTCCCCGACCGCGCCGACGCCACAATCCCCATGAACGGCGTCACCTGGAACTACACCACCTGGCTCAACTTCGCATTCCTCCTCCTGGCCGCCGCCCTCCTGGTGAGGTTCTTCCGCACCGGTGGCCTGCGCATGCTCCGCATGATGGGCGGCTCACCCGACTCCGGCCACGACCACACCGGCCACCGTGACGGCCAAGCTGCCATGCAGCACGGACACGACACCGGGCACCCACACGGCAACCACCACCGCTAAGACCGACCGGGCCGAGGCGGCCCGTGGTCCGGCGGTGTGCCGCACCACGGTCAGCGAGGGTGGTCGCGTCCCCCGTTCGCCGCACCTCCGCCCCGAGGTCGTCGGCGTACATGATGATCTGTTGGGGCACGGCCACCACTCAGGCCGACTGCCCGGCCTGAGTGACGGATCCGGATCGTGGCCGAGGTTGACCCTCGACCTTGTCGAGGGCTCAGAGTTCCGGGTGTGGAGAACGAGATGCGCAGCATTGGGGAGATGGCACGGGACGGCGGGCTGAGCGTGAGTGCGCTTCGGTTCTACGACCGGGCCGGTGTGCTGGCCCCCGCCTGGGTCGACCCGGTCAGCGGCTACCGCTGGTACGAGCCCGAGCAGCTGGAGGAGGCCCGGTTGCTGGCCCGGCTGCGCCGGGCAGGCATGCCCCTGGCCGACATCCGGCTCGTCCTGGCCGCCTGGTCCGGCACGGACACGGTTCTGGTGCGCGGTCTGCTTCAGGCGCACCTGCGCCGTCTCGAACTGGGGCTGTCCGATGCCCGCAGTGAGTTCTCCACGCTCCGAGCTCTACTCGACCACAGGGAGAACCCCATGACTTCGCTTCGCACCGCCAGCGCCCGCCTGTCCGTCCCCGCGCCGGAGCTGGCCGCCGCACTGGACGCGGTCCGTTTCGCGGCCGGTACCGACGCGGAACTGCCGATGCTCGGCGGGATCCTGTTCGACATCGAGGGCGAAGGACTCCACCTCGTGGCCACCGACCGGTACCGGATGGCCGTCGCGCAGGCCCGTACGACGGGGTACGGCGGCTCTCGCGTGCAGGCAGTCGTGCCCCTTCCGCTCGCCGACGCGATGCGGGCGCTGCTGAACGGCGAGGAGTCCGTCCAGCTGGCAGTGGACGGTGACCGCGTGACGCTGGAGACCGGGGACCGACAGGCGGCCGGGCAGAGCCTCGGCCACGACTTCCCCGACTACCGTCGCCTCGTCCACCTCCCGGCCGGTCACCGGGCCCACGTCGATACGGCGGCCTTCCGGGAGGCGCTGGAGACCGGTCCCGTCCGCGCGAGCGAGACGCGCAAGCAGGACGGCGAGCCCCAGGACCTCAGCGTGCTCAGGGTGACGGAGAACGGGACCGTGATCCTCTGCGACGACGGTGACGACGACCAGAACATCGTCGCCGTCAACCGCGAGTTCCTGCTGCATGCGCTCGCCGCCGGAGCCCGGGACGAACTGGTCCTGGAGCTCGGCGCTCCCACGGCACCCCTCGCGATCCGCCGCGCCGACGACGAGGACAGCTTCTCGATCCTGATGCCGGTCCGCCTGGAGAACTGACCTCCGCGCGGGCCGGGTTGGCCCTTGCCTCCGTCCGCCTGTCTCGGCCTCGCGCCGGTGTCACGGCACCTCGTACCGTACGAGTGCCCGTTCTGCCGACGCCGGAGCTGCCAGGACCGGGGGCCGGCCGACCTGCTCCGCCTCGCGTGCCAGGTCGGCGGCCGCCTCCGGGACATGCCCATCGGTGAGAATCTTGGCCCAGACCGTCTTCGTGTACACGTCGCGGACCGTGCAATCCCCAGCGGTCCGCGCACGCCTGGCCATTGGGCGCGTCGCGCGGCGTCGGAGGTTGTCCGGCTATCCCCGCATGAGGAGGCGTATCCGATGCCATCGTGAAAAAGCGGTGCGAGATCGGCGGCGTCTCATCCCCGTGGTGCCGGTGCCTGCTCACCGCCTGCTCGCGGCGCGCGAGCAGCGGCCTGGTCACGAGGGCTGAAGTGGGTGGTGCTGGCCCGTACGACGAGTTCCGGTTCCACCGACGCCGGTACGGTCGCCCCACTTGGGTCGGTGATATGCCGTAGCAGGTGCGCCACCGCGAGGGTTCCCATATGGGTGAACGGTTGTGCGACGGTGGTCAGCGGCGGGCTGCAGTACGCGGCCAGGTCGATGTCGTCCATGCTGACCAGGGAGATGTCCTCGGGTACCGGTCTGCCGAGTTCTCCCAGCGCCCGGACCACGCCGAAGGCCATTTCGTCGCTGGCCACGAAGACCGCGGTCGCGTCCGGGATGCGGCCGAGGATGAGTCCGTTGCGGTAGCCGGAGGCGGGTGACCAGTCGCCTTCCAGCGGGGGCGGCACGGTCCTGCCGGCCGCTTCCAGCGTGGCGCGCCAGCCGTCGCGCCTGCTCGCGGCTTCCAGCCACTGCTCGGGGCCGGCGATGTGCCAGACGGTGTCATGGCCGAGGTCCAGCAGATGCTGGGTCGCCAGGCGAGCCGCGAGGGCCTGATCGACGGCGACGACCTCGGTCGCGTCGGTACGCGATCCGTCGATCGTGATTGTGGGCGTGGAACGGGTGAGCTGCTCGATCCGCGGACTGCTGTGAATGAGTGGCACCGAGAGGATGACGCCTTCGACGCCCTGGTCGGCCAGCCGGGACAGCGCGGCTTCGATCGCGGAGGTGTCCAGGGACGTGGTCGTGGCCGTGCTGACCGTGTATCCGGCGGCCTGGGCCGCGTTCTCGATGCCGGAGGTGACGGCGGCCCGCGAGTAGAAGGCCGTCTGGAGAGTGACCACTCCGATCGTGCGGCTGCGGCCCGAGGACAGCATGCGCGCCGCGTTGTTGCGGCGGTAGCCGAGCTGGTCCACTGCGGCCAGCACCTTGGCGCGGGTGTGCTCCTGCACGTTGGGGTGTCCCGAGAGAACCCGCGACACCGTCTGCGCCGACACTCCGGCGACCCGGGCCACGTCCGCCATGCCCGGCGGACGTGATCCGGCGTCGAGACCCTGCTTTGCCATGGGTTCCTTCCCTGATGCAGCCCGCCGATGATAGCGCCTCCCATGGTTTTGAACTGAGGCCTGCCAGGCCGGAAACCAATTCTGCTGCACCTGTTGGCATCGATAACATTCTCTGCCATAGTTCCGGCGATCAAGGTGCGCCGGCCCTGGGCTTGGCAGCGCGCCGGCCAATCCAAGGGCCCCTTCAAAGCCCCCTGCTTGCTCTGCCGCAGTACACAGGAGGAGCTGTGAAGAGGACTGTCGTTCGCGCCGCGGGTGCCGTCGACGCGCTCGCACTCGTGCTCACCGCCGCCGGATGCTCCGGGCCGGGCAAGGGGGCGGCGGCCTGCGGTACGTCATCGATCACATTTCCCTGAGCCCTCGTCCGGTGCGCGGGCCGAACCGCCCCGCGCACCGGACCGGCCCGGACGGGCTCGGCCGGACAGGAGCGGCTATGCCCTCACAGGCGGCCTTCCCGAGGGCTCGGCCGGCCGTCGCACAGAACCTCTCGACTGACCGGATCAGCGTGACCTTGGGCGGCGACTTACTTCACCGGTCGTCGCCGGACGACGAATCAGAGGAGCGTATTCGTGATCGAAAACATAGGTGGTGTGAAACGCCGGGGCGTGCTTGCAGCAGGCTTGGCCGGTGTGGGCGCCGCATTGGTGCCTGCCGGACGGGCCGACGCCGAGCCGGCCAGTGCGGCGGCCTCAGCCCTTGAGAAATCCGCCGAGGGCGGGCGCCGAGTGCTGAACTTCAACACCAACTGGGCATTCTGGCGTGACGATGCCCCAGATGCTCACCAGCCCGGATTCGACGACTCGGCGTGGGCCGCGGTATCGGTGCCGCACACGATGCGACTGGAGCGCAAACGGCCCTCGGTGTACGACGCCTTCGCGGGAATCGGCTGGTACCGGCGGTACTTCCGGGTCGATCCGCAGGACCGGGGGCGGCGGCTGACCGTGGTGTTCGACGGTGTTCAGACCAACTCCGTCGTCTACCTGAACGGGGAGAAGCTCGCCGAGCACTACGGCGGCTACCTGGGCTTCGTCGTGGACATCACCGACAAGGTCCGCCACGACCGCGACAACGTCCTCGCGGTCCGCGTGTCGAACCTCGACGACCCGCTCACCCCTCCCGGCAAGCCCCGGAACCAGCTGGGCTTTCTCACCTACGGCGGTATCTACCGCAACGTCACGCTCCGCGTGACGGACCCGGTCCACATCTCCGACCCGCTGGAGGAGGACGTGGTCTCCGGGGGTGGCGTGTTCGTCTCCTACCCCCAGGCGAGTGCGACCAGAGCAACGGCTCAGGTCAAGACGCACGTGGTGAACAGGACGGCAGCCGCCGCCGAGGTCAGACTGACCACGGTCCTGTACGACGCGCAGGGCACAGCGGTCGCGCGGGCCAAGGCCACCACGTCGATCCCGGGGGATGGCGGTCACGCCTTCGCACAGACGCTCAGTGTGACGCGGCCGAACCTGTGGCATCCCGACTCCCCCTACCTGTACAGGCTGGTCAGTGAGGTCTTCGTCGACAATCGCCTGGTCGACACGGTGACCACACCGACCGGAATACGGCGGATCGAGTACAAGGCGGACGGGTTCCACCTCAACGGCGAGCGGATCTACCTCCGCGGCGCCAACTGCCACCAGAACTACGCCTACGTGGGTGACGCCGCGCCGCCGTCGATGAAGTACCGCGAGGCGCTGCGGCTGAAGCTCGGCGGGTTCAACGCCGTACGGGCGGCGCACTACCCGCATGACCCGGCCTTCCTCGATGCCTGTGACGAGATGGGTCTCCTCGTCGTGGCCTGTCAGCCGGGCTGGCAGAACTGGAACGGCGACCAGACCTTCGTCAAGCGCACCTACCGTGACATCGCCACGATGATCCGACGGGACCGCAACCGGCCCTCGGTGATCCTGTGGGAGACCTCGCTGAACGAGACCGGGTACCCGCAATGGTGGGCAAAGGAGGCCAACACCACCGCTCATGCGGAGATGCCGGGCGACCAGATGTTCACCTCGGCGGACTACGGCACCTGGGGCAGTGAGTACGGCGTCAACTACAAGGTCGTCAATACCGACGGCTCGGATCCCGCGCCGGCCAAGCCGTTCCTCACCCGCGAGTGGGGCGACTGGGAGGACCCGTCCCGGTCCGGCCGGGACGACGGCGAGAGCGCGATGGTCAGCCAGGTTGTCACCCGTCAGGGTTACCTCGACGGCACCGGCTACTGGGACTGGGGCGGGCTGGACGCCAACGGCCGGATCGGCGGCTACTTCTTGTGGGTCTTCGAGGACTACGGGACCAATGACGTCTACCAGAAGTCCGGCGCGGTCGACATCGACCGGTACCCCAAGTACTGCTACCACTGGCTCAAGGCCATGCAGCCGGCCACCAACCCGAACCACGGCGGCCCGACGGTGTTCATCGCCAGCTCCTACACGGCTTCCTCCAGCCTGCAGGTGATGGTCTTCAGCAACACCGACAGCGTCCGGTTGTACCAGAACGGCCGCCTCATCGGGGAAGAGACCCGGACGGACAACGCCACGACCGCGCCGCACGTAGCAGCCAAGGGCGGCAGCCCTTACTACACGTTCACCCTGCCGTCGTTTGCCGCTGGAGAGCTCAAAGCCGAGGGCTACCTGGGCGGCAGGCTCGCCGCAACCCACCTGGTCAACACCCCTGGCGCCGCCCACCACCTGGAGATCGTCGCCGACGATGCGGGCGGACGGGCCGTGCTGACCGACCTGCTGGCCTCCGCACTGGGCGACAGCTCGGCACAGGGGAAGAAGGCCGCGCAGAAGCTGCTGGATCAGATGGAGCCCGGCGGAGTGGAATCGCTCATCGACCGGGCCGGCCAGGCCGGCGGTCGCGCACTGTCGGCCCAGGACGCCAAGGTGCTGCGCGGGTACGCCCGGCTGCTCGAACGCATCCAACCCGTCGCCGACGGTTCGGACCTGATCCCGGTGTTCGTCAAGGTCGTCGACGCTCACGGCACGCTGGTCGCCGACTCCTCCGCCTCCCTCACCCTCGAGGTGACAGGAGCCGGCACCCTGGTGGGCGACAACATCCCGCGCATCGCGGTGCAGACCCAGAAGGCCCAGGCCGGCATCGGCTACGCCCTGATCGCCACCAGTACCTCCAGCGGCCCCGTCACCCTCACCGCGAAGGCGACCGGACTGGAGAGCGGCGAGTACGCCGTGCAGACCGCGCCCTACACCGGTTCTCACGTCGCCGACGGCACTCACCCCGAGTGGAAGAACATCTCCACGCTGGAGAGCCAGGGTGCCCAGAACCTGGCCCTGTTCAAGCCGGCGACCGCCTCCACCTCGCAGTCCGGTAACTGGCCGGACAATGCGGTGGACGACGCAAGGGACACCAAGTGGGTCGGGAACGGCCCCGCCACCCCGGCCTGGTGGCAGGTCGATCTCGGCACGTCGGCCGACATCGAGCAGTTCCAGATCGTCTGGGAGACCGACCAGACCAGCTACAAGTACCAGATCCTGACCTCTGACGACGCCAGCGTGTGGACCACGGTCGTCAACGCGGAGGACAACACCGCCAAGGTCGCCACCGCCATCCACCCGGTGCAGACCAAGGCGCGTTACGTACGCGTCAACATCCTCTCCGCCGGCACCTGGTGGCCGTCCATCCGTGAGTTCCGCGCGGTACCGCCAGGTGGCAGCGGCGGCGTCCCCCCGGCCGATCCCGGCCCCAAGATCGCACGCGACCGGATCAAGACGGTCACCGCGTCCAGTTACGCCGCCGGCTTCGAACCCGCCAAAGCCTTTGACGGGGACATCACCTTCGGCACCGGGTGGAGCGCCTCCTCCCCAGCAGTTCCCCAGACACTGACCGCGGAGCTGGACGCTGCTCACCACCTCGACGGGGTGCGCATCCACTGGGGCAAGGACAGCAGCTGGTACACCTTCGACCTGCAGACCTCCACTGACGGAGCCACCTGGAAGACGGTGTTCTCCGGCTTGACCCGAAGCGGGCAGTACACCCTTCCCGAAGTCTTCACCGCAACGAACGTGAGCCAGATCCGTGTGGTCGTCACCCAGGTCAGCGGCGGGGGCGCCCAGACCATCGCCGGTATCGCCGAGGTGATCCTCTACGGCACACCGGCATAAAGGCGCTCACGCCAGGTCCTCGTTCACATAGACCTCACCTGTCGGCCGCGACGTCGGAGACCATCTCCTCGTCGGCGGGCACGTCAAGCAGTTCCTGCGGCTGCCGCCACGGATGCGGGAGCCTCGAAGAACTGACCGGGGTGCGGAAAGCGACCGGCTGCTCGGCTTCCCCGGCCACGTCCTAGCGGGCGCGGACGCCTGCGGCGGGGGCAAGAGAGATGTCGAGCCACCGAGGGGCCGGGCCCCGCACGCGCGCGGGGCCCGGCTGGGCGAGGACGGACCAGCCCTCGTTGGAACGCTGGTCGTCCTGGCTGCTGGGCCGGCGGTGTCGCACCTGCGTGCTCGGCGGGACGGTGCGGGCCTGTGTGGTGAACAGGGCGCGTACCTGCCGCATTTGCTCGGGGTTCTCGGGGGCGACGTCGAGGTCCTGGCTGAGCCGGTTGACCAGCCCGTGTGCGGCGCCAGCCTTGATGACCTCAGCTGCGCCAGTCTGATCGGGGCCATCGGGTACCCCCTCCGCAGCCAAGGGGCCCGCGGCTTCGTGCAGGTCCGTGCCGATGCGCCCCCTCACATCGAAGGCGGGTGCGCTGCTCGCGTTTCTTCACGGTCGCTATCCAGCGCCAACTGACTTGGACCCGGCGGTTCTCGTCCCCTGTCCCTCCGTCACCTGCGCGCCCCCGAGGTCTATGGCGCCGCCGCATGATCTTGGGCGAGTGGGTTGTCGCCGGGGGAGCGGTCTACGACTCGTACGACGAGCCGCGGCACGTCGTCGACGAGCTGCCCCCGATGCGCCGGTACAGGCTCGGCGTGACACGACGGCACGAGCAACCCGCCCTCGGCACATGGTGGCCCGCGGTGCTGCGTGTCGAAGGCCGATGCGGCCCATGCAGTGCGTGCACGGGGGAACGCCGCCGACTGCAACCGATGCCCTCGGCGTATGCGGACGATTCCGTCCGCATATCCAGCCATGTCGTCGACCATGCAGGTCATTCGCGGGCACGTCACATTTCGCCGGGCTGTCTCGTCTGAGTAGGTGGGGCAACTCGCATGGACTTCCTCGGACGGGATCAGCCGTCCTCGTGCCGGGGATGTGGGAGAGAGAGGAGAGGTGCACCTCGCATGAGTGCACAGGAATCGACCGCCAAGGTCGGCAATGGAGCAGAGCCTGCCGGCATATCCGTCCGGGACAGCAAGGGCGTGCGCGTCGCCGACGCGCTCGACGAGAGATTGGGGATCTACCGGCTCGGCGGAAAGTACATCCGGAAGGTCTTTCCGGACCACTGGTCCTTCATGCTGGGTGAGGTCGCGCTCTACAGCTTCATCACACTGCTGTTGACCGGCGTCTACCTGACGTTGTTCTTCCATCCCAGCGCACAGGAGGTCGTCTACGACGGCTCCCACGTGCCGCTGCAGGGTGTTCACATGTCGCAGGCGTACGCCTCGACGCTGGACATCAGCTTCGACGTCCGCGGCGGATTGTTGATCCGTCAGGTCCATCACTGGGCGGCGCTGATCTTCATCGCGGCCTTGTTCGTGCACATGTTCCGACACTTCTTCACCGGATCGTTCCGCAAACCGCGCGAGATCAACTGGCTCTTCGGGTTCCTGCTGCTGGTGCTGGCGATGCTCAACGGCTTCGCCGGGTACTCGCTCCCCGACGACCTGCTCTCCGGCACCGGTCTGCGCATCGCTGACGGCGTTGTCCTTGCGATCCCTCTGGTCGGGACCTATCTCCAATTCTTCTTCTTCGGCGGGCAGTTCCCGGGCGACGACGCCATCCCGCGGCTGTTCACCCTGCACGTCCTGCTGGTGCCCGCACTCATGGTCGGTCTGGTGACGGTCCACCTCATCTACGTCTTTTACCACAAGCACACGCAGTTCCCCGGACCTGGGCGCACCGAACGCAACGTCGTCGGCCAGCCGCTCATGCCGGTCTACGTCGCCAAGGCGGGTGGCTTCTTCTTCCTCATCTTCGGCATCACCGCCGTGCTCGGCGGCCTGGCCCAGATCAACCCGATCTGGTCGTACGGGCCGTACAGGCCGGAGCGGGTCGCCGCGGGATCCCAACCCGACTGGTACCTCGGGTTCCTGGAGGGATCCCTGCGCATCATGCCCGCCTGGGAATGGACCGCCTTCGGCCACACCATCAGCTTCAGTCTCCTGATCCCCGCCGTGATCGTCCCGGGCATCTTGTTCACCCTGCTTGGTGCGTACCCGTGGATCGAGGCGTGGATCACCGGCGACACACGCGAACACCATCTCCTGGACAGGCCGCGGAACATGCCGGTCCGCACCGGACTCGGGGCCGCCTGGATCGCGGCCTACGGTGTGCTGTGGGCGTGCGGCGGCAACGACATCCTCGCTACCCACCTCCACCTGTCGATCAACACGATCACCTGGGCGGGACGCGTCGCCTTCTTCATCGCTCCGGTACTCGCCTACATGGTCACCGTGCGCTGGTGCAAAGGCTTGCAACTCCGCGACCGCGACAAGGTCCTCCACGGTCGAGAAACCGGAATCATCAAGAAACTCCCGAGCGGCGGGTTCGTCGAACGCCACGAACCCCTGGACGCCGCGGCGCGCCACATCCTGACCGCCCACGAGCAGTACGAGCCCCTCGAACTCCCGCCGCCCGTGGACGACAACGGCGTCACCCGCAAAGCCACCCCTGGACAGCGGCTGCGTGTCAGCCTGTCCCGCTGGTACTTCGCCGACCAGATCCGCAAGCCGACCGCTGCACAGGCCCTGGTCGGTGCCCCGTCTCGGGACCACCCCGGCGAGACCTCCGGCGAACACGGGCCGCACGCATGAGACCCGACCCGGGAGGCCTCGACATACGCTCGACCACGCCCAGGGGGCCACGCGACGACGGTCCTGCCCGTGATCCACGGATCGACCTCCTGCTGATCCACGCCGTCCACGACGCCCTGCGCAGAGACCTGCGCCGGCTCGTCACCTGGTCGCGCACCTGCGTTCCGGTCGTCACCTGGGGCTGGATCGACTTCCTGCGCTACCTCACCACCTACCTCGACGCCGACGCCGACGTGCTGCGGCCGGTCCTGCTCGGCAGGAGCCTTTCCGGTCCCGGCCCCGAGCGCACTGCGGCCGAGATGGCACAGGCACGTCGCCGCGTCACCCTCCTCGCGGCGACCGTCGACGACTGTCTGACCGGCCGCGGGCCCGGAAGCCGTACGGCCGAGTACATGACCCGGCTGGACGCCGAACTGACGGCATACCTCGACTACGAGCAGTCGGTCGTCCTGCCGCTTGTCGCGACCTGCATCACCACCAGTGAATGGGCGGACTTCGACGCCGCCCAACGCCACCCCCTCGGACTCAGAAGCGGAGTGGCGCTGTGCGCCTGGCTCATCGACGGCACCCCGCCCGACCGGCAGCAGGCGATCCGCCGGCTGTTCCCGCCCGCTGTCCGGCTCGCCCACCGGTGGTTCGGAGCCCGCCACGCACTTCGGATCCGCTGGGGCGAACCGGTACCGCTCACAAGCTCACAGCTCGGGCACGCAAGACGTCGGGTTCGCTGAGCGGACGGCCGCGGCGCCACGCCCTTGCCGGCTTCGTAGGGCGTGGGCGCGGCGGGCGGAACCACCCTGTGGCTGTGTCAGGCCGGCGTTTTTGACGTACAGGCCGTCACCGGCGATCGCGCCCCGCTGCTGCCGACCGCCGGACATCCCATGGGGCGGCGGTCCCGGTAGGCGGCGACCTGGAGCAACTCCACCAGTTCCAGGGCACGTTCGACCCGGGCCCGGGCCCAGGAGCGGCGTCGCCCGCCCGCCACCTGGAGGGCAGGGCGACGTTCTGGGCCGCAGTGAGACACGGCAGCAGGCTGCGGGAGGCCTGCTGCCAGGTGCGGGCGAGGGCCGCCAGGGTCTGGGGCCGGGGTCGCCGAGTCCGCCGGGGTCAGGGGCCGGAGTCGCCGGAGCTACCCGAGCCCTTGGGATCTGGTGCCGTGACCGGAGGCACCGGAGCCCCCAGGGTCTGGCGCTGAGGCCGCCGGGCTTTGTCGACGGGGCCGCCGGGGACAGGGTGCGCTGCCCTTCTCACCTCGTGTCACCTGCTCTCAACTCCCGCACCGCTCCTCTCCTCCCCGCCCACCACGCCTGCACCCCGGCGATTCCCACCGTCACCGCCACCACGGCCAGCGCCGGCACCGTGAGCGACCAGGCGTCGGTGCGCAGCGGGGCCTGTTCCAGGGGAGTAACCGAGGGCGGTAGGGCCACTGCGGTCAGGTCTATGCCGGGGGAGAGCAGGCTGATCGCGGCCCAGCCGGTCAGGACGCCGCCTGCCGCGGCGAGCATGGCCTGGGGCAGGGACTCCAGGACGAGCAGGCGGCGGCCCTGCGGACGGGTGAGGCCCATGGTGCGGAGGCGGGCGAGCAGCGCGATGCGCTCGGGAGCGGCGCGCAGGAGTGCCAGGAGCAGCGCGAGCACGGCGTAGCCCGCGCCTGCAGCCACCGCCGCCGTGTAGAGGTGCTCCACACCGGACTGGAGGGGGGAGTCGACGTACCGGGCTCTCTCGTCGGCGCGGAGGCGGACCAACACCGCGTCCCCGGCCGCCTCGCGCAGGGCACGGCCGTCCGCTTCCGGGCCCGTCACCAGCAGCGTCGTCGGCCTGGCCACCGTGGTGCTGAGGCCGGCGCGGTCCACCACCAGGAAGTCGGCGCCCGTCACGGCCGGAGTGATGTCCCGGACGAGGACGATGCGGACAGTGACACTGCTGCCGTCCTCCATGGTGACGGGGAACGGAGCCGAGCCATGGGCGTCCGCCACGCTCGGGGAGGCCACGGCGGGCAGCACGGCGCCGGCCCCCAGGTCGCCCCGGCCCTTCTTCAACACCCCTTCGGAGAAGGCACCGAGCCCCGTCCGCCTCGTCAGTTCCGAGTAGCCGCCGGGATCCACACCCACCACTGGCACCGTCTGGCGCCCGTCGTTCGGCTTCGCCCGGTACGCGACGCTCACCGCCGCCACGTCCCGCACGCCGGAGACCCGGCGCACCCGGTCGGTCAGCCCCGCGGGCAGGGAATCCACCATCGACTCCAGCCGGGCGTCGGCCCCGACGGCGAGGAGCGCCGAGTGGTCCCGGGCCTCGGCGATGCCCGCCAGGACCGAGCCGCCGAACGAGGCCGTGGTGAGGGCGGTGAGCAGGGCGAGCAGCGGCAGCACCGCGGACGCGGAACTGCGGCCGGCCCGGGCCAGGGACAGATGGCCCACCACACCGCGCAGCCGCCGAGCCGGGCCGGCCATGCCACGCAGGGGAAGGGGGTAGAGGCGGACCAGCAGCAGCGCGGCGATCACTCCCACCAGCACGGGCGCCGCCGAGGTCAGCTGATCGCCGGACCCGCCGGACGTGCCCTGCTGGCGCAGGGTCACCACCGCGGCGGCGGCCACCGCCACCAGCGTCAGCTCCGCGACCGTACGTCGCCGGGACGGTCGTACGGACGTCACGTCCTGGCGGAGCGCGGGGACGCGGACGAGCCGGTGGGCGGCCGCCGCGCGCAAGGGGAGGGCGGCGCAGGCGACGACCGTGACCGCGAGGGCGGCCAGTACGGCGGGCAGGGCCCGGGCGCCGGGGAGGGCCCGCACCGCCACGGCCAGGCCCAGCGCCCCGGCCGGGACGGCGATCACCGCCGTCTCCGCGAGCAGGCGAGCGGCGAGGCCCGGCAGCGAGGCGCCGCGGGCGCGCAGCAGGGCCAGTTCGGTGCGGCGGCGGTCGGCGGCCAGACCACCCATCATCGCCAGGACGATGGCGACGACCGTACCGCCGCCGAACGCCGCGACCGAGATCGGCGCAGAGACGCCGGAGTGCAGGCGGGAGTAGGAGGCGAGCACGTCGTCGAGGTCGGTGTTGGCGTCCGTGAGGGGGTCGGTGGCCGCGCGCGCCTGTTGGAGGCTGGGGCCCGACTCCAGGGCGGCGAGCACGGACTTGAGCGCGCCCAGGTCACGGTGGTGCAGGGTGTTCGGGGCGGGGGCCAGCCGCCAGTAGCGGTAGGGCCGCCCCTCGGTGCCCAGGAGTGCGGGGGCGGCCTCGGGTGGCAGCAGCAGGGCACCGAGCCAGTACTGGGGCGAGTCCGGCTCGGCCGGCGATACCCGCATCAGCGCGGGCGTGCGCAGCAGCGTGTCCGTCGCCCAGTAGGCGCCGTCCCGGTCGCGCGGGGCGACGATGCCGGTGACCCGGACGGCGAGCGCGTCCCGACCCGCGCCGGGGACGTGCAGGACCGACCCCACCTTGATGCGCAGGATCTTGGCGGTGTCCGCGCTGACCGCAGCCTCCACCTCAGGCGTTGCCGCGGTGACCGTGCCGGAGGCGTGTGGCAGACGGCCCTCGCTCAGCCGGGCGTGGTCGGCCAGGCCCGCCTGCGCGACGAGGGCGACCTGGGCGGGCAGCCCGCTCGGCCGGGGCAGCCAGGGCTCGGGCACCGCCTGGTTGACGGAAGTGGTCACGCCGTACGACGACTGGCTGGGGTCGGTGACGAAGGGGCGCCGGACCGTGCCGAGGATGCTGTCGTAGTGGCGCTTCACGGTGGCGGCGCGCAGTGCCTGCTCGCGCTGGTCCTGCGGCAGGTTCGGCAGGGGAGCCGGGGCGGACAGACTGACGACGCTCCGGAAGTGGGGCGCCTGTTCGACGGAGTGGCGCAGGCCCGCGTCCTCGTACCGCTCCAGCGCGCGCGGGAACGTGGCGGCCAGACAGGCGGTCACCGCCACCAGTAGGGCGAGGGCGAGAGCGGCACCGGGGGCCGACCTCAGACGGGTGCGGACCCAGGGGGCGGCGGCACGTTCCGCACGCCTGAACGGGATTACCATGTCACTCCCCCTCCCGCAGCACCTGCACCGGATCGGCCTGTCGCACCGCCAGCAGCGCCACGACGACGACCGGGACGGCGGCCACGGCCGCCAGCAGGGCGGCCACCCGCAGCGGTGGCAGTTCCACAATGAGATCCGGCACCGGGCGGGTGGCCTCGCCGGTCAGGATGATGAGCGGCAGCACCGCGCGGGTCAGGGCGATGCCCAGGACCGCGCCCACGGCCAGCGCCAGCGCGACCAGGACGCCGTGCTCGGCGGCGACGGCACGGGCCAGTCGGCGGCGTGGGGCGCCCAGGGCACGCAGGATCGCGAACTCGGTGTTCCGCTCCCGCAGCGCCCCGGCCGCGCTCACCGCGAACCCGAGCGCGGCCAGCACCGCCGCCGCCGCGGCTGCCGCGGTGAACGCGGCCTCCGGGCCCGCCCCGAACGGGTCGTCACGCAGCTCGGCGGCGATCTCGTCGCGCACGACGATCTGCCCGGGATCGAGGTCGGGCCGGGCGCGCAGTGCGGTGGCGATGCCCGCGCTGTCCGAGGGCGAGTCCGGCCGCAACCACCACTCGGTGGGCGCGAGGGCGGTCCCGTAGCGAGCCTGGAGGACCCGGTTCACGGCGTGCAGATCGACGAGCACGGCGCCGCCGTCGCCGTCTCCCTTCCCGCCCTGGGCCGTTGGCAGCTGCCGTAGGGCGCGCTCGATCCGCACGGGCACGTTCTGCCCCTCGAAGGCGATGTCCATCGTCTGACCGGGGCGCGCGCCGGCGGAGGCGAGGAAGCGGTCGGTGGCGACGGCGGCCACCGCGGTGGTCTTGGGCTGTGTCACCTGCATGCGCAGCGTCAGTGACGGGCCGAGCCAGGGCTGGTCGGACGGGACGTAGCCCGTGCCGTACACCAGGGTCGGGTGCGCGGCGGGGCGGACGCGCGGGCGGGTCGGCGAGGTTCTGGGGCCGTCCGGGCCCTGCCCGCCGGTGTCGGAGGCCGCCGTCCAGGACGCCGGCAGGGGCACCCGCTGTGCCGTGCCGGCGGCGGTTGTCGCGGTCAGGGCGTCGAGGGTCAAGGTGTGCTCTTCGGCGTGGTAGGACGGCATGGGCAGCACGAGCTGCACCCCGGTAAGCGTCAACGGTCCGTGGTGGCTCGGCAGTTCGATAGACAGTGTGTGTGGGCGCCCGTCGGCGGGAAGGTCGCCGGACGGCAACAGGTAGGGGACGCCGTGGTCGTCCTCCAGCGTCTGGGTCACGGTCGCCGCGCTCTCCGTGCCCCGCACCGAACTGAGCAGGGTCGCCGTCAGCGTCAGCCGGGTCGCCCCGGCGGGCACGCGCGCGCCCGCCGACTCACCCGACGGACCCAGCCCCGCCAGAAGCCGCTTTATCGGGGCGGGCGCCAGGTCGGGGCGCAGCAGGACGGTGTCCGCCGCGTGCGCGGTGTCCAGCGCCAGCACCGTCGCCGTGCGGCCGCCGGACATCGACAGGGTCTTCCGCGCGGCGGGGACGGCCTCGCGCACGTGGGGCACGGCCGCGTATTCCTGCGTGCGGCCGAGCTCGCCGCCGCCGGCGCCCAGGACCCGCACCGGCGCGCCCGCAGCAAAGTCGGCCTGGTCGTCCTGCGAGCGCTCCCAGGAGGAGCCCTGACCGATCGCCAGTACGCCGAGCGCGACGGCCAGGACGAGCAGCAGCACGGGACCGGCGCCGCGCCCCGGGCGGCGGCTGAGCTGCCAGCCGGCCAGCGCCGCGGCCAGCCCCCGCCCGCCCGTCGCCCGGCGCTCGGCGAGCCGGGCGGCCGACGGAAGCAGACGCAGCGTCAGGACCGCCCCGGCCAGCAGCGCGAGGGCGGGCGCGGCGACCAGTAGTGGGTCGATGCCCAGGGCGCCGGTCGTGTCCGCGCTCACCGCGCCCGACGTGCGGTGGGCCAGCTGCCAGTAGGCGACCCCGGCCACCGCCACCAGCCCCAGGTCCGCCCCGGCCCGCAGCGGAGCGGGCAGGGCACGGGCGCGGGACGTGCGGAACCCGGTCGGCGCGACCGCCGGCAGGGTCGCAGCCAGCGCGCATCCCAGCGCCACGCCGGCCGCCGTCAGCCACACCCCGAGCCGTCCGCCGGCCGGCATCTCCAGCTCCAGTCCGAGCCGGGCCAGCGCCCCCTGCCCGGCCAGCAGCCGGACCAGTGGGCCTGCCAGCAGCGGGGCGATCAGCAGCGCGGGCCCGGCCAGCAGCAGTGCCTCCCGGGCGGCGAGGCCGGCGAGGGCGGCGCGGGAGGCGCCGCGGGCGCGCAGCAGCCGGGTCTCGCCGGTGCGTTCGGCGGCGAGCAGCCGGGCCACGAGCAGCAGCGCGCAGGCCGCGAGCAGGGCGAGCTGGAGCGCGACGATCAGGAGGGTGGAGCGGGAGACGAGCAGGGAGCGCTCGACCCGGTCGAGAACCTTGGGGAGAG
This sequence comes from Streptomyces sp. NPDC051286, assembly GCF_044455345.1. Taxonomy (NCBI): domain Bacteria; kingdom Bacillati; phylum Actinomycetota; class Actinomycetes; order Kitasatosporales; family Streptomycetaceae; genus Streptomyces; species Streptomyces sp. NPDC051286. The sequence goes on along the minus strand of NZ_JBITER010000014.1, from coordinate 74,005 downwards.
CGGTGCTCGCGGCCGTACCGCCCACGCTGCCGTCCCCGGTGCGCAGCTTGAGCAGGGCGGCCGGCCCGGTGCGCGCGGAGGTGCGCAGGGCGTCGATGCGGTCGGCGGTGAGGCGGGCGAAGTCGGCGGAGGCGAGCCACGCCGACGGTCCGCCGCTCACCCGGCCGCCGGTGACGACGGAGGATGCCGTCAGCAGGGGGCCGTACGTGGTGAAGCTGGACGTCCGTACGCCCCGACCGCCCAGTTCGTCCAGCAGCCAGTAGGGGGAGGCCGGGTCGGCGGGCCGGTACACGCCGGTGACGAGGATCCGCACGGGCGGCCCGTCGAGCCGGTCGGTGACAGTGAGGCGGGCGCCCGGCGCCAGCCGCAGCCGCCGCGCGGCGGTCTCAGGCATCGCCACCTCGACGTCCGGCGTGCCCGCGCGTGGCATGCGCCCCTTGCTGAGCCGCACCTGCGTGGAGTCGAGCGCCGCGAAGTGCGTGAGGTCGGGCTCGCCGCCGGGCCGGGTGGCTGCGGCCCGGGTGGTTGCGGGCAGGGCGTACGGGCCGGAGCGCACCAGCGTCCGCACGGTCACCGGCAGCCCGTCGAAGGTACGGCGTGCTCCGTCGCGTACGGCGGTGTCGGCGCCCCGGCGACGATCGGCCGCCACGTCGGCCCTGACGACCAGCGCGGCATCGGCAGCGTTGCGCGGCTCGGCCAGCGAGTGGCGCAGGGCCGCGTCGCCGATCGCGGTCGAGTAGGCGGCCAGGGCCGCCAGCACGGACGTGGTCAGCAGGACGGTGACGAGCGCAGCGGCGATCAGCGGGCGATGCGCCTGCGCCCTCGCCAGGACGAGCGTTGCACTCCCCGAACGCACCCTGAAACGCCCCCCGTACGTCGTCACCCGGCTTCCCCCAAGCCTCTGTTGGCACCGTTGCCAAGAACTTCCGGTGATGTTGTCAGAGCGGATGGGGTGGGGTAAGCGGAAGTGAAGCGAGCTTGACCGGATTGTGACCGGGAATCGGCGTTTCATGACCGGAATCCGGGCTGTGGAGCGCAAACTCGGACGCGTTGATCATCGACGCCGGCGCGTACGTCAGGTAGTTCCACGGAGCAGCAGTCGTACGTCGCCGGCGAGGTCGCCCACGCAGAGGAGTCGCGACGGGGCAGAACGGCACTCTCATGATCTTCCCAGCCCCTCTCTCACCCCGATGCGAAAAACCGGGATCTCGATGCGGCCCAGGGGTGCCGTCCATACTCGGGGTCACACTGATCGGTCCCGGGTGAGGTGGAAAGGCCCATGAAGAGCCCTCAATAGCTGACTGGTGACCTGCCAGGAACCTCAGCAATCGATCAGCGTAAAACCTCCATGAGTGGCCAGTGCTAGACGGAGGGCGAGCCGTTGTAGGCTGAGAGAACAGCCCTTGACCTGCAGAAAGTAGGCAGGGAGCGGATTTTGGGAGCACTGAATGCTGCGTACTCTTTTCAAGTCGAAGATCTAGCATCTGGGCGTTTGCGCAGGTCAAAGCCGTGAACGTAGCCTCCGGGTCAGCAAATGGTCAGCATCAGGCCGGACGGTGTCCGGCGCGCTGACCTACGCCCGTGGTGGGGGGCCACTGCACGGCCCCACCACCTTCGCGAAGGTGCCCGTCGCCGACGCGACCGACGAACCGGGCTGTCTCGGCGCCACCGAGGCCGTGGCTCGTCGACATGACAGTGCTGGATCCGCGCAGCTCCCGGTCGGAGCGGGTCGCCCCGACGGAAGCCGCCGGTATGGGTGATCGCCGTCGTGATCGACGAGCGCGGTCACGGTTCACTGCCGTGGTGTGCCGGCCGGCGTACGGACCCGAGGCGGACGGTACGGCGGCCGCGTCACCGGGGTCGGTCACCCACGATGGTGGTGCGTTCCATCACTCGCTTGTGGGGGTAGTAGTCGGCGCACGCGTAGTGCTGGGTGACCCGGTTGTCCCAGAACGCGACCGTGCCGCGACGCCAGCGCAGACGGCACTGGTACTCCGGGTGTAGAGCCTGGCTCTGGAGGAACTCCAGGATCTCCCTGCTCTCCTCACGAGACAGGCCCTCGATGTGGTCGGTGAAGATGCGATTGACGTAGATGAGCTTGCGACCGGTCTCCGGATGGGTACGGACGACGGGATGAGCGACCGGGGGGTGTTCCCGTTGCCGGCGGGCGAGTTCGTCGGGGCTGAGGTTCCGGCCGAAGGCCAGTGTGAAGTCGTGCACGGCCCGCAGTCCTTCGAGGCGCTCCTTCACGTCATCGGTCAGGCCGTCGTAGGCCGCGGCCATGTCCGCCCACAAGGTGTCGCCGCCCACCTCGGGCACCTCCACGGCACGCAGGATCGATCCCATCGGGGGAGTGGTCTCGAAGGAGACGTCCGAGTGCCAGATGTTCTCCGTGCCCGGGGACTGTGCGTCGTGCGCGAGCTGTACCACCTCGGTGACATCGGCCTTCGTTAGGAAGGGGTGCACCTGCGGGGTCCCCCAGGCGCGGGTCAGGTCCCGGTGCTGCCGCGCCGTCATGTCCTGATCACGGAAGAACAGCACCTTCCACTCCAGCAGCGCGCGGTGCAACTCGGCGTGCAACTCCTCGGTGAGGGGCTGTGCGAGGTCCACGCCCTGGATCTCGGCGCCGATCGTGGGGCTGCACGGACTGAGCGAGAACAGTTGGTAGGGATCGCTCGGCGTCCCGCTGCCGGTGGGGCTCAGTTCCCGTACGGGTACGGGCCTCCAGCCGTTGCGGAACACCGTTCGTCCGTTGTCTTCCGTGCCCTCGGTGTTCCTTCGGGGGGTTTCCATCGGACGCCTCCTGGGTGGATGGGGTATGTGGAGTCAGTGGTCCGGGAGCGCGCCGCCTGTGGCGGGTGTGCGCCCATGGTGCATGCGTACGGCGATCAGGACGCCTGCGAGGCCGACAGCCGCCGCGATGAGAAACGAGAGCTGGTAGGCGGTGGCGGTGAACACGATCTGTCCGGTCCCCGCCTCGGTGCGAACGGTGTGGCGCATGGTCACAGCCCCCATGACGGTCGCCGCCGTCGTGGCACCCAACTGGCCGGCCAGGGGAACCATGGCCGTTCCGACGCCGCTGTGACGGGCGTCCGTCGCGTCGATCACGAGGTTGGGCAGCGCGGCGTAGTGCAGGCCGAGGCCGACGCCGACGGCCGACGCGATGAGAAGGATCTGCCAGCGGTGCCCGGGCAAGGACGATGTCGTCGCGAGGGCGAGGGTCAGGATGCACCCGGCCGCGATCAGTACGACGCGGGCGCCGAAGCGGCGCGCGACGGCCCCGCCGAGGGGGCCCGCCATCATGGTGAGCAGTCCCTGGGGAAAGGTCCACAGAGCAACGCCTGTGGCGGTGAGTCCCAGGCCGTATCCGAGGCCGGGCATCGCCGGGGTCTGGAGCATCTGCGGCATCAGCAGTGCGTAGCCGCCGATCAGGAAACCGACGCACAGAGCGGCCAGCAACGTCGGCCGCATCGCCGATCCGGTGATCAGGCGCAGGTCGACCGCGGGCACGGGCACTCTCCGCTCCCACACCGCGAACGCCGCCAGGGTGGCGACGCCGAGCGTGCCGGCGGCGACGACGCCCGCCGGACCCCACGCCCGGCCCTGGGTCAGGGCGAGGAGGATCAGTCCTATCCCGCTGCCCAGGAGGAGCACGCCCGCGACGTCGAGGCGCCGGCGCAGGCGCAGGGGGGACTCGGGGATGAAGAGCAGGGTGACCGGAACGAGCACAGCGGCATAGGCGAACATGAACCAGAAGACCGACCGGTATCCGTAGCAGTCGATGAGCGCGCCCGCCAGGAACGGAGAGGCGAGAGCGCTGACGCCGATCCCTGCCGACACGGCGCCCAGGGCGATGGGCACCACACGGCGGGGGAACACGTCCCGGATCAGCGCGTACGCCACGGCCGTGATGCCGCCGCACGTCCCCTGCAGCGCTCGGCCGGTGAGCAGCCACGGGAAGGTGGTCGCGGTCGCACAGATCACTGACCCGGCAGCGAAGAGTCCGCCGAGAGCGAGCAGGACGAGTCGCTTGCCGTACGTGTCGGCGAGCTTCCCGAGGAGCGGAATGGTCACCACGGCGGTGAGCCCCACGATGACGAGAACCCAGGCAGTGTGCGGGGTGTGGAATTCCAGCGCTATAGAGCGCAGCGAGGGGTAGACCAGGGTGAGTTCCATCGGTGCGAGTTCCGACATGAGGACGATGGCGGTCAGGGCGATGGCCAGACGGGCGCGGCTGGTGTGCGCCACCGGCCCGACCGGCGCCGGGAACGGACGTTCCGGTTCGCCGGCCGGCCGGGGAACCTTGTCGACGGCCATGGAGCCTCCTTGGCGGCAGCTGTGCGGAGAGGGCACCTGAGTGCCGGATCGCGGTGGCGCTGGACCGGAGGAGTGCGGTTGGCGGTGTGGTCGGCGTGGGAGACAGGCGGGTGGGCGAGGTCAGGTAGGGGAGAAGCCCTGCGCGGAGGGCATCGGCGTCGCGTTCGTCTGCCCGACCAGACGTAGGGTGGCGGGCCGAACCGGCGCCGTCAGGACTGCGACCGAGGTGTCGACGAGGTCGGAGACGAGCAGGCCGAACGAGTCGGCGCCTTGGGCGTCAGCGGCTTCGAGCCGCAGTTCGTGGTCGGCGAGCGCATGCACCGGGGAGCCGCTGAAACGGGCCCAGCGTTCCACCCGGAGCTGCTCAGGCAGACCCGCCAGGAGGCGCATGGCGCGGTCGTGCAGGATCACGAGGCCCTTCGTCCACGGCCTGACTCCTACTCCTTCGCGGTTCAGTACGGTGGTACCGGGCTCGACCGTGTACCTCGCCTGGACACAGAAGCGCAGGTACCAGCTCGTCCGTCCGGGGCGGTCGAGTATCTCACTGAGCGGCACGACGAACGCCTCGGCCAGAGCGTAGGGGTCGTGCGCCCTGCCCTGATCGTCGAGCTCCGTGATCAGTTCCATGCGCCGTGCGTTGATCGGCGCCATTCGATGCTCGAAGATCGCTGCGACGAGTGCCTGCTTGGAACCGAAGTGGTAGCGGACCGCCCCCGTGTTGCGCTGTCCGGCCTCGGCCGCGATCTCCCGGAGGGACACCCCGTGAACCCCCCGCTGTGCGATGAGCCGTTCCGCGGTCTCGACCAGGCGGACTCGTGAACTTGACTTCGGCGTGTCCATGGCCGGGAAATTAACTCAAGCGAGTTGAAGTTACAAGGCTCTTGTCGACCGATCCAGCACGGCCTCCGCTCAAAGCCTGGTCAGATGTTGCTGCAGCGAGAAGTGAAGTGGCAAGTAACTCAGATGAGTCATTCAGGCGTCTGTCGGCCGCACCGCCTCGGGGCCGACTCGGTGAACTTCCTGTGAATCGGGCCGCGATGGTGACGGTCCGGCCCGGGATCCGAGGCAGCGACCCCGACGTCGTGCCCGGATCTCCCAGGAAGTTCCCAGAATCTCTCCGGGGACGATCAGGCCCGGCTGACGGCGTCGGTGTCTGTTCCGATGAGCCTCGACCTGACGTGGAGCCTTTCTGTGGCCACATTCCTTTCCAGGCTGGGCCGGTTCTCCTTCCGGAGGCGCTGGCCGGTCACGCTGTTGTGGGTGGTACTGCTCGTGGGGACGGGGGTGCTGGCCGGGAGGGCTCCCGCCGCGCCGCCGAGCGAGTTCTCGATGCCCGGCACGGAGGCGCAGCACGCCTACGACCTGCTGGAGGAGAGCTTTCCGGAGCTGAACGCCGACGGGGCGACGGCCCGGGTGGTGTTCCGGGCGGAGGACGGCAGGATCACGGACCCGGAGGTGCGGAAGGCGGTCCAGGAGACGGTCCGGGAACTCGGGTACGATCCGCAGGTCGCGCGCATCACCGACCCGTACGCCACCCGGTCGGTGAGCCAGGACGGTTCCACCGCCTACGCGCAGGTCGCCTATGAGGTGCCCGCCCCGGAGCTGACGCAGAGCGCGCGCGACGCGCTGCAGGACACCGTCGCACGGACGGCATCGCAGAAGCTGTCGGTCGAGGTGGGCGGCAACGCCGTGAACGCGGTGGGCGGCGGGCACTCCTCCGAGGCCATGGGCCTCGCGGTGGCCGCGCTGGTGCTCGTCCTCACCTTCGGCTCGCTCCTCGCCGCGGGGCTTCCGCTGCTCACGGCCATGCTCGGCGTGGGCCTCGGCGTGCGCCCCGGTCCCACACCCGCGCCCACGGGGCGGCGGCCCCCTCCCGCCGCCCCGTGCCCCAGCCCACCCCAGCTCACCCCGCGTACAGGAGCCTGCCCATGCCCTCCGCTCCACCCGGTTCGCCCTGGCACCACGCCCTCGAAGGAGCCCTCGCCGCCGCCACCGCGGTCACGGCGATGGCCGGTCTGCACGCTTCAGGCCGGCTACGGCGAGGTCGTACGGTTCGCCGACCGCCTCACCGACGGGCTGAGCCCCGCGGAGAAGAGCAGGGTCTTCCACGCCAACGCGGCCGACGTCTACGGCCTTCGGCCGCCCGCACGCCCGTGACCCATCCTGCACGGACCGGAAAACCCGAGAGAGGCGAACGCGTGCCAGTCACCGACGAGGCGATCGACAAGATCAAGGCCGTGATCGTCACCGGTGAGCTCAGCCCGGGTTCCCGACTCCCGCGCCAGGCCGACCTGGCCGAGCGTCTGGGGCTGTCGCGCAACTCGCTGCGCGAGGCGGTGAAGGCGCTCTCGCTCATGCGGGTCCTCGACGTGCGCCAGGGTGACGGCACGTACGTGACGAGTCCGGAGCCCGACCTGCTCCTGGACGCGCTGACGTTCGTCGCCGACCTCCAGCAGGCCGACACCGTCCTGCAGTTCCTGGAGGTCCGGCGGATCCTCGAACCCGCCGCGGCCGCGTTGGCTGCCCGGGCGATGCCGGACGAGGAGATCGTGGCCCTCGGCGGGGTGCTGGTCAGGTTGGAGGACGGCGCCTCGCTGGAGGCACTGATCGACAACGACCTGGAGTTCCACCGCAGGCTTGCGGCGGGTTCCGGCAACGCGGTGCTCTGTTCACTGATCGACGGCCTGTCCGGCCCGACCGCGCGGGCCCGGCTGTGGCGCGGGCGGACGGAGGAGGGTGTGGTGGGGCGGACCAGGCAGCAGCACCGGGCGATCTACGAGGCCGTTGCCGCCCGGCGTCCGGAACTCGCCCAGGCCTGGGCGACGGTCACGTTGCGGAGGTCGAGCAGTGGCTGCGCGGGACGCTCGGCGCGCAAGCCTCCGGGCTCGCCTGAGCAAGGACGAGAAAACGGTGGCGGGGCCGGCTGAAGCCGGCCCCGCCACCCGCATGTGGTGATCCGCTCTACTCGGTGGTGAGTTCCAGCACCAGGCACTGCTCGGGGTCGAGAAGTGGCGCCGCCAGACCGACGCCGGCAAGCACCGCCCCCGGGACGCGGACCGACCCCTCGACGAGCCACGGCACCGTCGCGCTGGGATGGGCGGAGGCCGCCTGGAATTCCTGGCAGACCGTCACGGTGTAGGTCAGCTCGGGGGCGAGGCCGGAGATGCGGATCCGGGGGGCCACCGAGGCCGTCGAGGACGCCAGCTGGAACAGGGCGAAGACAGCGTGGCGACGGTCGTCCGCGACGACGCCGTGCAGCCAGGCCGCCGGGTCCGGATGATCGACGCGGACGGTCCGCCCGCCGTGCAGCAGCGGCCGGAGCCGCTTGTACAGGGCGGTCCAGGCGGCCAGGAGGTTGAGTTCCTCCGCGGTGCACGCGGTGATGTCCCACTCGATGCCGGCGTGGCCGAACAGGGCGGTCGCCAGGCGGATCGGCAGCGGGCTGGTGCGTCCGGTGGTGTGGGCGGTGGCCGCGCCGACGTGGCTTCCCGTCAGCTCCGGTGGTACGAACAGTCCGGTGTAGCGCTGGATGCGCTGGCGTTCGAGCGGGTCGTTGGTGTCGGAGGCCCAGATCCGGTCCGTACGCTCCAGGATGCCGTAGTCGATCCGGGCACCGCCGGAGGAGCAGGACTCGATCTCCAGCCCCGGATGGCGCTCGCGCAGTTCGTCCAGGAGGCGGTAGACGGCCAGGGTCTGGGCGTGGACGCCAGCGGCGCCCGTGTGGGCCGACTCCAGCAGGTCACGGTTGTGGTCCCACTTGAGGTAGGTGATGCCGTACTCGTCCACCAGGGCGTGCAGGCGGGCCGCGATGTGGGCGTACGCCTCGGGGTTGGCGAGGTCGAGCACCTGCTGGTTGCGGGCGGGTGGCGCGGTGCGTCCAGGGGCGGCCAGGATCCAGTCGGGGTGGGCGCGGGCCAGGTCGGAGTCGGGGTTGACCATCTCGGGTTCGACCCAGAGGCCGAACTCCATGCCGAGGGCCCTGACGCGGTCCACGAGGGGGTGGAGGCCGTTCGGCCACACCGTCGGGTCGACGGTCCAGTCGCCGAGGCCCGCGCTGTCGTCCCGGCGGCCGGTGAACCAGCCGTCGTCGAGGACGAAGCGCTCGACACCGACCCGGGCGGCGCGCTCGGCCAGCTCGGTGAGCCGGTCGAGGCGGTGGTCGAAGTAGACGGCCTCCCAGGTGTTCAGCATCACAGGTCGCGGGGTGCGCGGGTGGCTCTCCCGGGCGCGCAGGTGCTGGTGGAGTCGGTCGGACAGCCCGTCCATGCCCTCGCCCGACCAGGTGAAGTAGGCCCATGGGGTCCGGTAGGTGCCGCCTGGGGTGAGGCGGATCTCGCCGGGCGCGAGGAGCTCGCCCGCGCCCAGGACGGGCCGGTGTTCGGGGAGCAGCTCGGCGTAGTGCACGTGGTTGCCGCTCCATCCGGCGTGTGCGGCCCAGACCTGGCCGTGCCGGAAGCCGAATCCGGGCTCGCCGACCAGGAACAGGCCGGTCGCGTCGTGGCCGGTGCGACCGCGTCGGGACTCGCGGGCGGTCAGCCCGTGGGCGAGCGGCCGACGTTGCGGCGACCTTTCGCGGGCCCAGCGCCCGGTGAAGTCGAGCACCTCGCTCGCCTGGTCGCCCACCGGGAGCAGACAGGCCACGGTGTCGAGTGTGAACCCGTCCGGGCCTTCGTTGGTGATCTCGTGCCGCAGCCGGACCACGCCGAACGGGTCCATCTCGATGTGAGTGGTGACCGACAGGGCGGCGGCCTCGTCGCGGGCGCGTACCGTGAGCCGGCCGCCCTCGCCGGCTTGGCCGGCCAGGCTGACCGGCTCGGTCAGCGTCAGCCGCAGATGGGGCGGGACGCCCTCCCGGTGCCCGGCGAGACCCGGGCGCCCGACCCAGCCGTCGACCTGTTGGGGGATCAGCCGCAGCCGCACCGGGGCGTCCACGGAGGCCACCGGCCACGAGGGCCGCAGGCCGAGCAGCAGCTGGTCGGTGTCGCCCAGGTCGCCGGGGTCGGCGCCCCAGTGCAGGACGGCGGGCAGGCCCGGACCCGAGACGTCCAAGATGAGGGCGGTCCCGGCCGCGCGGAGCATGGCCGGGGCGGGGTGGTGCACTGTCATGCGTTCGTCTTCCGGAGGGGAGGGATCACTGGCCGATGACGTTCAGCTCGGCGCAGGAGGTCCAGGGGTTGCCGTTGATCTCCGACAGCGCCCGGAACCTTACGTAACGGCCGTTCTTGGCCGGGAAGTTGATGGTCTTGAGGGTCTGGTCGGCGGCGAAGGTCCCGGTGGCCACGGGGCTTCCCCAGGTGGTGCCGTCGGCGCTGACGCAGAACTCGTACTGGGCAACCGTACCGTTCTGGGAGGCGTCCTGGCGGGGCAGGTAGGTGAAGCCCGAGACGCTGTGTGCCGCCTTCATGTCGAGCTGGATCTCGTGCGGGCAGCCCGGCGCGGGCGTGACGTTCGACCACCGGGTGTGCCAGAAGGTGGCCATGCTGCCGTCCAGCACGTTGGTCGCCGGGGTGTTCTCCGCGGTCACCTCCTCGCTGTCGGTGTACGCCACGGTCCAGCCGGTGCGCGGCAGGATGCGCGGGCCGCCGCCGTCGAGCTGGACGTTGAAGTGCGCGGTGCCGTTCATGGTGAGGGGCAGCGCGAGGATGCTGGTGGCCGGATCCCAGGTCTGCTGCTGGGTGTACGGGCGGGACATGTCGGCGTAGTCGTCGAAGACGATGTTCGGCCACCCTTCCAGGTGCCGACGACGGTGAGGGTGACGTTGCGGACGTCCCGGGCGCTGCGGCCCGGGAGGGTCTTGCCGCCGACGGTGGTGATCGAGCTGTCCGCGTTCACAAGGGGTTGCCGGCGGCGTCGAGCCGGGGCGCCATGTAGTTCTGGCCGAACGGCACCGTGCTGGCCTGGTCGGGGACCAGAGAGAGGGCGTTGGTGAGGTCGAGCCGGTAGTTGAAGACGTGGACGCCCAGGTGCGACGGGTTCTCCTGGACGATGACGTTGGTGTGCTCGTCGGAGCTGATCTTCACGGACGCCGTGGGGACGTGGGTGGAACATGCCCTGCTGGCCGGCGACGTCGAACAGGCTGATCAGGTAGTTGCTCAGGTCCGGGCCGTTGTAGAGCTCGGCGGCGTTGAACCCCTTGAAGGTGTTCGGGTGGGTCTGCGCCCAGGTCTGCCACTGGCTCACCGGGATGAGGTTGGTGTTCCCGGTCTCGCCGTTGGCGACCTGTGCGGTGACCGGGATGTCGGCGGGCTCGGCGGCGTCCAGCTGGGACTGGATCCAGTCGGTCGTGGCCGGGACGTTCCGGAGGTGGTTGTCGCCGAGGAGGTTGATGTAGGCGTAGGGCTTGAGCCAGGCGGGGACGGTGTCCCACAGCTGCTGGAGGGTGCCCTGGAACTGCTGGTCACCCTGCCCGAGGTTGATCACGTGCGCGGGGTGGGTCGCGTCGATCGTGGCGCGCATGGCGGCGCCGGCGGGTTCCGCCGCCGTGGCGCTCGAGCCCAGTCCGGCGGCGTCCAGGATGCCGGGCGTGGCCAGGCCGGCGCCGAGGGCGGCGATCGAGCCGAGGAACCGTCGACGGCCGAGTCGGCTGCCGAGCTCGATGTCCGGTCTCGCGGAGGAGTCGTCCTGAGCTGCCACTGCTGTGCTCCTGCGGCTCGTGGGCCCGGCGGGGCCGTGTCGGTTGGGGCAGCGGCAAGGTAGACGATGCCTTCCGTGGCTGAAAAGCGTTCCAGAGGCCTTGGTCATGCGGCTCCATATCCGGCCGGCTCGGCTGCAGCCGGGGCGGAGGATGTCGCGCGGAGGTTCTGAAAGGCCAGGCCAGAGACTTGCGTAAGGCTTGTGTGCCTCGGGATGGTGGCCTACGGTCCTCGCAACCTGTTACGGAGAACAGATTCGAAACAGGCCTGTAATACCTGGAACACACTGGTCGGCCGGGCGGTGTCACGGGGCCGCCGCTTTACGGAAAGGCAAAGGGACCATTGGCAGCGCTCGCGCCCGGCGGCGACAGCTTCGGCAGGACGACCACCACAGCCTGTGTCGCCGCACTGCACACTCTGGGTGAGGCGACGCTCAGCGAGCTGGCCACCGCCAGCGGACTGTCCCGGCCCACTGTCAAGGAACGGCTGGCCGGCCTTGCGCACCTGGTCGAGGTCACCTCCGGCGCCGCGCACGGACAGTCGCCCACACCCAGTGGCGGCCGACCGGCCGCACGCTTCCGGTTCCGCCGCGAGTACGGATTCGTGATCGGCGCCGAGATCGGCAAGCACCACGAGCGGATCATCGCCTGTGACATCGGCGGACGCATCCAGCACGTCAGTGAGCACCGTGAACCGGTGCCGCTGCCGGGCCGGGAGCGGATCGCCGGACTCCATCGCCGCCTGGTACAGGTGGTCAGTCGCCTGCGGTCCACCCACGGCAAGTGGCTCGGCCTCGGCATCGCCCTGACCGGCGGAGTCGGCCCCGACGGGCGGATCTCCTACTCACCCCACCACCCCGATCTGGAGGGCTGCTTCCCGGCCGACGCCGGACTGGTCTTCGGCGACGTCCCGGTGATCGTCGAACACGACCTGAACGCCGCGGCGATCGCAGAACACGCCTACGGTGTCGCCCGCCACGCCGACACCTTCCTGCTGGCACTGGCCTGGCACCGGCTGGCGGCCGGAATCGTGCTGGACGGCCGGGTCCATCGCGGCAGCCGCAACATGGCCGGAGAGCTGAACCTCATCGACGACGGTCCGGCGGCTCCGCCGCACTGGGACGAGCTGGAAACCTTCCTGCCGGTCCTGGACGCCGCCGAACGGGGCGACCCGGACGGCGTGGCCGAACTCGACCGGTTCGCTGCCCGGGCCGCCCGCCAGATCGCCTATCTCACCCTTGCGATCGACCCACAGCTGATCGTCCTCGGTGGGCCACTGGCCCGCCGGCGCACTCTCACCGACCGCATCGACGCGCACCTGGCCACCTTGCTGCGCGACGCCTACCCCGTCGACCTCGCCGTCACCCGGTTCCCCACCCTCGGACCCGTGATCGGCGTGCTGCAGACGGCACTGACCAACGCGTTCGGCACGCTCCTCGGCGATCCGGCCTTCCCGGCCCGGATCGACATCGGACCGCTGTGCCCGGACGCGGCGCACACCAGGGCGCGGGCTCACTCGTCAGCCCGCTGAGCACCCCGCCATCACCCCCACGTCCGACCCCATTCCCTTCCCACCGCACCGAGAGGAACCTCGCCATGCCGAGAACCAGAATCGCCGCCGTTGTCGCAGTCGCAGCCATGGTGGCCGCCGCGGCGACCGGCTGCGCCGGCTCCGACACCACGACCGGCGCGAACGGCCACGTCACGATCACGTACATGCTCCCCACCTCGTGGGCGGGCGTGCCGGGCTTCCAGGAGAACGTCGACCTCTGGGAGAAGCAGACCGGCAACACGGTCAAGCTGACGCCCGTGCCCGACGCGAACTACGACTCCCTGGTGCAGGCTCGCCTGGCCGCCAAGAGCGGTGCCGACGTCTTCGCCGGCCAGGACTCGGCCAAGAACAAGGCCGCGATCATGAAGCCGGCCACCGGGCCGTGGATCGAGCGGCTCCTCCCCGCCGTCCGCAAGTCGATCACCTCCGCGGACGGCAAGATCTGGGGAACCCCGAGCGCCGACGGCCTCAACGCGACCGGGGTGATCTACAACAAGGACGTCTTCTCCAAGGCCGGGATCACGAAGACCCCGACCACCCTGGCGGAGTTCGAGGCAGACCTGAAGAAGGTCAAGGCCGCCGGAGCCACGCCGCTCTACCTCGCAGGCAAGGACGGCTGGACCCTGCTCCAGCACCGCAGCGCCGTCAACGCCGACTTCCTGGGCGCCGACCTCGACCTGGCGCCCAAGCTCGATGCCAACCAGGTCAAGTGGAACGAGATCCCCGGCTTCACCCAGGAGTACCAGGCACTGGCCGGCTGGGTGAAGCACGGTCTGACCAACAGCGACGCGCTGACCGCCACCTACGATTCGTCGACCGCCGCGATAGCGAACGGCAAGACCGGTGCCATCATCAACGGCACCTGGGCTCTGGGCGCCATCGCCAAGGTCAACCCGAAGGCGAACATCGGCTTCTTCCTGCTGCCGGGCGCCGACGGCAAGAGCACTGTGGGGCTGCAGAAGCCCAACCTGCTCAAGGTCGCCACGTTCTCCAAGGTCGGCAAGCAGGCCCAGGACTTCCTGAACTTCATGATCGCTCAGCCGCAGGCGCAGAAGTTCCTGGACGCCAACCCCGGCGTCTCCGCCTTCACCGACGCCAAGGCCGCCGGCGCCTCGGGCGGTGCCGCCGACCTGCAGAAGCTCGTCGACCAGGGCGACTCCGTCGTCCCGTTCGACGGGCAGTCCGTGATCCCGCAGCCGCAGGACGACCTCATCGCCGCGTACCAGGAGCTCCTCGGCAAGCGGATCGACGTCGCGAAGTTCGGCGAAATGACCCAGAAGGCCTGGCAGGGCGCGGGCAGCAAGGCCGGCGCGGCCGGATTCTGATGACCACGCCGCACACCTCCCGGCAGGGGATCGACCGCACCTACCGGTACGCCTACCTCGTACCGGCGGTGCTGGTCTTCACCGTGTTCTTCCTCCTGCCAGCCTTCTTCGGAATGTATCTGTCGCTGACCGATGCCTCGACGTACGTCCCCGACACCCACTACGTCGGACTGGCGAACTACCGCACGATGTTCGGCGACGGCTCGGTCCTGTGGAACGCCACCCGCAACCAGTTCGTCTACGCGGCCCTCGTGACCGTCGGCAAGACCGGCCTGGGCGTGGCGATCGCCTTCCTGCTCAACCGGGCGTTCAAGGGCAGCCGCGTCCTGCGCGCCGTGGTCTACCTGCCGATCATGTTCTCCACGATCGTGGTCGGTCTGCTCTTCAACTTCATCCTCAAGGCCGACGGGCCCGTCAACGCCCTCCTCGAGCCGTTCGGCCTGGCCCAGGACTGGTTCGGCAGCTTCGATCTCGCCCTCTACAGCGTCACCGCCGTGGACACCTGGATGGGCGTCGGCTGGACCGTCGTCCTGGTGCTCGCCGCCCTCCAGGCCGTGCCCAGCGACCTCATCGAGAGCGCGCAGCTCGACGGGGCCGGGCCGTGGCAGGTGGTACGGCACATCAAGCTCCCGTTCATCCGGCACGCGATCAACCTGGCCGGGCTGATCACCTTCATCACCGGCATGAAGACGTTCGACCTGATCTACGCCACCACCGGCGGCGGCCCGGGCACCGCGACCGAGGTGCTGACCAGCTACGTGTACAAGCAGCTCAACACCGGGGCCCTCGGCTACGCCGCCGCCGTGAACGTGTTCCAGTTCGTCATGATCACCGTCGTGGCGCTGGTCATCAACCGCTTCGTACGCAGGATGGAGGCGACACCGTGACCCGGCGAAACCCGCGGCTCCGACCCGGCAGGCTCCTGGCCCAAGCGGCCACCTACGTGGTGGCCGCCGTGCTGGCCCTGGTGTACCTGGCCCCGCTCTACCTGGTTCTGCTGACCAGCCTGAAGAGCAGCACCGAGGCCCAGACGATGAGCTTCTCACTGCCCCGCTCCTGGCACCTCGACAACTACCGGACCGTCATCGAGACCGGCAACGCGTTCCAGGCACTGCTGAACAGCGTGGTCATCTCCGTCGCGGTAACCCTCGGGACCGTGCTGGCGTGCTCGATGGCCGCCTTCGTCATCGCCCGTCGCCCCGGCCGGGTCACCGGCGGCGTCTACAGCTACCTGCTCACCGGTCTGATCGCCCCGTTCGCGTTCATCCCGGCGATCCGGCTGCTGCAGGAGATCGGCCTGGGCGGCTCCTACCTGGGGCTCATCCTCACGGACGTCGCCGTGCAGATCCCGTTCATCACGCTGATCTACGTCGGCTTCATCCGGCAGTTGCCTCGGGAGATCGACGAGGCGGCGCTCCTGGACGGCGCGGGATCGCTGCGTCTGTTCTTCACGATCATCTTCCCGCTGCTGCGACCGGTCAGCTCGACCGCGCTGATCCTCGTCTTCACCTACGCCTGGAACGAGTTCCAGAACGTGCTGTTCCTCATACCCGACTCAGACCGATGGACCCTACCCATGACGGTGTTCACCTTCCAGTCCACGCACAGCTTCGACTATTCGCTGGTCTGCGCCGACCTCGTCCTCACCATGCTGCCCGTCGTGGCGGTCTACCTGACCGCTCAGAAGTACATCGTCAACGGGATGGTCGCGGGAGCGGTGAAGGCATGACGAACACGAGCACGCAGGCGACGGACCGCCGCCGGCCGACCGAGGTCTCCGCGCGGTTCGCGCGCTCGGCCTGGTTCCGCCAAGACCGGTTCGGCATGTTCATCCACTGGGGTCCGTACGCCGTCCCGGCCCGGGGCGAATGGCTCCGCTCGCAAGAGCAGGTGTCTGTCGAGGACTACCAGTTCGCCGTGGACGGCTTCGGTGCCGAGGACTACGACCCGCAGGCATGGGCCGAGCTCGCGGAAGCGGCCGGCATGAAGTACGCGGTGCTGACCGCCAAGCATCACGACGGGTTCTGCCTGTTCGACTCGGCGCTCACCGAGTACGGCAGCATGCACAACGGTATCGGCCGCGACCTGGTCCGGGAATTCCTCGACGCCTTCCGCGCCCGGGGCATCAAGGTGGGGCTCTACTACTCCCTGCTGGACTGGCACCGCCCCGACTACCCGCACTACGGCGACTTCATCCACCCCGAGCGCGAGAACCCCGCCTTCGCCGACCACCGGCCCGACCTGGAGTCGTACCGGCGGTACATGCACGGCCAGATCAAGGAGCTGTGCACCAACTACGGGCAGCTGGACATCCTCTGGTTCGACTTCTCCTACGAGGGGATGGGGCCGCAGGAGTGGGGCGCGCAGGAGCTGATCGACACCGTCCGCGCCCTGCAGCCGACCGCGCTCATCGACAACCGGTTGGAGGCCGACGGCGGCGGTCCCGGCTCAATCGTGACCGACGCACCGACCGACTACAGCGGCGACTTCGCCTCCCCGGAGCAGCTGATACCCGTCGACGGCATCTGTGCCGAGGACGGCAGCCCCGTGCCGTGGGAAGCCTGCATCACGATCAACAACAACTGGGGCTACACCGCCGGCGACGACCTCTGGAAGAGCCCGGAACAGCTGATCACCAAGCTCGTCGAATGCGTGGCCAAGGGCGGCAACCTGCTGCTCAACGTCGGCCCCGACCCCCGCGGCCGGATCCAGCCCGAGGCCGTCGAGCGGCTCCACGCCATCGGCGCCTGGCTCTCCGCCAACGGGGAGTCGGTCCACGGCGCGGGCCCCGCCGGCCTGGAGACCCCGGAGTGGGGCTACTACACGCGCAGCGGGAACACCCTGTACGCCCACGTCCTGCGAGCGCCGATCGGACCGCTGGCCCTGACCGGCGGACTCGACAAGGACAGCATTGCGCGGATCTCGCTGCTCGCCGACGGCCGCGAACTGCAGCTGTGCGACGCCTGGGTCGTCAAGTCCTACCCCGACATCCCGTTCGTCCAGTTCGGTGAGGTCGGGCACTTCACCTACCCGCTGGCGGACCCGATCGACACGGTCGTGAAGATCGAGCTGGTCGAAGCACCGGGCGCCGTCCAGCCGGCGTAGTCCGCGCGGCCCTGGAAGCCGGTGCGCGAAGAGGGCACTCCGGACGGTCCCATCCGGAGAAGTCAGTCGATCACGGCGGTCCGCCAGGTTTCCTCGTCGGCGTCCAGGAGTGCCGCGACGAGGGCGGGATCCGGCAGCGGCGCTCGTTCTCGTCGTGCAGTTTGCGGTTGGCGTCTCGCAGTGCTCTGACCACCGTCTCGTGTGACCTGGTGGTGATCCGCTGCTGATCGGGCAGAGCTGTCTTCGACCGGCTGCTTCTTCCCGGCGCCTTCGAGACCTCGGCGTCGCTGAGGGACGGCGCCGTCCGCTACGTCCAGGTCACCAGCAAGGCAGGCGGCACCCTGCGTCTGCACAACCCTTGGCCGAAGCAGCAGAAGTTGACGGCGACCGATGAGCTCGGCAAGCGCTTCGGCTACTCGGTCAAGGACGGTGTCATCACCGTCCGGACCACGCGGGGTAGGACGTATCGTCTCCAGCCCGTCCTGGGCTGAGGCCCCGGTGACCGGGGGCTTCTTGGGTTCTAGTGGTTGTTGCAACACCCCAGTTCAAGGGGTGCGATGGACTTCGAGGTCCGCAAGGTGCGCTCGGCTCAGGGGCCCAGGAAGCTCCATGCTGAGCGGGCGGAATACTTCCGGCTCGTGAAGGCGGGATACACCAGCAAGGAAGCATCCGCGGCAGTCGGTGTGAACGAGCGCACCGGACGTGAGTGGCGCAACGGCCGCTGGGACCCGCAGCGGCTCAGACCGCCGGCGGCCCAGGCGACGCGCCGTCTCGATCAGGAGCGCGTCTACGCCAAGCGGGCACCCGTTCTCCAGGGTCGGGTGCCCGCAGCCGTACCCGTGTCTGTGGAAGTGCGGTCGCGCTATCTGTCGGAGTGCGAGCGCATCCACATCGCTGACCGGCTCCGGGAGAAGGCGTCCATCCGGTCGATAGCCGCCGAACTGGGACGCAGTCCTTCCACCATCAGCCGGGAGATCCGGCGCAACCGCACCAACGGCACCCGCAACCAGTGGCACTACCGGCCGTTCGCCGCCCAGGCCCGCGCCGATGGCCGCAGACCACGGCCGAAACCGCGGAAGATCAACCAGAACCCCGAACTGCGGAGCGCCGTCCAGGCGGGCCTGGACGAACGCTGGAGCCCGGAGCAGATCTGTCACGCTCTGCGCAGACAGTTCCCCGACCGGCCGGAGATGCATGTGGTCCACGAGACGGTCTACCAGGCGCTCTACGTGCAAGGACGCGGCCAGCTGCGGCGGGAACTGGCGAGCGTCCTGCGAAGCGGACGCGCCCGGCGTAGGCCGCGCCGCCAGGCCAACTGCCGTCAGCCGCGCTTCACCGATCCCATGGTCATGATCAGTGAGCGGCCCGCCGAAGCGGACGACCGGGCCGTGCCCGGCCACTGGGAAGGCGACCTGATCATCGGCAAGGACAGCGGCTCGGCGATCGGCACTCTTGTCGAACGCAGCACCCGCTACGTGATGCTTCTGCACCTGCCTGTCGACCACACCGCCGCCAGCGTCCGTGATGCCCTGATGCAGACCGCGCACAGGCTCCCGCAGCGCTTGAAGCGGTCCCTGACCTGGGACCAGGGCAGTGAGATGGCCGCTCACCGCAGTTTCACCCTCGCCACGGACGTCCCGGTCTACTTCTGTGACCCAGCCAGCCCCTGGCAGCGCGGCTCGAACGAAAACACCAACGGCCTGCTCCGCCAGTACTTCCCGACTTGTATTGGGGCTAACGGTGTCGTGATCGGGTTGGCCGCCCGTAACGTGCCGCAGGACGCCGGGCAGGCTGACTCGAGTACTTCCTGCCGCCCTCGCGGGCTGGCTCTCTTTGGGTGTGTCGCCCTGCCCGGTGCCCGTTCGCGGCTTGACTCAACAGAGGCATGACCATCGGCTACCCCACGTTTCTCGAAGTCGGGATGTCAGCTGCGGATTCCACTGACCCGACGTCCGAGGAAGGGGACTGCCGATGCTGATCGGCATCGATCCGCACAAGTCCACGCACACAGCCACGGCTGTCGATCCCGGAACCAATCGTGATCACGCCTCGATCCGAATCGATGCGACGCTCCAGGAATACCAGCGCATGCTGGACTGGGCTCGTCAGTGGCCAGAGCGGCGATGGGCTGTCGAAAACGCCAGGGGCCTGGGACTCCACCTGACCTCATGGCTGCTCGCCCGGGGAGAACAGATCGTCGACGTTCCGCCCAGCGCCACCGCACGGGTCCGCCAGCTCTCCCGCGGCGCAGGCCGCAAGAACGACCGCATCGACGCCGCAGCAGCAGCATGCGTCGCCGCTCTCCAAGGCGACGCGAGGCCGGTGCAGCCTGAGAGTTCAACGGATGCGCTGGCGCTGCTGGACGAGCGGCGCAGCAATCTCGCCCAGGCCAGAGTCCGCGCGGTGAACCAACTCCACGCTCTGCTGCGTGCTCTCCTGCCCGGAGGGGCACCGCGCGACCTGTCCGCCGCCAAGGCCGAGCAGTTGCTGGAGTCTGTCGTCCCTGTCGGTCCGGCCGAGCTCACCCGCCATACCCTCGCCGTCGATCTGATCGCCGAGGTCCGGACCTGGGACATGAAGCTGAAGGACAACGCCAAGGCCATGGCCTCGCTGGTCACCGAGTCCGCGAGCAGACTGACCGACACACCAGGGATCGGGGCCGTGACCGCGGCCCGTCTCCTGGGCCGGACTGGGAACCCCAACCGCTTCCCGACCGCGAGTGCTTTCGCTCAGTACGCCGGCACGGCTCCCATCGAGATCGCCAGCGCCGACCGCGCACGCCACCGCCTGTCCAGGCGTGGCGACCGCCAGCTCAACGCAGCACTCCACACCGTGGCCATCACGCAGATCCGCATGCCCGGCACGCGGGGCCACGCCTATTACCAGGCCAAACTCGCTGAAGGCAAGACATCCCGGGAAGCGCAACGCTGCCTCAAACGCCGCCTGGCCGATCACGTCTGGCGCACGATGGTCGTTGATGAGCGCCGCCGCGCGCTGTTGACGGGCCCGGGAGGACAACTGGGGGCGGCTACAGAATCCAGCGCGTCCGGCCCAACCCCGTCGGCCGGCTCTTCGGACAAGTCACTTCCCGGACCCGCCATAGCCGAGCCTACGCCACCACACCAACCAGCTTGACAAACACAGAGGCACCCAAGGGCACCGACCTGTCCGTCCACACCCGCGAGCACCTCGACGCCGTCGCCGCCCAACTCAACGGCCGACCACGCAAAACGCTCGACTGGGAAACCCCAGCCGAGCGTCTGCACAAACTACTCGCCTGCTGATCAGACCAGCCGCGTTTCGCGGGATCGCTAAAGACCGCGATTCTTGTCCCTGCGAGGCTTGCGCGGTGCCCTTCCCCAGGAGCCGGCAGGCCGTTCTTGCCGCACCCTCGATACGAATTCTTCGCGAGTCAGGACAGCTCGTGGCTGGGGGCGCAGGAGGGAGTCTGCGTCCCACGGGTCCACATGCGTCCATCCGAACCCCCGGACCACCTCGTCGAAAACCGGCGCGAAGTCCGCACCGACCAGGTCCGGCATCTGATGGCGGAACCCTCGGACGCGGGTAACGAAGTCTGCGGGCAACGGCACGTGGTACGCCTCCAAATAGTGCGCAAAGTCCGCGCGCCATACCCACAAGCCATCGGTGACAAGGGACGAACAACCGGACGTGTGCCGGTGAACCTCACCCGTGAGAACGTCAACCCCTGCCTCCATGAAGTACGTGAGGTGATGACCAACGTCCAAATATTCCACAATTTGCGCTTCGTCCGGTTCGCCAGACGCTTGCACCTGGGCCCCTAACGGTCCCGCAGCCAGCTCACCGGAGTGACCGAAGTCATCGAAGAAACCGAGCAACTTCAGCACGCCCACCCCCTCAGCCCCACCAGTCGAGGCGAGCATACGCAGGACCGATGCCTATCGGTCTCACCAAGGCGTAGCCACCGCCGCCCGGCCGCATGATCGCGACCGGGCGACTGCTTAACTGCCAGTGCAACACATCAGAGATCACGTGTTGCGACGACCAGTGGAATCCGCCCTTCGCATGGCGGGGCTTCCCGCCGACGCCCAGGACCTACAGTTCCTGACCCACGGCCACCGTCTCATCGCCGGTCCGCAGACCGGACGCTGAGACGGTGGCCGCTTCCGTCCCCGGACCAGCCCCGACGGGCACGCCCAGGATCGGCCGAGGCCCGGAAGGCGGTACCGCCCCCGCGATCACGGCCTCCGCGCCGGCGGGGGAGGCAGACGGAGTGCCCGGAGTACGTCCAGAGAGGGGAGGCGCGCGCAGTGCATTCCGCGGCCGCCCGGTTCATCGAGACCCCCACGGCACTGTCGGCACACACACTTGCCGAAGCAGGGAATCAGGACCGTGACTGGTTCGGGGGAGCGCGCAATCGATCGATCCGATGGCCACACGGAGGATTCACTTGATTCCGCCGCGTGTTCGAGCCGGATAGGGCGCGTGGCGGGTCGAACCCGTACACCACGATCCTGCCGGCTCCTACCGGTCCTGGCTCGACTCCGCTACCTGCGATCACCCGTGAGTCTCGGCATTCGACGGCGAAAGGCCTTGCCCGCCCAGGTCACCTCGCCGTCGTCACCGTGCCGAACACGTCGGTGGTGTTGGTGACCAGCGTGCCGGTGCCGGAGGTGCCGCGGGCGAGGTTGTACGTCTTGTGGCCGCCTCGCGTGGTGTCGTACAGCTGGTACGTCGAGCCCGACAGGTACGAGCCGACGGTGACCGTGCCGGAGTAGAGGGTCTTGCCGGTGCCGGTCTCGATGCCCTGGTACTCGTGGAGCTTCTTGCCGGTGGCGGCGTCGGGGCGACCGCACGAATGGGGGGCCGTGCGGAAGATGTGAGTTGCGGTGCGGGTGATCCGTGCGGTGGAAGCGTGGCATCAAGGTCGCGTACATGTCAGGACCCCGAGGTGATGTTGGCCGAAAGCCGTCTGCCTGATCTGTGTTTCGGCGCAATGAACGGGCGCCGTTCCGGATGCGCAATCTCCGGAACGGCGCCCTGTCCTCGAGGTTCGAGTGACCTAGCGGAGGGTTTTACGGGAAGGACAACTTCCAGCCATCGATGTACCCGGTGTCACCGGCGTACATGTCCTGGACCTTCAGCTGCCAGGTGCCGTTGGCCGGGGCGGAGGACGCGTTGACCGAGTAGGTCTGGTGCACGTCGGCCGCCGAGTCGGAGATGCTGTTGTTCTTCAAGCGGTACGACGTCCCGTTCGGGGCGACCAGGTCGATCCGGAGGTCACCTCGCCAGGTGTGCACGATGTCGACCGTGACCTGAAGGTTCGACGGGGCGTTGCCGCTCACCCCGGAGACGGTTATCGGCGAGGTGACCGCCGGGCCGGCGTCCGGGATCGACACGTTGGACTGGTTCTCGAACACGGTGCCGCCGGGGTTGCCGCCGCCACCGGAGCGCGAGCCGACCGCGACCGCCGCCCAGGCGTCCATCACCGCGTTGTACTCGGGGCTGGAGGTGCCGTACAGCTCACCCGCCGCCGCGAGCGTGCCGGTGCGGGCCGCGGCGTAGTTGGTGGAGGCGGTCCACTTGGTGGTCAGCGCCCGGTACCAGATCTGCAGCGCCTTGGCCCGGCCGATGCCGGTGACCGGAAGCCCGTCCACCGTGGGCGAGTCGTAGCTGACGCCGTCGATGACCTTGGCGCCGCTGCCCTCGCCGAGCAGGTAGAAGAAGTGGTTGGCGATACCGGACGAGTAGTGCACGTCCTTGTTTCCGGCGGTGGAGGTCCAGTAGTCGAGGGAGGCGCCGTCCTTGCTGGGCTTGTCCATGTAGCGCAGCGGGGTGCCGTTGCCGTTGATGTTGATCTTCTCGCCGATGAGGTAGTCACCGGGGTCCGAGGCGTTGTTGGCGTAGAACTCCACGCCGGTGCCGAAGATGTCGGACGTGGCCTCGTTCAACCCGCCGGACTCGCCGCTGTAGGTGAGGTTCGCGGTGGCGGAGGTGACACCGTGGCTCATCTCGTGGCCGGCGACGTCCATCGAGGTCAGCGGGTTGTTGTTGGCCGAGCCGTCGCCGTAGGTCATGCAGAAGCAGCTGTCGTCCCAGAAGGCGTTGACGTAGTTGTTGCCGTAGTGGGTGCGGGAGTAGGCGCCCACGCCGTCATTGCGGATGCCGCTGCGACCGAAGGTGTTCTTGTAGAAGTCCCAGGTCTCGGCGGCGCCGTAGTGCGCGTCCGCGCCCGCGGTGGCGGCGTTCGTGTTGGTGCCGTCGCCCCAGGTGTCGTTCGTCTGCGAGAACAGCGTGCCGGTTCCGGACGAGCCGTGGTTGAGGTTGTACGTCTTGTGGCCGCCGCGCGCGCCGTCGGTCATCGTGTACGTCGACCCCGACTGCGTGGTGGTCAGGGGGACCTGCCCGCTGTACCGGGTGTTGCCGGTGCCGGTCTGGATGCCCTGGTAGCGGTAGAGTTCCTTGCCGGTGGAGGCGTCGGTGATGACATGCAGCTGGTTGGGGGTGCCGTCGTCCTGGAGGCCGCCGACCACCGTCTCGTACGCGAGAACCGGCGTGCCGCTCGCCGCCCAGATCACCTTGCGGGGGGCGCCGTCGGCATCGGTCCGCGTCGAACCCGCGTCCTTGGCGGCGGCCAGCGCCTGCTGTTCCGCCTTCGAGGCGGCGATCGAGGGTGCGAGCGAGGCAACCTTGATGGTGGCCTTGGAGCCCCTGATGACCTGCTTGGTCTTCCCGGCCGAAGTAGTGTCGACGATCATGTCGCCGCCGAGGACGGGGAGTCCGGCGTACGTGCGCTCGTAGCGCGTGTGGACGGTCCCGTCGCCGTCCTTGACGACGTCCTTGACGACCAGCTTCTCCTGCGCGCCGAGGCCGATGTCGCGGGCGGTGTCGGCCTTCGCCGCGTCGGCGGTGCGGATCAGTTCGGCGCGCTGCGAGGGGGAGAGCTTCACGGCCGTGTGGGCGGGGTTGATCTTCGACGGGGCGGGCCCGGCCGGGGCGGCGCTCGCGGTGCCCGCCTGGACGGCGGCGGCCAGCAGGGCGGAGACGCCGACGAGGGCGACCACCGCGGCACGACGGGAGGGGGCGTGGGCGGTGGGTCTGCGAGAGGAACTGCGTCTCAACACTGTCTCCTTCTGCGTGGCCGCGGATCGCGCGGCCAAGGGGGGCCGGACGGCGGGTGACCGTCCGGGCAGAACAAGGCGGAACGCGGAACCAGATGCACGAAGGTGATGAGCCACGACACAGCGGTGGCACAGCGGGGCTGCTGTGGAGTGACCTTGGGAAGCCTGACAGGAGAACGCGTGAGCTGTCAGGTGCGCATCAAGAACTTGGCTGGAATCGGTCGTTGGCCGGATGGTCATGCTCGCTGTACGAACCGTTCACCGAAGTGGGTCGGCGCCGCCGGTCCGTCATCCGTGCCACGAGCGCCACAGCGCCGCGTACGCCCCGTCCGCCGCCACCAGGTTGTCGTGCGGCCCGACCTCGGTCAGTCGGCCGTCCTCCATCACCGCCACACGGTCAGCGTCGTGCGCGGTGTGCAGGCGGTGCGCGATGGCGATGACGGTACGGCCCTCCAGCACGGCGGCCGGCGCGCGTTCGGTGCGGCGGGCGGTAGTCGGGTCGAGGAGGGCCGTCGCCTCGTCGGGGATCAGGGTGTGCGGATCGGCCAGAACCATCCGGGCCAGGGCCAGTTGCTGGGCCTGGGAGCCGTCCGTACGGTGGCCGCCCTCGCCCAGCGCGGTGTCCAGACCCTCGGGCAGCTCGCGCACCCAGTCGTCGGCGCCGACGGCGGTGAGGGCCGCCCACGGCTCCTCGTCCGTGGCGGACGGCTCGGCGACCCGCAGATTGTCGGGTACCGTGCCCAGGAAGACATGGTGCTCCTGGGTGACCAGGACGACCTGACGGCGCGTCCGCTCCGGTGCGAGACCGGCCACCGGCACCCCGCCCACGGTCACCGAACCCGAGGTCGGCGCGTCGATGCCCGCCAGCAGCCTGCTCAGCGTCGTCTTTCCGGCGCCGGAGGGGCCCACGGATCCCGTCCTGCCCGCCCTGGTGATCTTCCAGACGGACGGCGCCCCGGACACGAAGACGCCCGCCACCCAGGCGCTCACGGCCGCCGCGAAGGACCACCCGGCCGTCTTCTTCTCCTTCATCGCCTTCGGCGACCCGGAGAACAAGGACTTCGACTACCTCCGCAAGCTCGACCGCCTTGCGGGCGTTCTTCGCGACCGTCGAGCCCTCGCCGGGTGCGGCGGCCGCGATCTGGCCGAGCCCGCTCGGTCAGGGTACGGCGCTGGGCCTGCGGATGGGCCGATAGGCCGGCTGTTGCGGGGGCGGTGCTTGTCACGGTGTTCCTTCGCTGGGTGGCCGTGGCCGTCGGGTGGGGGCCCGGCCGTCCTGCGCGGGGCGGGTGGCCGGACTACGGGCGGTGCGGGGACGTTCCTCTGACTGTCAAGCCGCCGGCGCGAGATCGGTCTGTGTGATTCGTTCCGTTGGTGCGGTGGTCAGGGCGCGATAGACCTCGCGGGCGACGAGTCGTCAGGCAGCACCGTACGGTGACCGGCGCCCGGCACGGAACGTCGGCCCGGTCGGCGGCATCGTCTCAGCGGCACACCGGTCGCTGCGTGGCGGTGGGGCCGCCGCTCATGCCAGCTCTCCGACGTCCACGGGCAGCTCGGCCAGGCGCCATTCGAGCATGCCGTCGTCGAGACGGATCGCGCGTCGACCGCGGTCGGTCAGCAGGCGCACCGCGTCGTAGGCGAGGACGCAGTACTCGCCACGGCAGTACACGACGATCTCGGTGTCCTCGGGCAGTTCGTTGATCCGCTCGACCAGCTCCTCCATCGGGATGGAGAGCGAGCCGGGGATATGGCCGGCCCGGTACGCCGTGCTGGGTCTGGACCCCCTGTACGTCGCCAACGAGGGCAAGCTGGTGGCGTTCGTACCGCGCGAGCACGCCGACGCCGTCCTGGACGCGATGCGGGTACACCCGCTGGGTACGGAGGCGAGGGTCATCGGAGAGGTGGTGGCGGACCATCCGGGCATGGTGGTGGCTCGCACCGGCCTGGGCGGCACACGGGTGGTCGACCTGCCGATCGGGGAGCAACTGCCGAGGATCTGCTGAGGGTTGGTCAGCCGCGGGCGCCCGGCCCGCGCCGCCGGGCCCCTGGGCGGGACAGCGGCGCCGCCGCCCGTCCCGGGGTACCGGGCGCCCGGCGGAAGAGCGGACGGCGGGGGCGGCATCCCGGACCCTATGCTGATCGCAGAGCTCGATGGGAGCGAAGTGATCATGGCCGAAGACGACGGGAAGCTGGCCGAGGGGCAGCGGCGGCATTGGCAGGACACCTACGCCGCCCATCCCGGCATGTACGGTGACGCTCCCTCCGACCCGGCCGTCCACGCCGCACAGGTGTTCCGCTCGGCCGGGGCCGCGGACGTCATGGACCTGGGCGCCGGGCATGGCCGCGACGCCCTGTACTTCGCGCGCGAGGGCTTCGCCGTCCGGGCCGTCGACTTCAGCCCGATCGGCCTGGCGCAGTTGCGGGGCGCCGCCCGCGCCCAGGGGATCCGGGGACGGGTGACTACCACGGTGCATGACGTGCGGGAGCCGCTGCCGCTGCCCGACGCCTCCGTGGACGCGGTCTTCGCCCACATGCTGCTCTGCATGGCCCTGTCCACCGAGGAGATCCACGCACTGGTCGACGAGGTGCGCCGGGTCCTGCGACCCGGTGGCATGTTCGTCTACACCGTGCGGCACACCGGCGACGCCCACTTCGGCGCCGGAACCGGGCACGGCGACGGCATCTGGGAGAACGGTGGCTTCGCGGTGCACTTCTTCGCCCGGGATCTCGTCGACGCCCTCGCCGACGGCTGGGAATCGAACGAGGTCCACGCCTTCGTGGAGGGCGGACTTCCCCGCCGTCTGTGGCGCGTCACCCAGACCCGGCCGCGGTAGCGCCGCCGCGCGCTGACCACGACGGCACTTCTTGCACCAGGAGAGCGTGAATGGTCTCCGCCGCTTGTGGGTACGGCCTACCAGGTTGTGGTGGTTCCGCGTCGCGTTGGCGGGTCCATGCCATGTCATGCATTTGCCACGCACGGCCCTCTTGTCGAGGACATGCCCATGATGCATTAGTTATCTCGGTGGATGAATCCATCCACTGTCGACCGAGAACCAGCGCACGGGTCGACCCCAGCTCAGCAGCATGGGAGTCACACATTGCGCACTTCTAGGTATTCCAGACCGGCCGCGCGGAAGAACTCCGCACGGTTGGCTGCGTTGACCGCGACGGCCATCGCCGTCCTGGGTTTCCCCGTCGCCCAGGCGACCAGCGCCACGGCAGTCACTCAGGGCACCGCCGCAACCGCGGCCATCGGCTCGCACGGCGAGGTTACCGGCGCCGTCACCGACAGCTCCGGTAAGGCGCTCGCCGGCGCCTCCGTCGTGGCCGGTGACTACCGGGCGACCACCGACGCCCAGGGTCATTACACCCTGACGATCCCGCCCGGCACCTATGACATGGCGGCGTACGGCTACGGGTACAAGGCCAAGAAGGTCCGCGGCGTCGTCGTCGACGCGGACGGTACCGTCACGACCAACTTCGCGCTGGACGCGGTGCCCCACCAGACCGTCACCGGTAAGGTGACCGATGGCTCCGGCCACGGCTGGCCGCTCTACACGAAGATCACCATTAACGACGTGCCTGGCGCCCCGGTCTTCACCGACCCGTTCACCGGCGAGTACAGCGTCGACCTTCCTGAGGGTAACGACTACACCCTGAACTTCACGTCCGTGTACCCCGGCTACAAGGCCGTCACCAAGCAGGTGACCGTGGACAACGCGGCGCAGACCGTGAACGTCGCGGTCCCGGCGGACGCCCAGGAGGCCAAGGCGCCCGGTTACGAGGTCAAGCGGTCCGGCTCGACCGAGCCCTTCGACTCCACCACCGACGCCCCCGCGGGCTGGACCATCGTCAATGCCGACGGCACCACCGGCGGCTGGTCCTTCACCGACATCGGTAACCGGGGCAACAAGACCGGCGGCTCCGGCGCCTTCGCCATGGTCGACAGTGACAAGATCGGCGCAAGCAAGAAGCAGGACAGCTCGCTGATCACCCCGGTCTTCGACCTGACCGGTAACAACAGCCCGCAGCTGGAGTTCGACACCGACTACAAGAGCTACAGCAACCAGACCGGCAACATCGACGTCACCACCGACGGCGGTGCGACCTGGACCAAGGTCTGGAACCGCACCACCACCCTGACCGGCCCGGCCCACGTCGAGGTTCCGCTGACCGACTACGCCGGGAAGCCCGGCGTGCAGCTGCGGTTCCACTTCACGGGTAGCTACGGCTACTGGTGGGAGCTCGACAACGTGTTCGTGGGCAAGCGGACCTACGAGCCCGTCAACGGTGGTCTGGTGGCCGGTACGGTGAAGGACGCCAACACCGGCGACGGCGTCGTCGGCGCCACTGTCGTCAACACCGACTCCCCGCAGGACAAGGCCACCACCACGGCCACCCCGGACGACCCGGCGCTCGGCGGCAGCTTCTACTGGATGTTCACGTCCAAGACCGGCAGCCACACCTTCACCGCCTCCAAGTCGCACTACGCCGACGTGGACAAGACGGTGGACGTGGCGGCGGACACCACCAACAAGGCTGACTTCGGCCTGAAGGCCGGCAAGCTGGCGTTCACCTCCAACTCGGTCGACAAGACGGTCGGCTGGGGTGCGAAGGCCACCCAGGACCTGACGGTGAAGAACACCGGCGGGGCACCTGCCAGCCTCACCCTGGGCGAGCAGCCGGGCGGTTTCACCCAGCAGGTCAACGGCGGCGCGCCGCTCAACCTGGTGGAGGGTGACTACTCCCCGCTGGCCCTCAGCAAGGGCAAGACCGCGGATGCGGCTCCGGCCGCCAACGCGGCGGGTGACGCCTGGCAGCCGGTGGCCAACCTGCCGGGCGCGGTGCAGGACAACATCGGTGCCGTCTACGACGGCAAGGTCTACTCCGGCTTCGGCTACACCGGCAGCGCGGACAGCAACGCGCTGTACGCCCTCGACCCCGGCGCCGGCACTTGGACCAAGCTGGCCTCCGCGGCCGACACCCGTGAGGGCAATCCGGCCCACGGCTTCATCGGCGGCAAGCTGTACGTGGTCGGCGGCTGGGGTGCCAGCGGTGCCCCCGACGCCAAGCTGGAGGTCTACGACCCGGCGTCGAACAGCTGGTCCACCAAGGCGTCCTCGCCCAAGCCGTACGCTGGTTCGGGCAGCGCGGTGCTCGGCGGCAAGCTGTATGTCGTCGGCGGCTGCACCAGCACCTGCGGCACCACGGACGTCACGGTCTACGACCCGTCGTCCGACAGCTGGTCCCAGATCGCCTCCTACCCGGAGCCGATCGCCTGGCAGTCCTGTGGCGGTATCGGCGGCAAGCTCTACTGCGCCGGTGGCAACGGCGGCAGCAGCTCGACCAAGCACGCCTACGTCTACGACCCGGGCGCCGACAGCTGGTCGTCCGTCGCCGACATGCCCGCCGACCTGTGGGGTTCGGCGTACGGCGTGGGCAGCGGCAAGCTGGTGATCTCCAGCGGTGTCGTCAACAACAGCTCCGCCATCACCAACCAGGGCTTCGCCTTCGACCCGGCTGCCGGCAGCTGGTCCGCCCTTCCCAACGCCAACACCAGCGTCTACCGCGTGGGTGCTGCCACCGGCTTCTACAAGATCGGCGGCAACCCCGGTGGCAGCAGTACGCCGCCGGTGTCCACCGTCGAGGTGCTGCCCGGCTACGACCAGGGCGGCGAGTCCTCGGACGTCTCCTGGCTGTCCACGAGCAAGGACAAGGTGACGCTCCAGCCCGGGGAGAGCACCACGATCACCGTCGGCCTGGACTCCACGGTCGCCGAGGTCACCCAGCCCGGCGACTACACCGCGGTGCTGACCGCCCAGACCGACACCCCGTACTCGGTCGCCAACGTCGGCGTGAAGATGCACGTCAACCCGCCGAAGGACTGGGGCAAGTACGCCGGCACCGTGCTCGGCGAGGACGGCAAGGGTGGCACCACGCCGCTGGCCGGGGCGACCATCCAGATCAACGCCTCGACGACGAGCTACACCCTGCGGACGACCAAGGAGGGCACCTACGGCCTGTGGTTCGACAGCCGCCTCAACCCGGTCAAGGTGATCGTGTCCAAGGACGGCTACCAGCCGGTGACCACCACGGTGAAGCTCGCGAAGGGGGGCACCGTCACCGGTAACTTCACGCTGAAGAAGGTCTCGTGACCCAGTTCCGGTGAAAACAGCGCGGGCCGGTCCCTCGGGACCGGCCCGCGTCGCGTTCAACGGCTGGTCGCCGTTCAGACCGCGCGCCTCTTGTACAACTCGCCGACGTTCGCGCGCGGTGCGGGACGGTGGTGTGCGGCGGGGCCCTCCGCGAAGGCGCGCAGGAGGTTTTCCGTAGTGCGGGTCACGAAGGTGCGGGTACGGGCGTCCATGCCGTGGTCGCGGCCGCCGTCGGGGGTGCCGGCCATGAGCCCCTTCACCCAGCGCATGGTGCCGGTCGCGAAGACGCCCGCGCCGCCGCTGACCGTGTAGTACGCCGAGTCACTGTGGCTGCGCCGCCCGTTGCACACCAGCGGAGAGTGAGCCGTGATCTCCAGCGGTGCGGGGACGGGCGCACCCGGGGTGACCCGGTCGTACTCGACGCCGACCAAGTGGTCGAAGCCGTCTGCGGGGCGTACGCCCGTCCCCTCGTGCAGCCAGTGGTCCGCCGCGTGGACGACATACGGCGCGTCCGTCGAGTAGCCCTCGTAGAGCACGCCCGTGAGTGACGACTCGGGGTCGGCCGCGGGCGCCTGGCGGAAGTCGGTCGTCGCCACGGCGGGGCGGGTCGCGTAGCAGGGGTCGGACCGGACGGAGGACTTGTAGCAGACGACCGTGCGGTCGGGCCGAGTCCCGCCCTCTTCGAGCCGGATGCGGCGGAAGCAGGTGTTGGCGCCCAGGAAGGCGATGTTGGCGCCGGCATTCGGGTGTACGCCGACAACCCGATCCGTGCCGGTCGGACTGGCCGTAGGTTCACGCCATGACGATCGTTGACGACATGGACTACGAGTTCCGCACTGCCCGGCCTGAGGACGCCGAGGCCATCGAGGCACTCGACGGATCCTTCATCACCCGCACCATCTTCCACGTGGCCGTCTCCAAGGCCGGGTTCGCCCTCCAGGAGATCCCGGTGGCCCCGCCCATTCACAAAGTGGAAGTACCAAGGCTTCCCATCGATGTCAGCGAGGCCAGCGCGTGGTCCGTCGTCCCACTCCAACTCGGCGTACATGCTCGAAGCCGTCCGCTCAACTGCGGGTAGTCGCCGCACCCTCTCTGTGACGGCAATCTTTCCGTCCTGGCGACGCGTCAGGAAAGTCAGCAAACGGTCAGCGTGAGTCCTGCAACACCTGGGGACAGCTGATCGAACATGCGAATCGTTGTAGGCTCCGAAGGACGCCCTTGACCCGCAGGAAGCAGGCAGGGAGCAGACAAATCGGGAGTTTCTCCGTGTTTCGTACAATGTTCAAGTCCAAGATCCACCGTGCCACCGTGACCCAGGCCGACCTGCACTACGTCGGTTCCGTCACCGTGGATGCCGCACTCATGGAAGCCGCGGATCTTCTGCCCGGCGAGCTCGTGCACATCGTCGACATCGACAACGGTGCTCGACTGGAGACGTACGTCATTGAGGGCGAACGCGGCTCCGGCGTCATCGGTATCAATGGCGCCGCCGCCCACCTTGTCCACCCCGGCGACCTCGTGATCCTGATCAGCTACGCGCAGGTCGACGACGCCGAGGCCCGCACGCTGACCCCGAGCATCGTCCATGTGGACGCGGACAACCGGATCGTCGCGCTCGGCGCCGACGCCTCCGCGCCCGTGCCGGGCACCGCCACCGAGCGGAGCCCGTACGCCGTGCCCGCCGCCAACTGACCGTTCCACCGTTCCTGTGGACTGAGCAGGACTGAGTCCGCTCGGACGCCGTCGGCCGCGTCCGCGTCGTCGTACGTGCCGCGCTGGCGGACACCCTGGCACCGACCCTGGCCCTGCTGGCCGAGGAGACCGGTGATCGGGCCGCGGACATCCGTACGGTCCGGGTCGAGGGGGCATGGACGCGGTTCGAAGCCGGCAACCGCGACGGCTGTCTGGAGCTGGTGGCCGCTGCCGCAGACCGGGTGACGGACGCCGATGCGATCGTGCCGGCCCAGGCGTCCAGGGCCGACGCCGTCACCCGGACAGTCACGCGGATTCCGGTCCCCTTCAGTCCCCGGCCCGGGCTTGCTGCCGCGGCCGTGGCCGCCCGATCAGAGGTCGCCCGGCAGGCTCTGAGCCGCCGCACGGGCTCTCGTCCGGTGGCACGGAACCCGTACGTATGCTCTCGGCAGGCGCGGGCAGCTGCTCCGGGAGACGGTGGACAGGAGATCCGCCCGCGCTTATGGAGCCCGAGATGACCAACCCGTATCCCGAACCCGTGCCGCCTCCCGACCCCGTGCCGCCCGCGCCGACGCCCGGACCTATGCCCGGACCTCCCTCGCCGCTGCCGGGGCCGACACCTGCCCCGCCCGTACCCGGCCCGGTGCCGCCCGGTCCTTCACCGGACCCGATTCCCCAGCCCCCGTCGCCCAACCCCGAACCGGTGCCGGAGCCGGAGCCCACACCCCGCCCCGCCGAATGACGAGTGAAGGCCGGACGGCTACTCCGTGTGCTGGGGGCCGATTCCGAGGAGGGAGTCGGCGTGTCCCGCCCCGCTCTCCTCGGCGATCGACTCCAGCGACTGGGCGTCACGCACCGGCGCGAATCGAACGGCCTCCTCACCCGGGCTGCCGCTCCCGGCGCCGACCGTGCTGAACCCGTATACGGCGGGCCTCGGCAGACTGTTGTACGACCAGGGGGTCGAGAAGTAGTACGCGCCGGTGTCGTACAGCACCACGAAGTCGCCCTCCCGCAGCTCCGGCAGTTCCCGGGCGTGTGCCACGACGTCCCCGGCGAAACAGCACGGTCCCGCGATGTCCTGGACCAGCGGCGGTCCGTCCTTGGGGCGCCCCTCGGCGTCGAACGCACCGACCCGCAGCGGCCAGGACTCGGGCATGAAGACGGTACGGGTGGCGATCTGGGCGCCCGCGTGGGTGAGCGCGATACGGCGGGAGCCCGCGTCCTTCGTGTACTCCACCAGTGCCCCGATGAAGCCGTTCTTCGCGAGCAGCGACCGGCCGAACTCCGTGACCAGCTCGTACCGGCCGTCGAAGAGCCCCGGGGCCGCTTCGCGCAGCGCCGCCACATAGTCGGAAAAGGTGGGCCGTACGGAGTCGTCCTCGAAGTTGACGGGTAGTCCGCCGCCGAGGTCGATGCTGGTGATCTGCCGGGCACCGAGGGTTTGGTTGATCTCCTCGGCGAGTCGGTACGTCTCCGCGACCCCGGTCGCGATCAGCTCCAACGAACAGCCCTGGGAGCCGACGTGGGCATGCAGCCGGGTCAGCCAGGAGTGTTCGGCGAACGCCCGGACGACACTCTCGCGCGCGCCGGGGTCGTGCAGCGCCACGCCGAACTTGGAGGTCGGCGTCGCGGTGCTCATCGCACTGATGGAGCCTCCGCCCACCTGCGGGTTGATGCGCAGTCCGATGACGGAGACCGAGCTCCGGGGGCGCAGCGAGGCGATGCGCCGCACCTCCTCGAGGCTGTCGGCATTGAGTGCCACACCGAGCGCGAGCGCCTGGCGGATCTCGTCGCGCGTCTTGGCGGGGGAGTCGAGGACGATCGCCGAGGGTGCGAATCCGGCGTCGAGGGCGAGCCTCAGCTCACCGGGGCTGGCGACCTCGCATCCCATGCCGCAGTCGGCGAGCAGCCTCAGCACGGGGACGAGGGCCGCGGCCTTGGCGGCGAAGGTGTGCAGCACGGTGGCGGGCGTGTCGGTGAACGCGCCATGGAGGGCGGCGACCGAGTCGCGCACCCCGTCGGTGTCGATGAACCCGGCGACGGGCCGGCCCTCGCCGAGCAGCCCGGTTGCGACAGCGTGGCGGACCGCGGCGGCGACACGCGCGGAGGACGAAGGGCCCGGAGCTGGCGTGGTGAGAGGCATACGGCGAGAGTCGGTGATGGGAGCCCCGCAGGTCTCTGTCGAGCAGAACAGGATCGGCGCCGGACCTTGGCCGCAGGGCCAACGACCATACGAATCAGGGACAAATCTAGCCGTTCAGCCGGACGGCGAGGGTGATGAGCAGCCGGGTGTCGGGGTCGTCGAGATCGACGCCGTACCGCTCCCGGGCGCGGCGCAGCCGGTACCGCAGCGTGTTGGGGTGCAGGACGAGCTGCCGGGCGGCCCGGGCGATGTCGCCCGACGCGTCGAAGTAGGCGGCGAGGGAGCGGACCAGCTCGCCCCCGGTCGCCAGGTCGGACCGTACGAGGTCGTGCACCGGCCCGCGGCCCGCTTCCCAGACGGGCCGTACGGCGTCCAGGATCCGCAGGACGTCCAGGGAGGGACCGACCTCGGCCGCCCCGGCGTACCGCGGCGGCTCAGGATCCCAGCCGCGCGCGGCGCGGTTGCGCAGCACTCGTACGACCAGCGTCGCCTCCTCGCAGGAGGCGGCGGCCCGCAGGGCGGTGGGCACGACGGGACCCGCACCGACCCGGACCGGCGCAGAGCCGTGCATCGACACGGCGAGTGCGTCCAACTCGCGTGCAAGGCCGAGCACTTCCCTGTCCCGGCCGCGCTCGACGGGCAGCAGCACCAGCAGCCGGTCCCCGTCGCGCAGCACGCGGACCGAGGGGCGGTACGAGGATGCGTGCAGACCGAGTACATCGAGGACGCGGTCGGCCGACGGCCCTGCCGCGCCGTCGCGTTCGGCCACCAGGACCGCGCACGGCGCGTCCGGTGGCAGCCCCAGCGACCAGGCGTGGGTGCGCCGGTCCCCGCACCCGTACAGCAGACCGCGCAGCGCATGGTTCCTCCGGCGCACGGCCCCGCTCGCGCGCAGCCGGTGCTGCACGAGGTGGGGGGCGGCGAGTTCAGCTCCGCGCCGCAGCGCGTCCGCTGCCTGCGCGGAGAGCGCGCGCCCGTCCGTGGCCGCCCAGATGGAGCCGAGGACTTCGGAGCCGCTGCGGACCGCGATGATCAGTCGCTCGGGGCTGTCGCCTTCGGCGGCCCGGTGGATGACGTCCCGGGACGTCCACAGGGCGCGGAGGATTCCGCTGCGCCGGAGCTCGGCGACGCGCCACTCGGGAACCCTGCCGCCGAGAATCGTGGACCGGCGGACCCCGTCGGCCTCGGGGCGGGTGGCGGAGTGGGCCAGCACCCGGAAGTGGGTGTCCTCGATAGTGATGGAGCCCCCGGTGTGCTCGGCGATGGCCGAGGCGAGGGCTGTCAGCCCGCCGACTGAGGTGTCCGCTGTGATGGCCGTGTCCCCGGCACGGCCCGTCGCGGCGTAGGAGAGCGCGGAACGCAGCAGAGTCGCGGTGTCGGTCCAGTCGGCCCAGGCCGCACGGGCGAGCAGGGCGATGCCCGACTCCTCGGCGGCGGCCAGTACTTCGGGCGCCGCGGGCACCCCCTCCGTATCGCGGAGCACTACGGCGCAGGCGCCGCGCCGGGCGGCCTCGCGGACCGGGCCCGCCGCATCGGCGGAGGAGGCCGGCGGGCCGACGGCCAGCACGATGCGCTGTTCGAGTGGCTGTGCCTGCCCTTCGTCGCCGACCGCCACACCGCGGACGCCGACGACGTGGTCGGCGGGCGCGAGCAACAGACGGAGGGCGCCGCCGTCGTCGAACGCCAGGATCTCGCGGAGCGTGACCCCGGATTGCGGCTCCCGCTCCGGCTCGGGCACGTCGCGCCTCGTCATGGGAACCGAGCATACGAGCGACCGGCCGATGGCAGGACCAAGTACGGCGGCGCCGGCTACTCCGGTCTGCAGGCCGAGGACTACCCCTTCGGCGGCGTGTCCACGCCCTCCTCCGACAACTCCAAGTCGAGCATGATCGCCGTTCATGAGATAGGCCACTCGGTGGGCCTCCTGGACGACGAGTACACGTACCCCTCGTACGGCACCTGGACCGGCGGCGAGACCGACGGGCCGTCAAGGCGGCCGGGCACCGGTAGGCAGCAGCCGCGGACCCGGCCCCGGCCGTCAGGCGATGATCGGGACCACGGCTTCCGGCGTCAGCATCCGGAACGTGAACGACTGGTGGAAGTAGAGCCGGATGTGCGTCGCGTCGTGGTCCCGATAGCCGATGGACAGGTCCTGGCCAAGGCGCAGTTCGAAGTCGCCACCGCGGGTGGACAGCAGCACACCGCCCGCGACGGCGGGCGCCCAGAGGATCTGGTCGTCCAGCAGCCGAGCGAGATGCGTGGCCACCGGATAGCCGTGGTCGGACGTCTCGGTCGCCTCGGTGAATGCGTCGGCGCCGAGCAGCAGCCGGTACGGCCCGTCCACACCGGCCAGCCGCAGCTGGGTCAGCGCCTGGCTCACCGTGGCCGGATAGTCGCGCGCATCGGCGGGCAGCGGCAGCGGAGTGTGCGAGGAGCCGTCGCGCAGGCCGGTGATCCCGGCCGCCGCGTACCCGTCGATGATGGCCATGTCCTCGGCGAACGCACACGTCCGGGCGGCGTCCTTGACGGGCTGCCAGTCACTGTCGTCGGAGCCGCGCTCGACATCGTCCACGGCCGCCCGCGTCACCGTGAACGGCACCCGCCACTCGATCACCGGCACGGAGGTTCGGGCCCGGGCGATGACATCCGGCGTCGGTGGGTCGATCTCCCGCAGATGCCCGTCACCGACCGCCGAGAACGACGGTCCCTCGGGATCCGTCACAT
Source organism: Streptomyces sp. NPDC051286 (assembly GCF_044455345.1). Taxonomy (NCBI): domain Bacteria; kingdom Bacillati; phylum Actinomycetota; class Actinomycetes; order Kitasatosporales; family Streptomycetaceae; genus Streptomyces; species Streptomyces sp. NPDC051286. The sequence goes on along the minus strand of NZ_JBITER010000014.1, from coordinate 37,261 downwards.
CGACGACGCGACGGCCCGCCAGATGGCGGCTGAAGGTGCGCCGGGCCTCCTCCTCGATCTGGTCCCAGGCGGCTTCCGTGACGGGGGCGAGTTCGCGGTGGAGGTTGTTCATCACTGGGCGCTTTCTTGCAGGCTGCCGATATGCAGCGAACCGTCCCGCGCATCCGCCGGAACCGCGATCCGAGCGACTGGCGCGGACGCCGGCTGCGACAGGGATTCGGTCCCGGACAGGACGGGGGTCGGCGGCGGGGCGTCGAAGAAGTCGGCGCTGGGGGCGTAGAAGAGGGTGCCGGTGACGGCGGTCGAGAAGTCGAGAATGCGGTCGTACGTGCCCGGCGGATCTCCGAGGAACATATTGCGGAGCATCTGTTCGGTCACGTCCGGATCGGCGGCATATCCGATGAAGTACGTGCCGAACTCGCCCTGTTCGAAACTGCCGAACGGCATGTTGGCGCGCAGGATCTCGCGCGCGGTGCCGTCCGGCGCGGTGAGGGTGTTCAACGCGACATGGGAGTCATGGGGTTTGACGGCGTCGGGCAGCTCGACGTCGTCCAGCTTGGTGCGGCCGATGACACGCTCCTGCTCCTCCGTGCTCAGCGTGTTCCAGGACGCCAGGTCGTGGAGATACTTCTGCACGATGACATAGCTGCCGCCCGCGAAGGCGGGGTCGGCTGCGGAGCCCACGAGCGCCGCCGTCCGCGCACCGGCGCCGACCGGGTTTTCCGTCCCGTCGACGAAACCGAGCAGGTCCCGGTGGTCGAAGTACCGGAACCCCTGCGTCTCGTCGACGACCGTCACCGCCCCGTCGAGCCGGTCGAGCAGTCGGGCGGCCCACTCGTAACACACGTCCATCTGCTCGCCCCGGATGTGGAACAGCAGATCGCCCGGGGTGGCGGGGGCGTGGTGGCGCGCGCCGTGCAACTCCCGGAACGGATGGAGGGAGGCCGGCCGGGGCCCCGCGAACAGCCGGTCCCAGGCGTCCGAGCCGAACCCGGTCACACAGGCAAGTCCGGCGTCGGGCACCCGGAAGTCGATGGAACGGGCGAACGCCGCAAGGTCCGGCAGCACCTCGCGTACGGCGCTCTCACCACCGGGTTCGATCGTGACGACCAGGATCAGGGCAGCGGTGGTCAGCGGCGTGACGACGGGTTGGGCGGCGGCCGGGTCCGGGACGGCGTCGGGCATGCGGCGGCTCCGAGTGGGTGGTGGCGACAGCTCGGCTGGGGCATCCCGGTGGTGCGGGACGCCGACGGTACTCGCTGCTACTTACGCATACGTGCGGCCCCGCCGCATCCCGCGGGACCCGACCGGGCGACCGGGCGCCCCCGTCAGCCGGTGGCGACCTCCGACCGGTCGCCGCCCCAGAGCGTGTGGAACGAGCCGTCACGGTCGGTACGCCGATAGGTGTGCGCTCCGAAGAAGTCCCGCTGCCCCTGTGTGAGCGCTGCGGGCAGCCGGTCGGCGCGCACCCCGTCGTAGTACGAGAGCGCGGCGGCGAACCCGGGGGTCGGCACCCCTTGGCGCACCGCCTCGGCGACCACCGTCCGCCAGTCGTCCTGCGCCGCACCGATCTCGGCGGCGAACTGCTGGTCGGAGAGGAGACTCACCAGCCCGGGACGCGCGTCGTACGCTGCGCGGATCCGGTCCAGGAATGCGGCCCGGATGATGCATCCGGCCCGCCAGATCGCCGCTACCCCACCGAGATCGATGTTCCAGTCGTACGCCTCGCTGCCCGCCCGGATCTGGTGGAACCCCTGCGTGTAGGAGACGATCTTGGAGGCGTACAGCGCCTGTTCGACCTGGTCGGCGAAGGCTGCCGCCCCTGACCCGGTGAGGGGGACGGCCGACGGCCCCGGCAACTCCCGTGCGGCCTCCCGGAGATCCGCGTGGCCCGACAGGGAACGGGCGAACACCGCCTCCGCGATACCGGAGACCGGCACCCCCAGATCCAGCGCGATCTGCACCGTCCAGCGGCCCGTCCCCTTCTGCTCGGCACGGTCCTGCACGATGTCGACGAAGGGCTTGCCCGTCGCCGCGTCCGTATGGGCGAGGACCTCGGCGGTGATCTCGATCAGATACGAGTCGAGGCGGCCGGTGTTCCAGCTGCGGAATGTCTCGGCGATCTGCGCGGGGGAGTAGCCGGCCACCCGGCGCAGCAGGTCGTAGGCCTCCGCGATCAGCTGCATGTCCGCGTACTCGATGCCGTTGTGGACCATCTTCACGAAATGCCCGGCGCCGTCGGGGCCGATGTGCGTGGTGCACGGGGTGCCGTCCTTCGCCTTTGCGGCGATCCTCTCCAGCAGCGGCCCCAGGGATTCGTACGACCGGGTGGAGCCGCCCGGCATGATGCTCGGCCCGTTCAGCGCACCCTCCTCGCCGCCGGAGATACCGACACCGACGAAGTGGATCCCGCGCTCCCGCAGGTCCTTCTCGCGGCGGCGGGTGTCCTCGAAGTGGGCATTGCCGCCGTCGATGATGACGTCGCCCTCCTCGAGCAGCGGGGCGAACTCCTGGATCACGGCGTCGGTCGGATCGCCCGCCTTCACCATGATGACCAGCCGACGCGGTCGCTCCAGTGCCGCCACGAACTCCTCCGGTGTGCGTGCGGCGACGAAGGTGCCCTCGTCGCCGAACTCCTTGACCAGGGCATCGGTTTTTGCGGTCGTACGATTGTGCACCGCGACCGTAAAGCCGTTGCGGGCGAAGTTCCGGGCGAGATTGCGGCCCATCACCGCGAGTCCAGTGACGCCGATCTGCGCAGTGCCGCTCATCTGTGTGCTCCTGCAATCTGTCGAGGATGCCGGGATGACCAGTATGGCTACGGGAAGCGGGCCCGGCCTGTTCATGCCGCACCGCTCCGTTCACGCTGTTGCAGCAGAACGCCCGTACGGTCGGGCGGGGAGCCGGCCGGGCCGGTGGAACAGGGCTCTCCCGCGGGGGACAGGCCCCGCCCGTCCCCGCCGCTGGACGCGGTGGCCGGCATCGCTCCGGCTCTGTCGCGGCGGCCCCCGGGCGCGGTCGGGTGAGGCGCAAGCAACGGGCGGTATGCGCATCGCATACGGCACCCGCGCCCCGGGCGATGCCGGTGCCGTCGTCCACGGCCGGACGACCGGCCGACGGGACGTACCGTTCGAGCGGACGGTGCGCGCCGCCGTCAACATGCCCCGGAAGAGCCTCTGTTCCTCGCGATCCGAGGTGCGCCCGTTTCGTGCGTGACAAGCGGGATCTCGGCTGAGCCCTTGTCATCCCCCTTTACCTGCACCTAAGTTGACCGCTTGCGACGTGTCCTACAGCCAGTGGGGGAGCCAAGTCATGGCCGCGAACGGACGGCACCGCAAATACCAGCCCAGCCGCATCAACCGCGCCTCGCTGACGGTCACGGCAGGCGGTGCGGGCATCGCGCTCCCGCTCATCAGCGCAGCTTCGGCGGGTGCCGCGTCGACGGATGTCTGGGAGAAGGTCGCCGCCTGCGAGTCCACCAACAACTGGCACATCAATTCGGGCAACGGATACTTCGGCGGGCTGCAGTTCACCCGGTCGACCTGGGCCGCTTACGGCGGCACCGCCTACGCGCCGCGCGCCGATCTGGCCACCAAGGCACAGCAGATGGCTATTGCGGAGAAGGTACTGGAGGCGCAGGGCCCCGGTGCCTGGCCGGCCTGCTCCACCCGGGCGGGCCTGACTCGGGGCGGCGGCGCCCCCGACGTCAAGCCGCAGGCGGAGCGGACCGGCGGTCCCGTCGACACCTCCTCGAAGGGGACTTCCACCCCGAAGAAGTCGAAACCGAAGGCCGACAAGGCACCCGCACCCGTCACACCGACCACGGTGCCCGGCAAGCGCGAGTCGTACACCGTTGCGCGCGGCGACTCGCTCTCCGCGATCGCGTCGACCGAGCGCGTGAGGGGCGGCTGGCAGCATCTCTATGCGGCCAACCGCAAGGTGGTCGGCGACGACCCGGACCTGATCTTCCCCGGCCAGCGGATCACCCTGGACGCGGCCCGGACCCCGAAGCCCGCTTCGAAGACCGGCCTCAAGCCGGGTGCGTCCACCGGACCGCAGCAGAAGGCGAAGCCGCGTCGACAGGCGGAACCGAAGCACGAACAGGCGGAACCGCAGCACCAGGCGGCGAAACCGCACCACACGAAAGAGGCGAAGCCGCACCAGGCGGCAAAGACTCACCCCAGGAAGGCCGAGCGGGCCGAGAAGCACTCCGGGCTCACCGCCCCGGTGGCGGCGACCCGCATCGGCACCTCCTACCACCAGGCCGGTTCCTGGGCGAGCGGCTATCACACGGGCATCGACTTCCCCGTCCCCACCGGCACGTCGGTCAAGGCGGTGGCCTCCGGCACGGTCGTGTCGGCTGGCTGGGCGGGAGCGTACGGCTACGAGATCGTCATCCGGCACAGCGACGGCACGTACAGCCAGTACGCGCACCTGTCCGCGCTCCATGTGCGCGAGGGCCAGCACATCAGCGGCGGTCAGCGCATCGCGCGCTCGGGCTCCACGGGCAACGTCACCGGACCGCATCTGCACTTCGAGATTCGTACCGGCCCCGGCTACGGCTCCGACATCGACCCCGTGACCTACCTCAGGGCGGGCGGCGTCAGCGTCTGAACGCTGCCGGGAGGTTGCGCGGAGTCATCGGGCTCGGCGGCCGACAGGACACGTCGTCCCGAACCCGTGCGCGGCAGCGACGCGGGGCCGAACCCAACCCGACCCGCCCGGCGACCCCTCAGCGTCACCGGCACCGTCACCGGCGGCGGGGGCAGCGGGGGAATCGAGCCGGCAGCGGCCGAACCGGACACGGCGGGCGTGCCCCTGGCAGGCTCCGCCTGCGGCTGATGCCCGGCCGGTACCCCCGCGAACTCCACCGCACCGGCGGACTCGGCGGCACTCTCCGCGCCCTCCGGGGCACCTTCCATGTCTTCCAGGGCAACCCGGGAATCCATCTCCGGCACATCCGCGCCGATCCCCTGGACCCGCTGATTCTCGCGCTGCTCCGCGCTCATCCGCTCCGTGGTCAGCAGGATCAGCCCGCCCGCGGCCACCACGCCGCACGCGAGCGCCAGCACCGTGCCCGCCGTGCCGTGCCGGAACTCCTCGCCGAACAGCGTGATGCCGACCGCCGCCGCGATCACCGGGTTCACGACGGTCACCGTCGCGAGCGGAGCGGTGAGGCCGGCGCCCCGGTACGCAGCCTGGGCCAGCAACAGTCCGGCCCCTGCCAGCGCCGCGATCACCAGGAGCGTGGGCAGCCCCGCGCCCACGGCACCCGACGTCCACTCCATCGCCTCCGTCTTCGTGAACACGGAGGCGATACCGAACGCGACACCGGCCGCACCGGCCAGCACCACGCTCCGTACCACCGGCTTCCGCACGCCCTTCGAGACCACGAGAAGCAGCGCCACCGCACCGAACGTCACCGTCGCGAGCATGAACTGCTCCGGCCCGTCCAGCGTGTGCGACTCGCCGCTGCCGGTGAGCGCGAGCAGGCCCGCCAGACCGGCCGTCGCCATGATCGCGCCGCGCCAGGCAGTCGCCCCGGCCCGGCGGCGCACGAAGAGGGCGGCCATCGGCAGGGCGAAGACGATCGTCAGCGCACCGAGCGGCTGCACCAGGCTGAGCGGGCCGTACGCCAGTGCCAGCACGTGCAGCACCGCACCCACACCGTTCAACGCCACCGCCACCCACCACACGCGGTTGCGCAGAGGGGTGAGCGAGCGGCCGTCTCCGGCCGTGGCGACGCGCTCCTGGACGATTGCCCCGGCCGCGTACGCGACCGCGGAGACCAGTGACAGCAGCACCGACAGTGCGAGGAAACTCATGTGCACCACGATGGCCCTTCAAAGCCGCCGAGTCGTCGTCCTTGAGACTGCGATCCGACGTACTGCTTTGGTAGTACGGCAGTGGTCCGCGTGTCCTCCTCCCGACGGTAGTCCTCCTCCCGTCGGGCCTCAGGACGATCATCCTGCAGCGATACAGTGAACGGCGAGCCGCGGTACCCGGGATGCCCGGGATGTCACCAGGAGTGATCGATGGACCGGCGCAGGAACAGCGCATGAAGCAGGCGGACGCGGCCTCGCCGGGCGGCTTCTTCGCCCTGCGCAGCACACCGGTACCCGGTGGCGCACACCGTCCGCTGGCCCGGCTGTACGCGGGAGAGACGGAACCGCTCACAGTCCGTATCGACACGGTCGCCTCTGCGCTCCGTGCCCCGGACCGCAGAGTGGCCGCGTCCGTCGCTCACCTGGGCCTGGCCGCCCGTCTCTGGTCGACCGCCCTGGGGCCGGCGGCCATCAGGGGCCGCTTCCCCGATCTGTCCCCCGGCACGCTCCACTGGGACCCGCAGCGCCCCGCCCCCGACGACCTGTGGCACGAGCCGGTCGCCACGCTGCCCGGCACCGCGGACCGGATCCGCGAGGTCGTCCAGTTCGGCCATCTCGTCCCCCTGGCGGAGGCGATCCGCCAGGACGGACACCTCGCTCCGCGGCTGCTCTGGGGCAACGCGGGATCGGCCCTCGCCGGAGCACTCCGCGAACTGATCGCCTGGGCGCGGACCCACCACCGCCCGGACGTCGCGCAACGGGCCCGCGCCCTGGTCGCCGAACTCTTCGACCACCCGGATCTGCGCACCACCGGCTCCCCGCACACCCCGGCGTTCCGCAGACGCAGCTGCTGCCTCTACTACCGGTGCCCGGGCGGGGGCCTCTGCGGGGACTGCGTCCTCGACCGCAAACCGGGACCCCCTGCGGACTGCGCCCCTCGGTGATCGACCGCGCGCCGGCAGAGATGCCGTGACGGCGTCGCAGGCCCTCACGACCCCTCGACCGGCTCCTTCCGCGCCCGCGACGCCCTGCGGCCCCGCGTGGGCAGCCGGAGCCCGACCTCCCGGCGGCTGGTCCCCGGAACAGGGCCTGAAGGCTGTCCACCGGACCGTGGCCGGGCTGCGAACGGGTCAGCTGCTGAGCTCGAACTCGGCCCGGATCCGCTTGCCCACCGGCACCCGCTCGGCGGTGAGGCGGTCGCACAGGGCGACGACGATCTCCATGCCGTGACCGCCGAGGCGGGTCGGGTCGGGGGAGAAAAAGACGGGAAGTGCCGTGCTGCTGTCGTAGACCGTGACGCTGACCCGCTGCGCGGTGCCCTCCAGCTCCAGCAGGTAGGGGCCGTGGCTGTAGCGGTCGGCGTTGGTGACCAGCTCACTCACGGCCAGCATCAGATCGTTACGCGTGTGCTCGCCGAGCACCGCCAGCCATTCCGTGGCGAGCCTGATCAGAAAGCGGTCGGCCAGTGCGCGCGCCTGTGCGATGCATCCCGGCTCACCACCGAACACTTCGGTGATGTGCAGTGCCTCAGTGGGCCGGTGACCCGGATGCGGGTCGTCCGGCCGGGAGAGGGCGTATGGGTTCATGAGCTCCAGCCAGGGCGCAGCAGGGGAGGTCGGTGACCTATTCTTCGCGGTTCATCTACCCGTGTCATGACATCCCACTCCTGGGAACGACGAGGGTGGTCAGGGGCGTCCCGGCAGTCGTACGACCGTCACGAAGCACTCGTCGATCCGGCGCACGGCCACGGTGAACCGGCTTTCCTTTCGCCGGCCCGGTCACGGCACCCACCGTGGCCCCTGCGCGTGCGCGATCCTGTCCTGGGTGCTGCCGTCGGGCTGCCGACGTCACCCGGGTCCCTGGGGTTCCCTCCCGCGGCCCGCTGGCCGCCCTGATCACCCGGATGGAGCAGCGCGGCGGACATGGCAGACTTGAGCGGGGCGTTCGGCCCGAAGTGCGGCGGCTTCGCGCAAGCCCGCAGCCGGGCCTCAGCCCCGTGGATACCAGTCCTCGTGAGCCCGGTGCGGCAATGCGCCGGGGCCGCCGAGAGATCCCGGCGGCATGACTGACAGAGGAACGGCAATGACGGTGACAGAGGACAGCGCGGAGTTCGCTCCCGGTATCGAGGAGTTCGGTCCCGGCATCGACCCGGAGCGGCTGGCCGTCTGCCTGAGCGTGCTCGACGAACTCGACACCATCGAGGTCGACCACCCGGACGCCATCGCCGTGCGCCGCGCCACCGCCGGTATCTACCGGACGGTGAAGCAGCGCCGACGTCAGGAGCGCCGGGCCGCCAAGACCGCGCACGACAAGGCTGTCACCGAGGCCACCGCCACCGGCTCGGCCGACCGCATCGATGACGAGACCCAGGGTGTCCTGCCGTCCTCCTCGGCCACTGCCGAGATCGCCGGGATACTCCAGCGGCCCCGTTCCTGCTACATCTGCAAGACCCGGTACGTCGAGGTGGACGCTTTTTACCACCAGCTCTGCCAGCAGTGTGCCAAGGAGAACCGGGCCCGCCGCGACGCGCGGACCGACCTGACGGGACGCCGGGCGCTGCTCACCGGCGGCCGGGCCAAGATTGGCATGTACATCGCGCTGCGGCTGCTGCGCGACGGCGCGCACACCACCATCACCACCCGCTTTCCCAACGACGCGATCCGCCGCTTCAAGGCGATGCCGGACAGTGACGAGTGGATCCACCGGCTGAAGATCGTCGGTATCGACCTGCGCGACCCCGCCCAGGTCGTCGCGCTCGCCGACTCGGTCGCCGCCGAGGGCCCGCTGGACATCCTGATCAACAACGCCGCGCAGACGGTTCGCCGCTCCCCGCAGGCGTACAGCGAACTGCTCGGTGCCGAGTCCGCACCGCTGCCCGCGGGGGAACTCCCCGCGGCCGAGGTCATCGGCACCTTCGGCAGCGGCTCGGTCGACCGCGTCGCCGCCCTGCCCGCCGCCCGCAAGGAGGGGCTGAGCGCGCAGGACGTCACGGAACTGGCCCTGGTCACCGGATCCGCCTCGCTGGAACGGATCGCTGCGGGCACCGCGATCGACGCGGGCGGTCTCGTGCCGGACCTGCATCACACGAACAGCTGGATCCAGACGGTCGAAGAGGTTGAGCCGATCGAGCTGCTCGAGGTCCAGCTCTGTAATTCCACCGCGCCCTTCATCCTGATCAGCCGGCTCCGTCCCGCGATGGCCGCGACGGCGGCCAAGCGCGCCTACGTGGTCAACGTCTCCGCGATGGAGGGTGTGTTCAGTCGCGGCTACAAGGGCGCGGGCCACCCGCACACCAACATGGCCAAGGCGGCGCTGAACATGCTCACCCGCACCAGCGCCCAGGAGATGTTCGAGAAGGACGGCATCCTGATGACTGCCGTCGACACGGGCTGGATCACCGACGAGCGCCCGCACCCCGACAAGATCCGGCTGGCCGAGGAGGGCTTCCACGCCCCACTCGACCTGGTCGACGGCGCTGCCCGGGTCTACGACCCGATCGTGCGCGGCGAAGCGGGAGAGGACCTGTTCGGTTGCTTCCTGAAGGACTACGCGCCGGCCGGTTGGTAGATCGATCCGTTGTCCGAAAGTGACTGAGCGCACACGTTCCATCGAGCGCGAAAGCGCTCATTTGGTTAGGCTGAGGTGAACGGACGCCACCCGGGGAACCACAAAACTCCCCGGGCCGTCCTGGGACAGGCTTGTAACCAGGCCGCCGTTCCGCCTTGTACCCGGCGCCACCGCGACCGAACTGTTCCTGCCCCGCCCCCTGTGGGCGGTCGATTTCCGGTAATGAGGCCGGAGTGTCGGCAACGCCCGGGGTTTCGCGACACAAAGGAGTGCGCGGTGACACCAGAACTGACGAAGCAAGAGAAGCGACCGGCCGAGCGACAGGGAGAGCGGGCCCGTCGGCCCGAGAAACTCCAGAACCTCGAAGTCTGGGCCAGATCCGCGCCGATCCGGCTGGCCGGCTACGAGGACGATCTCGCCGAGCCGCACATCCTGCCCGGCATCGACTGATCTGCGGGCCCGGCTGCGTGCCCGCCCGATGTCCGCGATGTCCGTCAGCCAGGGAGCCCCGGCCTTCCGACACAACGGAGGGCCGGGGCTCCGGCGTGTCCCGGCCGGGTCACCGCACCGGGCGGAATCCAGGTAGCCCCGGGGCCCGGGTCTTCAAGGGGGCGTGGTCGGGCTGATGCGGGCGGGGGCGAGGGCCACCGGTCTGATGAATTCCCGCACATAGGTGCGGTGCCACCAGTTCCCGGTGGCACGCAGCTCGCGCCAGGTCGTGTACCGGTAGCGGTACACCCTGGCGCGGAGGTGCGTGGGCGGGGTGCTGGGGAACGGGTTGTGGCGCAGCAGCCGCAGCGTGTCCCGGTCGTTCTCCAGCAGCCGTTCCAGGAAGGGCCCGAACCAGGGATGGGCGTACGCGGGAGAGAGCGCCGCGAACCACATCAGCCAGTCCAGGCGCAGGTGATAGGGAGCGAACTGGCGCGGAAGCCTCCGGGGATCGCCCGGCTTGCCCCGGAAGCCGTACTCCTGCCAGACGGTGTCGGGGTGGAGCACCGTCTCGTCGGTGCCCTCGACCGCGATCTCCAGCCGGACCCGGCTGATGCTGCCGAACGCGCCGTACGTGTTGACGAGATGCAACGGGTCGAACGAGCGGTTCATCACCTGGCGGCGGGAGATCAGATTGCGCGCCGGACGGTAACTGAGGGCGACCACCAGCGCGGTGACGGCGATGACCAGCACCTCGTACCAGAGCGGCGGCGCCGACTGTGCGGGCTGCGCGGTGACCAGCGACCAGTCGACTGCGGACAGGGCGAGAGCGATGGTCACCCAGTTCAGCCAGGCGAAGTTCCCGGAGAGCACCAGCCACAACTGGGTGACGATCATCAGTCCCGCGGCCGCACTCGCCACCGGTTGCGGGGTGAAGAGCAGTATCGGGACGAGGAGCTGGGTGACATGGTTGGCCGCCACCTCCACCCGGTGGACCGATCGGGGCAACCGGTGGAAGAACCAGCTCAGCGGTCCCGGCATCGGCTGGGTCTCGTGGTGGAAGTACAGGCAGGTCAGCTTGCGCCAGCACTCGTCGCCCCGGATCTTGATCAGCCCGGCGCCGAATTCGACCCGGAACAGCACCCAGCGCAGCAGCCACAGCACCAGCACCGGCGGAGCCGTGTCCGCGTTGCCGAGAAAGACGGCGAGGAAGCCCGTCTCCAGGAGCAGCGACTCCCACCCGAAGCTGTACCAGACTTGGCCGACCTGGACGATCGACAGATACAACGCCCAGGGCAGCAACCACATCAGCATGGCGGCCCAGAGCGGTACGTACGAATCCACCCCGGCGATCAGCGCGACCGCGAGCGCGCAGCCGGTCCAGGCGACCACCGCGAAGAACCGGTCGGAGTAGTGGAGCCGGAAGAGACCGGGAGCGAGCCGCCAGTCCGTTCGCCGCAGGAACTCGGGCACGGGCAGCATGCCCCGTTCGCCGATCAGCGCCCGGAACTGGAGGGCGGCGGCGAGAAACCCGGCCAGGTAGATGCAGGCGAGAGCCCGCTGGAAGATCAGCCGGCTGAGCCAGTAGCCATCTGCGGTGAACCATCCCATCACTTCCAGTATCGATGCTGCGGAGCGGCTGAGCGCTTCAGTCCTCCGACACGATCCGTCCCAGCGCGGTGCCGAGCCGGCGTGCGTACCAGCGCTGGAGCACCGGCACGAGGGGTCCCGCCACCCTGCTGTACCAGCGGGCCGGACGGGAGAACGCCAGCACGGTGAACCACACCGTCCCGTCGTCCGCCAGCTCCACCACGAAGCACTCCTCACCGCACTCGGGGTGCCGGTGCCGGGTCCCGTACCCGAAGCCGATGCGCTCCTTCTCGTACGCGGTCCAGACGACTTCGCACGGCGCGGTGAACCGGAGCGGACCGAGCCCGATCGACACCTGCACGGAGGTTCCGGGCTCGGCGCGAGCCGTCGACGCCCGCACCCGGGCGCCGGAGGTGCGGTGCATGCGCCAGCCGGTGACGGCTGCGCCGGCCGTCTCGAAGTCGGCCCGGCCGCGGCCCACCGCGACCCGGTGGTGGAGGTGGTGGTAGCCGTCGGGGAGCGGGCCGAGCCGGGTGGCTCCGACCTCCGGGTACGTGAGGGTGCTCATGACGACCTGCCTTCGGGGTCGGTGAGAAATGGGACGGTGCGGGTCGGGGCAGTAGGGGCGGAGCCGGCGCCGTTCTGGAGCCTTTGCCGGGCGAGCACCGAGCAGAGCGCGCAGCGGAGCAGGCGGGGCGGCGCGTGCAGGGCGAGAAGTGCGGCCCCGAGTGCGTAGCAGGCGGCGAGAGCTGTCGCGGGGCCGCCGCGCGGCAGCCAGAGGGAGGCGGCGCCGGGTGCGGCGAAGAGCGGCCACAGGCGGCGGATCCGGTCGAGCTCGGGCGCGCCGGTCAGGCGCAGACCGGCGGGTACGAGGACCAGCATGCCCAGCATCACGATCGTGCCGACCAGTACGGACATGCCGCACCCCCCGCCTTGAACGCGTTCAAGTAGCTTGCCGTGCCGACTCTAAGGGGTTTCTTGAACGCGTTCAAGACCGTTGTGGCAGAGGAGGGGTGACCGGGCTCGCCGCAGGCGGCAGCTCGATCCGGCAGCCGCGGAGGACGACGAGCGGGCCGTCGCGGAGGGCGTCTCCGTGGGGCCGTACGCCTGCTTCGACCGGGGATGGCGGGGCGAGTGAGGGTCCTGGGTCAGCGCGGGAGGGCCACCCGGAACGCCGTGTGTCCCGGCCGGCTCACGACATCGGCCGTGCCGCCGTGGGCGGTCACCACCGCGCGGACGATGGCCAGGCCGAGCCCCGTGCTGCCGGTGGCTCTTGCGCGACTGGGGTCGGTGCGGACGAAGCGCCCGAAGATCTCCGGCCGCAGCGTGTCGGGGATGCCCGGACCGTTGTCCGTGACGGTCAGCCGGACCTCGGCGGCGTCCGCCCGGAGTCGCACCGTCACCTCCGTACCGTCCGGGGTGTGTACCCGGGCGTTGGCGAGGAGATTGCCGATCACCTGCTGGAGCCGGTGCGCGTCGCCGGTGACGGTCACGGGCTCCTCGGGGAGGTCGAGGAGCCAGCGGTGGCCGGGGCTCGCGGCCCGTGCGTCGTCGGTCGCGTCGAGCACGAGCAGGGTCAGATCGACCGGTTCGTGGTCGAGCGGGCGCCCTGCGTCGAGGCGGGCGAGCAGCAGCAGATCGTCGACCAGGCGGCTCATCCGCCCGGACTCCGACTGGATTCGTTCCAGGGCGTGCCGGACCCCGGCGGGCACGGGGCCGTGGTGGCGCAGCGCGAGTTCGGCGTGGCCGCGGATGTTGGCGACTGGTGTGCGCAGCTCGTGGCTGGCGTCAGCAGCGAAGTGCCGCAGCCGTTCCTCGCTCGCCTGCCGCCGGGCGAGCGCGTCCCCGATGTGTCCGAGCATGCGGTTCAACGCGGTGCCGACCTGCCCGACCTCGGTACGAGGATCGGTGACGGGCAGCGGGTCGGGCATGGCGACCTCGCCGCCGGCCAGCGGCAGCCGGGCCACGCCGACCGCCTGCTTCGTGACGCGTCGCAGGGGGCGCAGGGAGACCCGTACCCACAGGGCTCCGGCCACCCCGGTGGCGAGCAGGACCGCGCCGAACACGACCCCCTCGACCGCTTCGAGCCGGTGGAGGGTCTCTTCCACGGGGTGCAGCGGCAGTCCGGTGATCAGCACGTCCCGGTCGTCGCCGGTGACGGCCGCGACCCGGTAGCCACCGAGCGCGGCGAGCCGTACGCTGCGGCCCTCCCCGGCGTCGGGCACAGCCGCGAGCGTGCGCCGGTCGTCGGCGGTCAACGGCACCTTGCGGACGTTCTGCTCATCGACCACGGCGGCCTGGGTCACCCGGCCGTTCTGCAGCCTTGCGCCGAAGGTGGAGTCGGCCTGGCCCCGCGAGTCCGGGTGGTTGTCGGCGTCCGGCGCGGCCTCGTGCTCCAGGCTGGCGGGGAACCTGCCGCCGGACGCGGTCAGCTGCTGGTCCAGGCGGCTCACCAGGAAGCCCTTGAGGGCGTAGACGGTGGTGAGTCCGACCGCGAGACATGCGGCGGCGAGCAGCAGGACGAGCCCGGCGGTGAGCTGCCCGCGCAGCGTGTGCGGCGGCGGCCGCCTCATGACCGATCCGGTTTCAGGACGTACCCCACTCCGCGCACCGTATGGATCATGGGAGCGCGGCCCGCGTCGATCTTCTTGCGGAGATAGCTGATGTACAGCTCGACGACATGGGCGCGGCCGCCGAAATCGTATGCCCAGACCCGGTCGAGGATCTGTTCCTTGGACAGCACCCGGCGCGGATTGCGCATCAGGAAGCGCAGCAGCTCGAACTCGGTGCGGGACAGCTCGACGACGGCGCCGCCGCGCCGGACCTCCCTGGCCTCCTCGTCCATGGTGAGCTCGCCGACCGTCAGCCGGTGCCGGCCCGGCGCACCGGCCATCCCCGCCCGCCGCAGCAGCCCGCGCAGCCGGGCGAGGACCTCCTCCAGACTGAACGGCTTGGTCACATAGTCGTCGCCGCCCGCCGTGATCCCGGCGATGCGGTCCTCCACCGCATCGCGGGCGGTCAGGAACAGCACGCACACCTCACGGGCCTCACGGCGTAGTTCCCGCAGCACGCGCAGCCCGTCCATGTCGGGCAGCATCCAGTCCAGCACGACGGCGTCCGGCCGGAAATCGCGCGCCGCGGCCAGGGCGGAGGCACCGTCCGCCGCGGTACGGACCTGCCAGCCCTCGCCGTTCAGCGCTCCGGCCAGCACCTCCGTCAGATCGGGTTCGTCGTCGACGACCAGCACCCGGACCGGGCCCCCGTCGAGGCGGTGCAGGGGCGGCTGTGCGCGGTGGTTGTCCATGGTCTGTCCAGCATCCCCCAGCGCGCACGGCGGCGGGCCGCCGGGGACCTCTGAGTTCCCTCTGAGTTGCCTCTGCACTCCCTCTGGAATCCCGGCGGACCGGGGCGGCCGCCGCCCATTCAGAAGGTACGCAGAGGATGCGCTGCGAGGCTTGCCGCCGTCGGCCGCCCCAGCGGTCCCTTACGAGGGGAGCCCCATGACCACCACAGCCCCCGCCTCGCCGTACGCGAGCAAAGGCACACGTCACCGCCGCCCGCCGCGCAGCGTCGCCCCGCATCTGGTGTCCGCCGTCATCTACGCGGGGGCCGCAGCCGTCCTCGCCCTGTGGTGGAGCGACACGTCCGCCGTCGTCGGCGCCGCGGGCCGGCTGACCAACGCAGGGCGCATCACCGGGCTGCTGGCCGGGTACGCCTGCGCGGTCCTGGTGGTTCTGATGGCCCGCGTCCCCCTGCTGGACCACAGCATCGGCACCGACCGGCTGGCGCGCCTGCACGCCGCCGCCGGCCGGTGGACCATCTCCCTGGTCCTGGCCCACACCCTTCTCGTCATCTGGGGCTACTCCCTCAGCGCCCACACGGACGTGGTGAGCCAGACCTCGGTCCTGGTCCTGCACTACCCGGACCTCCTCAAGGGCACCGCGGGCTTTCTTCTTCTCCTCCTCACCGGTGCCGTCTCTGCCCGCGCCGCCCGCCGCAGGATGAGCTATGAGACCTGGCACTACCTCCACTTCGCCACCTATCTGGCGATCTTCCTCGCCTTCGGACACCAGCTCTCCGACGGCGCCGACTTCGTCGGCAACCGAACCGCGCAGCTGGCGTGGTACGCCCTCTACCTGGGCGCCGCCGCCCTGCTCGTCTGGTACCGGTTCGCGGTCCCGGTACGCCGCGGCCTGAGGCACCGGCTGACGGTGACCGCCGTCCACTCCGAAGCCCCCGGCGTCGTCTCCGTACACCTCACCGGCGAGCGCCTCGACGAACTGGGGGCCGAGCCGGGACAGTTCTTCCGCTGGCGCTTCCTCACCCGAGGCCTGTGGTGGACCGCCAACCCGTACTCGCTCTCCGCGCCCGCCCATCCCCGCCACCTGCGGATCACCGTCAAGGCCGGCGGCGCCCACAGTGCCGCGCTGGACCGTCTCGCACCCGGCACCCGGGTCTGGGCCGAGGGACCGTACGGGGGACTCACCGCGCGGCGCCGTACCGCACACCAGGTGCTCCTGCTGGCGGGCGGAGTCGGCATCACTCCGCTGCGGACCCTGTTCGAGACGCTGCCCGGACCGGTGACACTCGTCTACCGTGCCCGTCGGACCGAGGACCTGGCGCTGCGCGCCGAACTCGATGCCATCGCCGCCCACCGCCGCACAACGGTCCACTACGTCGTCGACGGGGGTGCCCCACTGACCGCACCGGCCCTCAGTCGTCTGGTCCCCGGCCTGGCCGCGCACGACGTCTACCTCTGCGGACCGCCCGGCATGACCGAGGCTGCGATCCGCGCCCTGCGCGACGCCGGAGTGCCGCGCCGCCGCATCCACCACGAATCGTTCACTTTCTGATGAGTGTCCCGAGGAGAATCACCGTGCGCCGAGCCGTTCTCGCCACCACCGGCACCAGTGCCCTGGTCGTGGCCCTGCTGTCCCTGAAACCACACCAGGCTCCAAGTCTCCTCGACGCGGGCAGGCGCCCGGCGACCACGGTCTCCCCGCACGCGTCGACCGACGCCGCCGCTCCGACGGGCACGTTCAACGGTGATCCGGTGGACACGCGGTACGGACCGGTGCAGGTCGCCGCCACCCTCGTCAAGGGGAGGCTTACCGCCGTGCGGGTGCTCCGGGCGCCCGATGAGAACGGCCACGACCGGGAGATCGCCGCGTTCGCGCTGCCCCGGCTCACCCGGGAGGCGCTCGGTGCCCAGAGCGCGGACATCGACTCCGTCTCCGGAGCCAGCTACACCAGTCAGGGCTATATGGAGTCCCTGCAGAGCGCATTGGACCGGGCCGGTGGCTGATCGCGCGCCCGGGATGCGCCATGTCGAGCACGTGATGGGCACGGTGTTCTCCTTCGACATCAGGGACCGGCCCACCCCTGCGATCCGCCGCGCCCTCGACGATGCGGTGCGCGGGCTGCACCACGTCGACGCGGTGTTCTCCACCTATCGTCCGGACAGTGCCATCAGCCGACTGAGCCGCGGCGAGTCCGGACTCGGCACCTGTCCGGCGGAGGTCCGTGAGGTCCTCGACCTGTGCGGCGATGTCACCCGGGCCAGCCACGGCTGGTTCAGCGCCACACCGGGCGGTGTCCTCGACCCCTCCGGGCTGGTCAAGGGGTGGGCGGTCGAGGCCGCCTCGCAGCTGCTCTACGAGAGCGGCGCGACCAACACCTGCGTGAACGGTGGCGGCGACCTTCAGCTGCGCGGCGAGGCGTGCCCCGGCGTCCCCTGGCGGATCGGTATCGCCCACCCCCTGCGCGGCGGGGCGCTGGCCACCGTCGTGTCCGGACGTGATCTGGCAGTCGCCACCTCCGGCACGGCCGAACGCGGTGCGCACATCCTCGACCCGCACACCGGCACCCCGGCCCTGGGCCTCGCGTCGATCACTGTGGTGGGGCAGGCGCTGACCCTGACGGACGCCTTCGCCACGGCTGCGTTCGCTATGGGCGGTGAGGCGCGCGGCTGGCTGGAGTCGCTGGACGGGTACGAGGCGCTCGCCGTCACACCCGACGGCCGGGAGTGGCGCACCAGTGGGTTCGGCTGGTAGCCCTCCGAAACGGGCTGACGGGTCTGATGACCTGGTCGCTCAACCGGGACGGGCCGAAGTGGTGGACGTGCCGCTTCAACGTCAAGGCGCTCCAGGGTTGCGGAGAACCGCTCATCGGAGGCATTCCGCCTGCCGTCCGTCGGACGGGATCGTTCGAGGAATCGGACAATCAATGGCTCGCATGGGGCGTGGAGCCCCGCGGCAGCGGCAAGTGCGTGTGGTGCGAGTTCATCGTCCCGAGGCGCGAGTGACACGTGGCCATGGTTGACGCCGATGAGTGCGACGCGTACTACCAGTTGGTAACAGAACGTAACATGTCAGTACTTGACCGTAACCGATCGCGAGCGATTGACTGCGACTGCGGCAGGCGTTGACTCCGGCAAACTTTGCCTTCGATGACATGAGGACCCGTTGGGCACTGAACTACTGGCACCTCTCGATCTGGCTTTCTGGCACCTCGAAACCGATGCGCACCCCATGCACCTCGGCGCGCTCGCCGTCTTCTCGCCGGCGCCCGCCCCGGCGCCGGGCGTCACCGCGGACGCCGTGGTGGAGCTGCTCGGCGCCCGCGCCGCGGCGATCCCCCGGCTGCGGATGCGCGTACGGGACGTCCTGCTGCCGGTCGGCGGCGCCGCCTGGTCCGTCGACAAGGACTTCGACGTCCGTCGGCACGTCCAGCGCGTGCTGCTGCCCCGGGACGACGGGTCGCCGGACGGCGGCTTCATGGCCGGGGCCACCCGGCTCGCCGGCGAGCTCATGGAGCGGCCGCTGGAGCGGGGGCTGCCGCCCTGGGAGATGTACGTCATCTCCGGCGCCGACGAGGGGCCCTTCGCCGTGCTCGTCAAGCTGCACCACGCGCTCGCCGACGGCATGCGCGCCGTCGCCATCGGCGCCGGGATCTTCGACGAGATCGCCTCCCTCGGAGCCCGCGCCCGCGGCGGTTCGAGCGCCCGCCGACCGCGCCCGGTCCCGCCCCGCTCGTGGATGCCGGGGCCGCGCCAGGTGGCCGGATTCGCGCTGGGCCGGATCGAGGACCTCTCGCGGGCGTTCGGGGTCGGTGCCTCCGTCGTGTGGGCCAGCCGCCTCGATCTGCGTGGCGCCCCCGCGCTCACCGCGATCTCCAGTGGCACCCGTCGGCTGGCCACCGCAGAGTTGGACGGCGAGTCCGTCCACCGGATCCGCCGGGTCGCGGGCGGGACCACCAACGACGTCCTGCTCGGCGTCGTCGCCGGAGCGCTCCGCCGCTGGATGGTGGAGCGCGGCGAGCGGCTGCCCGTCGCTGACCCGCGCGCCCTCGTCCCGGTCTCCCGGCGCCGGCCCGGCACCGGCGCGGCTTCCGGGAACCGGCTCTCCGCCTATCTGCTCGGACTCCCCGTCTCCGAGTCCGACCCGTGGGAGCGACTGCGCACCGTCCGCACCGCAATGGACCGCAACAAGGCCGCCGGACCACTGCGGGGTGCGGGCGCCGTCGCGGTGCTCGCCGATCAACTGCCCTCACTGGCTCACCGATTCGGCGCCCCGCTCGCCGGCAGCGCCGCCAGGATGCTCTTCGACGTGCTGGTCACGAGCGTGCCCCTGCCGCGCTCGGCGCTCTCGCTGGGCGGCTGCCCGCTGCGGGCCGTCTACCCGATGGCGCCGCTGGCGCGCGGGCAGTCGCTGGCCATCGCTCTGTCCACGTACGGCGGCCGGGTGCAGATCGGCCTGGTGGCCGACGGCAAGGCGGTCCCCGACCTGGAGCGGCTGGCCTGTTGCGCCGAAGACGAACTGCGCGAGCTGCTCGACCTGCTGCCGGTCGGTCAACCCACCCAGAGGTCCCGATAGATCGGACAGGTTTTGGCGGTGGTGCGGTATTTCTTGGCGCCGAGGGTGTTGACGCGTTCAAGTGATCCGATGAATATTCGTTACGCAGGAATTAACGATCATTGGTGAGGACGGCAGCGGCATGCGGCGAAACAGGCTGGGAACGAGTGCGGTCGAGGTGACCGAGCTGTCCTTCGGGGCGGCCGCCATCGGCAATCTCTTCCGTGAGGTCGACCCCGCCCAGGCCGCCGCCGCCGTGGACGCCGCCTGGGACGACGGCGTCCGCTACTTCGACACGGCACCGCACTACGGGCTCGGCCTCTCCGAACGCAGGCTGGGCGCGGCCCTGCGTCACCGGCCGCGCGACTCGTACGTGGTCTCCACGAAGGTCGGCCGGCTGCTCGACCCCCTCCCGGCCGACCCGATCGCGTCGTACGACGGCCTCTCCGAGGGCTTCGCCGTGCCCGCCACCCACCGCCGCCGCTGGGACTTCAGCGCCGACGGCGTACGCCGCAGCATCGAGGACAGCCTCGAACGGCTCGGTCTCGACCGCATCGACATCGCCTATCTGCACGACCCGGACGACCACGCCGAAGCCGCCTTCCGCGAGGCCTATCCGACCCTGGAGAAGCTGCGCTCGGAAGGCGTCGTCGCAGCCATCGGCGCGGGCATGAACCAGACCGCGATGCTCACCCGCTTCCTTCGCGACACCGATGTGGACACCGTCCTCTGCGCGGGGCGCTACACCCTCCTCGACCAGTCCGCGCTCGCCGAGCTGCTGCCCGAGGCGACCGCACGCGGCCGCAGCGTCGTCGTCGGCGGAGTCTTCAACTCCGGGCTGCTCGCCGACCCGCGGCCCGGTGCGACCTACGACTACACGGCCGCCCCACTGACCCTTCTCGACCGGGCCCTGCGCATCAAGGCCGTCGCCGAGGGCCACGGCGTGCCACTGCGCGCCGCCGCCCTGCACTACCCGCTCGCCCACCCCGCGGTCGCCACCGTGCTCGTCGGCACTCGCTCGCCCGACGAGATACGCGACGCCGCCGACCTGCTCTCCCGCGAGATCCCCGACGCCCTCTGGGACGAACTGCGCGCCGAGGGCCTGCTCACCGAGGACGGACACCGGCCATGAGAATCGCCCTGCACACCAAGGTCCGCGCCGACCGCGTCGAGGAGTACGAGGCGGCGCACCGCGAAGTTCCCACGGAGCTCACCGCGGCGATCCGTGCCGCGGGCGCCACCTCCTGGACGATCTGGCGCAGTGGCACCGAGCTGTTCCACGTCATCGAATGCGAGGACTACGCCCGGCTCCTCGCCGAACTCGAGCAGCTGCCCGTCAACGTGGCCTGGCAGGCCCGGATGGACGAACTCCTCGACGTGACGCACGACTACTCGTCGGACGGCGCCGAAGCCGGTCTCCCCGTCGCCTGGGAGCTGTGACATGACCGACCCGCAACGGATCGTCGACGCCCACCACCACGTGTGGGACCTGTCGGTACGCGACCAGGAGTGGATCACCGGCGAGGAACTGGCCCCGCTCCGGCGCACCTTCACCCTGGCCGACCTGGAGCCCGAGGCCCGCGCCGCCGGGGTGCACGCCACGGTCCTCGTCCAGACCGTCACCGTTCCCGAGGAGACCCCCGAGTTCCTCGCCCTCGCCGACGGCAACGACCTCGTCGCGGGCGTCGTCGGCTGGACCGACCTCACCGCGCCCGGCATTGCCGACACCCTCGCCACCCTGCGTGAACTCCCCGGTGGCGACCGGCTCGTAGCCATCCGCCACCAGGTCCAGGGCGAACCCGACCCCGAGTGGCTGCTGCGCCCCGAGGTGCAGCGCGGACTGTCCGCCGTGGCCGCCGCCGGACTCGTCTACGACCTGGTCGTCCAGTCCCACCAGCTGCCCGCCACCGTCAGGGCCGCCGCGCTGCTGCCGGAACTCACCTTCGTGCTCGACCATGCGGGCAAGCCGCCCATCGCCGCCCGGAGCCTGCACCCCTGGGCGGAAGACGTCCGGGCGCTGGCCGACCGGCCCAACACCGTCTGCAAACTCTCCGGCCTGGTGACCGAGGCCGACCTGCGCTCCTGGACGGTCGACGACCTCCGCCCGTACGCCGACACCGTCCTCGACGCCTTCGGGCCCGACCGCCTGATGTTCGGCTCCGACTGGCCGGTCTGCCGGCTCGCGGCGAGCTATACGGAGGTCGTCGACGCCGCACGCGCCCTCACCGACGGACTGGGCGCGGACGAGCGGTCGGCGGTCTTCGCGACCACCGCGGAGCGGACCTACGGCCTCTGAGGTCGGTGGCAGGGGCCGGCGGGCTGCGGCATCCTGGGACCCATGCCCGAACTACCGGAGGTCGAGGCGCTGCGGGTCTTTCTCGACGAGAACCTGACCGGCAAGGAGATCGCCCGCGTCCTGCCGCTCGCGGTCAGCGTGCTGAAGACGTACGACCCACCGCTCACCGCCCTGGAGGGCGGCACCGTCACCGGCATCGCCCGGCGCGGCAAGTTCCTGGACATCGGCGCCGGTCCGCTGCATCTGATCACCCATCTGGCCCGGGCGGGCTGGCTGCACTGGAAGGACAGCTTCCCCGCCGCCCCGCCGCGCCTTGGCAAGGGACCCCTGGCGCTGCGTACCGTACTCACCGGTGGGGACGGATTCGACCTCACCGAGGCGGGCACGACCAAACGTCTCGCCGTGTACCTCGTGCACGACCCCGCGGAGGTGCCCGGCATCGCCCGCCTCGGCCCCGACCCGCTCGACGCCTCCTTCGACCGGGACGCGTTCGCCGCGCTCCTCGCCGGGGAACGGCGGCGGATCAAGGGCGCCCTCCGCGACCAGTCCCTGATCGCGGGCATCGGCAACGCCTACAGCGACGAGATCCTGCACGCCGCGAAGATGTCTCCGTTCACACTCGCCGCGAGCCTCACCGACGACGACATCACCCGGCTGTACACGGCCCTGCGCACCACCCTCCGCGACGCCGTCGCACGCTCCTGCGGAGTGCCGGCCGGGAAGCTCAAGGCGGAGAAGAAGAGCGGGCTGCGTGTCCACAGCCGCACGGGCGAACCCTGCCCCGTCTGCGGGGACATCATCCGGGAGGTCTCGTTCAGCGGCTTCTCGCTCCAGTACTGCCCGACCTGTCAGACCTGCGGCAGGCCACTGGCCGACCGTCGCCTCTCCCGACTTCTCAGATAGGGCAGCTCAGCGGGTGAGTTCCAGCAGCTGCCGCCTGTCGGCCACACGCACCTCGAACGGAACGCACCCGTGAATCACTGGGGCCAACACCTCCGGACACGCTCTACACTCCGGCCTCATGCTGCGCGTACTCGCCGTCGACGACGAAGCACCCGCCCTGGAGGAGCTGCTCTACCTCCTGCGCGCCGACCCCCGCATCCGCAGCGCCGAAGGCGCCACCGGGGCCACCGAGGCGCTGCGCCGGATCGGCAGCGCCGTCGACGCCGGTCCCGACGACCCGTCCGCCATCGACGTCGTCTTCCTCGACATTCACATGGCGGGCCTCACCGGCCTCGACGTCGCCCAGCTGCTGGCCGGGTTCGCGGCGCCCCCGCTCATCGTCTTCGTCACCGCCCACGAAGGGTTCGCCGTCCACGCGTTCGACCTCAAGGCCGTCGACTACGTCCTCAAGCCCGTCCGCCGCGAACGCCTCGCCGAAGCGGTCCGCCGCGTCGCCGAACAGGTCGGCGGCCGCTCCGCTTCCGTCCAGGACACCGCAACCGACCAGATAGCCGTCGAACTGGGCGGAGTGATCCGGTTCATCCCGATCGACGACATCGCGTACGCGGAGGCACAGGGCGACTACGCCCGGCTGCACACCGCGGGCGGCAGCCACCTCGTCCGGATTCCCCTCACCACCCTGGAGGAACGCTGGCGCTCGCGCGGCTTCGTACGCATTCACCGCCGCCATCTCGTCGCCCTCGGCCGGATCGACGAACTGCGGCTCGACGCGGGCAGCATGAGCGTCCGCATCGGCACCGCATCGCTTGCCGTGAGCCGCCGCCACGCCCGCGCCCTGCGCGATCTGCTCATGCGGCAGACCGGCCGCTGACCAGGGACTACCCAGGTCCGACACCTTCCCAGAGCGGTCCCCGGCTGCGTACACTCCGGGCCCATGTCCGCAGAGTCGACGCCCCGGCGTGAAGTGGTGACGGGGGAGCCCCGGCGGGTACGCCCGCTGCCCCGCTACCGCACCCAGTCGGAGATCGACGAGCAGACCGCGCTCGGCGGCGCCTACGTCCGCTCGCTGATGCGCAGCCAGCTGCGCGCCGGGCTCACCGCGTTCACCGTCCTCGCCGTCGTCGCCGGCACGCTGCCGCTGGTCTTCGCGGCGCTGCGCAGCGCCGCCGTCGTCTGGACGGTCCTCGGCTTCGCCGCCTACCCGCCGCTGACTCTGACCGCCTGGTGGTACGTGCGGCGGGCCGAGCGCAACGAGCGCGACTTCGCCCGGCTCGTGGAAGGCCGCCCCGCACAGTGAGCCGCACGTATGCGGTGGTGGCCGTCGCCGCCGTCGTCCTCGCCACCGTCCTCGTCGGCGGTTTCGGGCTGCGGATCTCCCGTACCACCTCGGACTTCTACGTCGCCTCCCGCACCGTGCGCCCACGGCTCAACGCCGCCGCGATCAGCGGCGAGTACCTCTCCGCCGCCTCCTTCCTCGGCATCGCCGGCCTGGTGCTCGTGCACGGCCCCGACATGCTCTGGTACCCGGTCGGCTACACCGCCGGCTATCTGGTGCTGCTCGTCTTCGTCGCCGCGCCGCTGCGCCGCTCGGGGGCGTACACCCTGCCTGATTTCGCGGAGGGGCGGCTCGAATCCCGGCAGGTGCGCAGGCTGGTGAGCGTGCTCGTCGTGGGGGCGGGCTGGCTCTACCTCGTACCGCAGCTCCAGGGTGCCGGGCTCACCCTCAAGATCCTGACCGGGGCGCCCGGCTGGCTCGGCGATGTGCTCGTCGCAGCCGTCGTCGTGGTCGCTGTCGCGGCGGGCGGCATGCGGTCCATCACCTTCGTCCAGGTCTTCCAGTACTGGCTGAAGCTGACGGCGCTTCTGGTTCCTGCGATCTTCCTGGTGCTGGCCTGGCAGGGCGACGGGCGGCCACGGGTCACCTTCGACGAGCAGCTGTCCGTCTTCCGGGCCGACCATCCGCTCTACGCGACCTACGGGCTGATCATCGCGACGTTCCTCGGAACGATGGGGCTGCCGCACGTCGTCGTCCGCTTCTACACCAGCCCGAACGGCCGCGACGCCCGCCGCACCACCGTCGCCGTCCTCGCCCTGATCGGCGTGTTCTACCTGCTGCCGCCCGTGTACGGGGCACTGGGCAGGCTGTACGCCCCCGAGCTGATCCACGGCGGGGACGCCGACGCCGCCGTGCTGCTGCTGCCCGAACGCGCCGTCGGCGGGCTCGGCGGGGACCTGCTCGGCGCACTCATCGCCGGCGGTGCCTTCGCCGCGTTCCTGTCGACCGCATCCGGACTCACGATGGCCGTCGCCGGCGTCATCACCCAGGACGTCCTGCCCTCGCGCGGCGTACGGCACTTCCGGCTGGCCACCGTTCTCGCCATGTGTGTGCCACTGGCCGGCTCGCTCATGGTCAGCCGGGTGCCGGTGGCGGACTCCGTGGGGATGGCGTTCGCCGTATCGGCGTCGTCCTTCTGCCCGCTGCTGGTCCTCGGCATCTGGTGGCGGCGGCTCACCCCGCCGGGCGCGATCGCCGGACTGGTGCTCGGCGGCGGCTCCGCGTTCCTGTCCGTCGCGATCACCGTCAGCGGTGCGGTGCGCCCGCCCGGCTGGCCGCACACCCTGCTCGCCTGGCCCGCCGTCTGGTCGGTGCCGGTCGGCTTCCTCGCGATGGTCCTGGTATCGCTCGCCACGCCCGGTCGCATACCGTCCGGCACGAATGCCGCGATGACCCGCTTCCATCTGCCGGAGGCCCTGATGCCCGGGAGGCACCGATGACAGGGCCCGCGTACGCCGTCCTCGTCCTGCTCGTGCTCCTCCTGCTCGGCGCCGGGTTCCTGCTCGGCCGCCGCACCGCCCGTCCCGTCCGCCCCAGCGACGTCGGCACCCCCGTCGAGCACGCCACCTTCGAGACGCTGCACACCGCGTCGCTCGCCGCGCCCCCGCTGCGCGCCGGACTCACCGAGGAGAGCGCCCGCAAGTCAGCCCGCAGACTGCGTTCCCTCCTCGGCACCGACGCGCTCTGTCTCACCGACCGGGACCGGGTCCTCGTCTGGGACGGCGAGGGCGACCACCACGGCAGACACGTCATGGACCAGGTGCAGGGGCTTCTCGCCAGCGGCCGCGACACCGCCTTCCACAGCGACTGCGACGACCTCGACTGCCCGCTGCGCTGGGCCGTCGCCGTGCCGTTGACCGTTGACCACCGTGTCCTCGGCACCCTGATCGCCTACGCCCCGCGCGAGTCGGCGGTCCTGGCCAGGGCGGCCGGAGAGGTGGCCCGCTGGGTCTGCGTACAACTCGAACTCGCCGAACTCGACCGGTCCCGCACGCAGCTCATCGAGGCCGAGATCAGGGCCCTGCGTGCCCAGATATCCCCGCACTTCATCTTCAACTCCCTCGCCGCGATCGCCT
The DNA here is from genome assembly GCF_044455345.1 of Streptomyces sp. NPDC051286. Taxonomy (NCBI): domain Bacteria; kingdom Bacillati; phylum Actinomycetota; class Actinomycetes; order Kitasatosporales; family Streptomycetaceae; genus Streptomyces; species Streptomyces sp. NPDC051286. Next base: position 11,387 of record NZ_JBITER010000014.1, on the reverse strand, counting down.
CGTTCGTCCGCACCGACCCCGAGCAGGCCCGCGAACTGCTGCTGGAGTTCGCCGACTTCACCCGCTACTCGTTCCGCAGCCACGGCGACTTCACCACCCTCGCCGACGAGCTGCACTCCATCGACCAGTATCTGGCCCTCGTCCGGGCCCGCTTCGGTGAACGGCTCGCGGTCACCCTCCAGGTCGCCCCCGAAGTCCTGCCCGTCGCCCTGCCGTTCCTGTGCCTCCAGCCTCTGGTCGAGAACGCCGTCAAGCACGGACTCGAAGGCGCCGTCACCCGCAGCCGCATCACCATCAGTGCGCTGGACGCGGGCTCGGAGGCAGAAGTCGTCATCGAGGACGACGGCACCGGCATGGACCCGGAACGGCTGCGGCACATCCTGCGCGGCGAAGGAGGACACTCCACCGGCATCGGACTGCTCAACGTCGACGAACGGCTCCGCCAGGTGTACGGCGACGACTACGGGCTCGTCATCGAGACGGGCATCGGCGCCGGGATGAAGATCACGGTGCGGCTGCCGAAGTACCGCGCCGGGGTTCACGGTTCGTGAGAGGCGAAGGCACCCGCCATGCTCAGTGCAGATGGATCGCCAGATGCCCCAGGGGCAGCCCCAGCTGCCAGGCGGGCGTCCACACCTGGGCCGACGCCTGCGCCCACTCCTCGTCGCCCTCGGTGCCGGGCGGCTCCCACGGCGGCGGCCCTATCGCGTCGAGATCGGCCGCGAGCAGCTCGGTCTCGTCCAGCCACCGCCATGCGCGACGGGCCAGCGCCAGATCGGGATCCGGAACACCCCGGCCGCCGACCTGCGAGGGGACCCCGGACGCCGTCGCGCCGAGCCGTTCGCAGACCCAGCGGCGCCAGGCGCTCCCGTACGCCGTCAGCAGCCGCAGCTCGTCCATCCGGGTCGCGGGCAGCGCATCGGCCGCCGCCCCGTCGGAGAGGAAGATGGTCAGGGCGAGCGCCTCGCGCCCCGCTCGGTACTCCAGTGTCGACGGCTCCATCAGATCGCCGGTCCGCAGCAGTTCATCGGCGATGTACTCGGCGTACATCCAGGCCATCGGGACCAGCAGCCCGCCCCCGCTGGTTCCATCCGCATGTTCCGGGCGCATCCCGTCTCGCCTCTTCCTCATCTCGGCACCGGGCCACACGCAGCATTGAACCGGGGGAGCGCGCCCCGCGTGGCCAGAAGGACAGGATCCGTCCGACCCGATCCGTCACAGACATGAGGTTGCGATGACCGCCGATCCCGGGGAGGGACCGCACATGCGGCAATTGCTCGGCGCGTACGTGCTCGATGCACTCACCGACGGGGAGGCCCGGCAGGTCTCGCGGCATCTGCAGGACTGCGACGGATGCGCCGCCGACTATGTGGAGGTCGCGGAGACGGTGTCGCTGCTCGGCCTGCTGAGCGAGGAGGACCTGCTGGAGTAGCCGGGCAGATTGCGGGAGAGCAGGCGCAGCGCGTAGTAGGAACGGGACTTGACCGTGCCCGCCGGTATGCCCAGCACCTGCGCCGTCTCGCCCACGCTCAGCCCGCGGAAGTAGATCTGGACCAGCACCGCACGGTGCTCCGGGCTGAGCGTCCGCACCGCCTCGCGGACATCGAGCGCGGCGACGGTCGCCTCCGTCGTGTCCTCCCGGTTCGGGGCGCTCTCCAGTACGAGGTCGCTGACCTCGGTCGGCCGGGCCTGGCGGGATCTGCGCGCATCGATCGCCAGCCGCCGGGCGACCGTGAAGAGCCAGGGCCGCATCGATTCGTACGGACTGTCGAACGCCTCGGGGTGCTGCCAGGCGCGTACGAGCGTCTCCTGGAGCAGATCCTCGGCGCGCTGCCGGTCGCCGAAAGTCAGACCGAGCAGGAAGTGGAGGAGCGCGGGACCGTGTTCGCGCTGCAACTCCGCGAGGGCCCGCTCATCGGTCGTCGTGGTCATGGTGAACGCCCCTTTCCCGCGGAGGCCCCTGCTGCCTCGCCGCTGCCTGCGCCGTATACGAACGCATCGGGGCCGCGACGAACAGAAGTAGCACCGAGGCGTGCGACGAGCGGTCGCACGGAGCGGCGAATGGTGCGGTGAACGGTCGGCCGGGCGGTGAACGGACAGGAGCAGGCAATCGTGCGGCGCGCGCGACCCCGCACTCGGCCGGCGTGCGGTGTGCCGAGTGCGGCGTCGGTGGCGGTCAGCGAGGCGCGGACGCCGGCCGTACGGACAGCAGCCACCCCCGGCCCGGCGCCACCGGGACCGGCTCGCCTGCCGCGAACGAGCGTTCCGGCTGGAAGCCCTCGATCGCGGGTGCGTACGCGGCAACCGGGTCGCCGGAGCTGGTCAGCACGCACTCCACCGGAGTCGCAGCCCACGAAGCGACCGCGGTCGCCGTTCCGCCCGGTCCCTTCCAGCTGGAGGCGAGGACATCGTCCCGGCCGGTCGCCACGGGCTGTTCGTCCGCCCACCATCCGGTGAACCCGGCCTCGGGCAACCGCAGCGTGTCGAAGGCCCGCCACAGTGGCCGGACATCGGTCATCGGGGCGCGCGCCGTCATCCCGAAGACCAGGCCCCGCCACGGGTTGCCGCCACCCTCCAGCATCTCGCCCATCATTCCGAACGGAATCCCTGAGAGCTCCACCAGCCAGTAGGCGGGGTCGGTCCCCTCGTAGTCGAACAGCTCGCCCAGCCAGAGCCGGTCGGTGTACGGCATCAGCTCCGCGTACAGATTGGCGCTGGACGCGAAGCCGTCCGGCTCCCGGTACTGGTTGCAGGAGTGCAGATCGATCAGCGGCGCGGTGTCGCCGGACCGGGCCAGTATCTTGCGGACCCGCTTCATGGTGGTCCGGTCGTACGCCACGTCGTCGAGGTAGAGTCCGTCGATTTTGATCCGGCGGCGGAGCCGGTCGATGCCGCACACATAGGAGTTGTGCCAGCGCGAGTCGCCCGAGGTCACGACAGCCACATCGGCGACGTCGGGGGCCACCCAGCCGGGGACGTAGTCCGTGCCCAGGTGCTCGCACAGCCAGGCGTGTCCGCCGCCGGGCCCCGGCGCCAGGACCTCGCTGCCCAGCGAGGCGAGGGCAGGCAGCTCCGGGTTGTGCCGGGTCAGTTCGCGCACGGTGTCGTACACCTTCACGCGGATGCCGAGCCGGTGTGCCTCGGCGGTGTAGTCCCGCAGCACATCGGCGGCCAGCAGGGGGTCGTTGATGTACGGGTTGGGCGGCGTCGCATGATGGATGTTGACGACATTCGCACCGTACGCGGCTACCTCGGCGGGGGCGGCGTACGCATGGAAGTAGCGCTCGGCGAGCTGGAGTCCGGGCCTGATCGGCTTGAACGGAGTGAGCAGCAGCCGCAGTTCGAAGCAGCGGCTCTCCCCGGCGGCCATCCGGAGCGGGCCGCTGTACGCGCTCACCGTCCGCACCCCGTCCTCGGTGCGCAGCCGGACCCCGCCGCTGCCGTCGCCGGCCCAGGAGCGAGGCATGACCAGAGGCTTCTCGCGGTAGTAGTTGGTGTTCAGCGGCCGTGCATAGTGCTCGTCGCGCAGCGAGAGCTGAACACCGGCCGCGGGGGAGCCGAGCCAGAGGGCGTCCTGGTTGTGGACGGGGGTGTCCCACTGCCAGTCGTACGTCTGCGGGCAGAACTGCCCCGGCAGCCCGAGACCCATCGCGTACCGGGCGATCTCCGCCCGGACCGGCACGTTCAGGCGCACGTCGAGGGCGAGCTCGTCGACCGCCTCGACAGTCGTCCGTACGACGAGGAAGCCGTCGGCCTCCAACGCTCCTTCGGTACGCAGCCGGATACCCGGGCCGGTGGCCTCGCAGGACCAGCAGCCGCGCGCCGGTCCGGTCCGGTCGAGCCTCAGTGGACCGTGGTCAAGCGGGTGACCGACCGTGAACGAGACCGGTCCGGCAAGCAGATCGCGTTCCGGACCGTCCGTGCCCGTCACCCCGGAGGTGAACGAGGAGGTGAGCCGCTGCGGCAACCCGGCGGGGCCGATCTCCACTGCCCGGCCGAGGATCTCCAGGCGGTTCCCGGCCATCTTCACCGGGGTGAACGGCGGGACGATCTCGTCGTCCTGGCCGAGCGTCGAGTCCAGCCAGCGCAGCCGCGCCAGCCGGGCGGGGTCCCCGGCGCCGTGGTCGGCAACGGTCTGCGGACCGACGGTGATCCGCAGCGGCAGCACGCGCTCCCCGGTGCCGTGGGCGCGTACGGCGATCTCGCCCTCGTACGTACCGGGTTCGGCGGCATCCGGGATGTCCAGGCCGAACCAGAGCGCGTGGACATGCCCCGTGCCGACATCGATCCGGTTCTCGAACGGCTCCCCCCGTGCGTCGGTGCCGCCCGCACTGAGAGACCGGACCGCGAACGGCAGCCCGCGGACCTCGGTACGGAGCTCCGTCAGCTCCTCCACCGCGTACACCCCGGCCTGCAGCACATAGAACTCGCCGCGTGACGCCGCACCCGTGAACGGGGCGGACGGCACGGCGCGGGCCCAGGTGGCGGGCAGCCGGTCGTACCGGCCCAGCGGATGGTCGCGGTCCTCGCCGAACAGCAGGAACGGCTCGTCCGGATGAGCCGCGGTCAGCGCCTCGCACTCGTCGTCCGTGGCGGCGAACCCCAGTGGGGCGAAGGAGTCGACGGCGCTCACGGCCTCGTACCGGAACGCTTCCGCGCGCGGCAGCGAAGCCCAGATCACGTCCGGCCGGTGCAGCCCGCAACGGTGCACCCAGTCGGGGTCCGCAGTCGGCGTCGGATGCCGGTAGGCGGCCTGCGGATAGTACGGACGGCCCGTGTGCGCGTACGGCAGATAGTGCACGGCGTAGTCGCCCCGCCCCTCCACCGGCTCGAACGCGATCCGGCCGCGCTCGGCCGTCACCTCGATCCGGACCGTGTTCCGTACCCGGCGGCCTGACGGGGCGAGGACCAGGATGTCCACTGCCCCGGGGTCCGGATCCCTGCGCCGCCACGGCAGTTCCGCCCCGAAAACGGGGCCGTCCGAGGGAGCGCGCACCAGGATCCGGTGATTGCCGTACATGTCGCTGTCCCATGAACCGAGCCCGCACTGCAGCTCGGGATGGCCCTGCTCACCCATGTTCGCACTCCCTCAAGGGCGCTATTTATTAGGTAAGTTGCTGAATTGCCATGGGACACCATGGAGATCCGACGATCAGGCTGTCAAGGGAGCGCCATGGACCGGGGTGGGGACGCCTCGCTGCTGCGCCGGCTGAACACGGCCGCTGCCCTGCGGGTGATGCGAGAACGCGACGACGTCACCGTGCCGGAACTTGCCGGGCTGATCGGGGTGTCCCGGCCGACCGCCCAGGACCTCACGGCGCAGCTGCTGCGCGAGGGCCGACTGGTGGAGCTGCGGGCCAACAGTGGTTCCGTGGGCCGCCCGGCCCGCCGCTTCCGGTTCCGGGCCGAGGCGGGACATGTCATCGGCGTGGACATCGGGGCGCACAAGGTGCTGGTGCAGGCCGTGGACCTGCTCGGCCGCACCGTCGCCTCGGAACGGGCCGCCGTCACCCCCGCCATGACCGCCCGGGAACGGCTGGGCACCGTCCGAGGGGCGATCGATGCGTGCCTGGCCCGGCCGGAGAGCACCGGGGTGCGCCCACTGGCCACCGGCATCGGCACCAGCGGGATGGTGGACCTCGCGGGCCGGGTGGTGCGGAGCACCGCGCTGCCCGGCTGGACCGGACTCGACCTCGGGAGCGAGCTCGCGGACAGTGCCCCGGGCCCAGTATTGGTGGGCAACGACATCCAGCTGGCCACCTTCGCCGAATGCGCCGGGGGGGTAGCCGTCGGGGTCCGGGACGCCATCTACCTCTACGTCGGCAACCGCCCCGGCATCGGCCTGTGGCTGCACGGGCGGCTCCACCGGGGGCACGGCGGTGCGGCAGGCGAACTGCTGCCCCCGGACGGCTGGTCGGCGGCCTACCGGCGGCTGCTGGACTGGGCTGCCGGACACCAGGGCGCCGAGCTGCCCACCCGGGACAGCGCCGCCCGCGCCGTGGTCGAGGCGGCGGCGGCCGGGGACGGCGGCGCACGGTACGCGCTGCGCGCCTTCGCCGAGTCGCTCGCCGCATGCCTGGCGCCCCATGTCGCCGCCCTCGATCCCGAGCTGGTCGTGCTGGGCGGCGGTATCTCCCGGGCCGGAGCGCTGCTCAGCGAGCCGTTCGGCGCGTCACTCTCCGCTCTCTGCCCGAACGCGCCGAATGTCCGGAACTCCTCGCTCGGCGAGGAGTCAACTGCGATCGGGGCAGCTCGGCTGGTACTGGAACATATCGAGAACACGGTTTAGAAAAGTCCAACTCGACAGGGCTGTATGGCTGTTGACGTACCAGGTCGACGCTTCGATGATGTGGCCACTCTTTTCGGAAAGTTGGTTTCTAAATTCGCCGTGTCGTCAGGCAAGGGAGTACGTGTGACATCCCCTGCAACAACGCGCAGCCCCCGGGCCGCGTCCCCTCCAGCGTCCAAGGCGAAGACCGGCCGGCCCCCGCTGCGCCGCGTACCGCTGCGGGTCCGGCTGCGGAACAACTGGGTGATGCTCGCCCTGATGGCCCCGGGCCTGCTCTTCTTCGCCGCCTTCTTCTACGTGCCGATGCTGGGCAACATCGTTGCCTTCCAGGACTACCAGCCGTTCATCGGCTTCAAGGGCAGCCCGTGGGTGGGCCTGGCCAGCTTCCAGGAGATCTTCTCCGACCCGGCGTTCTGGGAGTCCGTACGCAACACGCTGGCCTTTGCCGCGCTGCAGCTGATCTTCTTCTTCCCCGCCCCGCTGGCCCTCGCGCTGCTCATCAACAGCGTTGTCAGCAGCCGCGTGAAGAAGTTCGTCCAGAGCGTTGTCTACCTCCCGCACTTCATCTCCTGGGTGCTGGTCGTCGCCCTCTTCCAGCAGGTGCTCGGCGGTGCGGGACTCATCAGCAACTTCCTGCGTGACCACGGGCTCTCGGCCCTCGACGTGATGACCGATCCCAGCACCTTCCCCATGCTGATCACCGCACAGGTGATCTGGAAGGACATCGGCTGGGGCATGATCATCTATCTGGCGGCGCTCGCCAACGTCGACCAGAGTCTGTACGAATCGGCCGCCGTGGACGGCGCCGGACCCTGGCGGCGCATGTGGCACGTCACCCTGCCCGCCGTCCGCGGTGTCACGATCATGCTGCTGGTGCTGCGCCTCGGCGACGTACTGTCCGTCGGCTTCGAGCAGTTTCTCCTCCAGCGCGACGCGGTCGGCGCCCGGGCCTCCGAGGTCCTCGACACCTACGTGTACTACCACGGCGTGGTCTACGGCGATTGGGGCATCGGCGCCGCTGCCGGCCTGGTCAAGGGCGTGGTCGGCGCACTGATGATCTGGGGCGCCAACCGGCTCGCCCATGCATTCGGAGAGCAAGGGGTGTACAGCACATGACCATCGGACTGCCTCTCCTGAAGCCCCGGCCCGCCGACCGCAGGGCCGCCTGGGAGGAGCCGCCGACCCGGCTGGGCTCGGCTGCCAAAGCTGTCGTCCTCACCGTCATCGTCGCCGTGATGACCCTGCCATTCCTGGTCGTCCTCTCGACCAGCCTTGCCTCCCGTGAGGAGGTCACGGCAGCCGGAGGATACGTACTCTTCCCGACCGAGCCCACCCTGCAGGCGTACCGCACCATCCTCTCGGGCGGACTGGTCACACGTGCCGTCACGGTCAGCGTCCTGATCACCGGCGTCGGCACAGCGCTCTCCCTGCTGACGACCATCGCCCTGGCCTATGCGCTGAGCAAGCGCGGCGTCCCCGGCAGCAAGCCCGTGCTGCTGCTCGTCCTGTTCACCCTGCTCTTCGCGCCCGGCATGATCCCGATGTACGTCCTGGTCAAGGAGCTCGGGCTGCTCGACTCGTACTGGGCGCTGATCCTGCCGGGCCTGGTCAACGCCTTCAACCTGGTGGTGATGAGGGCATTCTTCATGAACATCCCCGAGGAGCTGTACCAGGCCGCCCGGATCGACGGAGCGGGCGACTGGCGGATCCTCACCCGGATCGTGCTGCCGCTCTCCAAGGGCGTCATCGCCGTCGTCGGGCTCTTCTACGCGGTGACGTACTGGAACGCCTTCTTCAACGCGATGCTCTACCTCAACGACTCCGGCAAATGGCCCATCCAGCTGCTGCTGCGCACCTATGTGGTGCAGAACAAGCAGATGGCGGCCGACCAGCTCGGCGTGGCCCATCTGCCGCCCCAGCAGTCGATCTCCATGGCGGTCGTCATGCTCGCGCTGATCCCGATTCTGCTGCTCTACCCGTTCCTGCAGAAGTACTTCACCAAGGGCGTACTCACCGGAGCCATCAAGGGCTGACCCATGCCCGCTCATCTGTCCCCAGCCTTCTCACACCGTTGCGGAGATTCCCTATGACAGGCATGTCCCGACGCACCTTCCTCGGCCTGAGCACCGCCGTCGCCGCAGGCGCCGCCACCACGCTCGCCGGCTGCGGCTCCTCCACCGCCGCCAAGGGCGAAGCCGCCTCGGGGAAGGTGAAGCTTCCCTCGTACGTTCCCAGCACCAGCATCAAGCCCGATCTGCCTCCCAACGCGAAGGGGCTCTCCGCGGGCTACCTCTCGTACCCCAAGGAGCTGATCCAGAGCGTCCCGAAGGCCCCCGGCGACGGTTCGAAGGTCACCCTGCTCACCGAGATCTGGACCCAGCCGCCGCTCCCCAAGGGCTCCAACGAGCACTGGCAGAAGGTCAACAAGGCGCTCGGTGTCGATCTCTCCGCCATCCTGGGCACAGACCCCGGGTATGACGAGAAGTTCTCCGCCACTGTTGCCGGCGGGGACCTGCCCGACCTGATGTGGATACCGCCCAACCAGGGCATCCAGCACGTCGCCCAGCTGCTGGAATCCAAGTGCGCCGACATCACCGTTTACGTCTCGGGCGACGCGGTCAAGGACTACCCGAACCTCGCCGCGATGACCCCAGCACACTGGAAGACTGCCGTGGTCAACGGCAAGATCTGGGGTGCGCCCAGTCCCTACCCCGCGTTCGGCCAGGTCTATGGCGGCAACCCCAACGTCTGGGAGAAGGCGGGCGGCCTGTCCGCCGGCAGTGCCGACGAGTTCCTGGCCAAGTGCAAGGAGGTCACCGGCGGCAAGGTCTGGGCGCTGGAACCGATCTACGTCAATGCCGTCAGCGTGATGAGCCAGTGCTTCGGAGCCCCGAACAAGTGGCGGCAGAACAAGGACGGCTCACTCACCTTCTGGCAGGAGACCGACGAGTACCTGGCGGCACTGGACTTCGTACTGAAGCTCAAGAAGGCCGGGGTTTTCTACCCGGGCGACCCGAAGATGGCCGATGCCTATCTGAAGATGGCCCAGGGCTCCATCGGCGCCGCGGTGTTCGCCAACCCGTCCGGCGCCCGTGCCAACCTCCGTACCAACGACCCCTCGCTCGCCGCCGAGATCCTGATCCCGTTCGCTGCGGGCGGCCGCCAGTCCAACCACCATTACCACCTGGGCACCATCGGCTACACCGCCATCAAAAAGGGCAGCGAGGAGCGGGTACGGATGCTGCTCGGCGTCCTCGACTACCTCGCCGCGCCCTTCGGCACCAAGGAGCGCGAACTGCTGGAATTCGGCACAGAGGGGGCCGACTTCACCTACGACAAGCAGGGCTTCCCGCAGCGCACCGACCGGGGGAAGCAGCAGGTCGAGGGGTTCTACAGCGGACTGGCCACCGCGACCACCGCCCCATTCGCATTGCTCCCTTCCACGTTCGCCGGATCCGATGGCCCGCAGGACGTGAAGGACATCTACGCCGTCGAGCAGAAGCTCACCGGGACCGCCATCGCCAACCCGACGGTGGGTCACTACTCCGACGCGTACACCGAGCACTACGGGCGTATGTCGACCGAGGCCACGGACCTGGTCAACGACATCGTCAGCGGCCGCAGGAAAACCGGCGAATGGAAGCCGTTCTGGACCGAGTGGCGCTCGCGGGGCCTGGACAGGATGGCCCGTGAGTTCCAGAAGTCCATCGAGAAGAACGCCTGACGGACCCGGAGGCGGGGCCCGTCCCGACGCTGCCCACCGTTCACGGGACGACGGTGACGGGCCAGCGCCCCGCCTTCACCAGCCGGATCGCCACCGATCCGATGAACCGGTGTCCCGCCGACTCCGACGCGCCCACCACGACGGCATCCGCCTTCAGCTCGTCTGCCGCGGTGACCAGGCCGCTGTACGGATCACCGCGGAAGGTGTGGAACTCCCAGCGCACATCCCATATGTCCTTGAACCGCTCCGTGGCCGCCCTGATCTCGCTCACCAGGCCCTCCACGACCTCGCCCATCGTGTCGGCGACCGGTGCGCCGAGCGCGGCACCCGCGGGCATCACCGGCTGGACATAGACGAGGGCGAGCATGGCGTTCTGCCGACGGGCCAGCCCTGCGGCGTACGCGGCGGCGCGCATCGACGAATCGGACCCGTCGAGGCCCGCGACGATCACTTTCGGACCGTCCGTGCCACGTTCGAACCGGTGAGGCTGCTGGTCTGTCACGGCAGTGAGGTTAGCCGCTTCCGTCGCTGCCCTCGGTCCGGGCTGCCCGCTGCCCTGACCGGCGCGTCCCCCGTGCGTCTTCAGTGGATGGGCCATCACGTGATCCGGTCGGCCGAACGCGGCCACCGGCCCGGGTCGCCCCGGGGGGGGGGGGGGGGGGGGCGGGCCCCCCCCCGGGGGGGGGGGGCCCCCGGGGGGGGGGGGGCGGGGGGGGGGTGCGGGGGTTGTGGCGGGCGCCCCCCCCC